>JBEKUF010000254.1:0-5980 GCA_049515295.1 Verrucomicrobiia bacterium | reverse complement strand
CACGGAAAAAATGATGATCGTTGTCCAGCCCATAAAACACCCGCTACGCCGCACGTTTGACCACCACGCGGCTGCCCTGCACCTCGACAATCTTGATCGGCTTGCCCCGCTCGATCAAATCGCCTTCCGTCACCACATCGACCAGTTGATCCCCAAACCGTCCTTTGCCCGATGGCCGCAGATTCGTTTCGGCGACACCCATCGAGCCGAGCAACGCGCGAGCGTCGCTCGAACTGGTCGTGTACCCTTCGGCTGAATTCGTGGCCGCCGCCAACTCCATTTTTTTAAACAACGTGCTCTTGGGCAGCCAGCGGGCAAGCAGGGCGGCGGCGATCATCGCGCCCAGCATGGCGCCGAAAACCTTCGCCAGCGGTATTTCCAACCGGCCCCAACTCGGGATGATCGGTTCGCTGGGAAGGCGGCCGGTCATCGCCAGCACCAGGGCGGCCAGCACGGCAATCGTGCCCAGGGCCGCGGAGACGAAGTGGCCGGGAAACAGAAAAAACTCCAGAGCCAGCAACGCCAGTCCGAAGATGAACAATGCGATCTCCTCCCACCCGGCGAATCCCGCGACGAAATAGCCGAGGAAATAGATGGCGAAACAAATCACGGCGACAATGGCCGGCAGCGCCACGCCCGGGTGGGACAATTCGATATACAGCGCCAGGAACCCGACGAGAATCAGCAGCGGAGAAATGGCGGTGATCCAGCGGGCCAGTTGCTCGAATCCATACGGCGACACTTCGAACGTGATGGCGTCCTTCAGGCCGACTTTCTCCAGCAATTCGGCCACCGACTTCACCGTGGCCGACGACAGCAACGGTTTCAGCGGGTTGCCATATTTGCGGGCGGCTTCCTCGTTGGTCAGAGTGAGCAGCTTGCCTTTGGGGGTAATTTCCTTGTTGTCGATGGTCAATCCACGGTCGGCGTCCACCATCGCCTCGAACACATCCGGGTTGTAGCCTTTCTCCTGGGCCGTGGCGCGAATGCGGGCGCGCATGGCGGAGGAGAGTTTTTCCTCGTAACTCTTGGGCAGTTCTTGCACGCCCGACTCCCCGAGTATGACGGGCGTAGCGGCGCCGATGACACTGCCCGGCGACATGAAAATCTTGTCGGTGGCGGCGGCGATGTAGGCGCCGGCGGAGTACGCCTTGTCATTGACGAACGTGTAGGTTTTCATCGGCGCGTTTTCGAGCAGACGAATGATCTCCTCCGTTGCGTCAACGCGCCCGCCGTTGGTCTGCATGTCGAGCACGAGCGCGGCGGCCCGTTTCTCCTCCGCATCGCGCAGGCCGCGTCGTATCAGGTACACCGTATTGCGGGTGATGTCTTCGTGAATGGTCAGCACACAAACGGTTTTGGAGGAAGCCTCGTCTGCACGCGACGGCGTGCCCGCCGCACCGAAAACGACGAACACCAGCGCAGCCAACATCACTGCACGTACGGCGAATTTCACTTTCCGACAATCCGTCTGCCTCACTGACATCGCATGTTCTCCCTCAGCGTATCGTGCTACAACCGGTCACGCAGTGCCACTACAAAATGCAGCCCCTTTGTAATTAGTGAAACGTCCGCTTGTTCGCCGTGAGTGTTTGCCGTCGGGTGAGAAGGTGCTGAGTCTCGTGTCCATTTGCATCGGCTGATGAACGTCGTTGACGCACACTTGGCCCAGAAGCAAAAGCTGCGGGAAACCGTGACGCAGTTGGAGACTCAATTGTTTGATAATGATACCTGACCGCATTCAAATATATCTCGAAAGCACGGTGCGGGCTTCCCCAGCTGAATGATAAAATCCAACCAGCCATTGGAGTGAGGTGACCGCGTTTTTTCGAGCCGCTTGAGATGTTAGTCTGGGGCCAAGAGAAAGGACCCAGCATGAAAGGCAAGCGGTATACGACCGAAGACAAGATCCGCATCTTGCGGGAGGCGGACACCGGCAAGTCGATCCTCGACGTGTGTCGGGAACACAACATCTCCGAGGTGAGTTTTCACCGATGGAAGCAGCAGTTTGGTCAGATGGAGGTGAAGGAAGCCCGACGACTGAAGGAATTGGAGCGGGAAAACGGCGAGCTCAAGAAGATGTTGGCCGAGGCGCTGCTGAAAAACCGTGTACTGGAGGCGGTGTGCGAAAAAAAATTGTAAGCCCGGGGCATCGACGGGAACTGGCGCTGACGATGGTGGCGGCGGGGGTGTGCTCCGGGCGGGCGGCGTGCCGCATCCTGCGGTTATCGCGGTCCACGTATTGGTATCGGGGTCGAGCAGCCACGACAGCCCAACAGCAACTGCGGCAGCGGTTGCGGGAGTTGTCGGACGAAAATCCGCGCTATGGCTATCGGCGGATCGCGGTGCTGTTGCGCGAGGAAGGCTGGCGGGTGGGTAAGCGACAGATTCAACGACTGCGGCGTGTGGAAGGACTGCGCGTTCCCCCGAGTCGGCGAAAGCTGATTCGACGCGGGGTGTCGACGGGCCTGCCGATCAAAGCCACGCATCGCGGGCACGTCTGGACCTGGGACTTCATTGCCGATGCCACCGTGCGCGGAGGTGCCTTACGGATGCTGACGATCCTGGATGAATACACCCGTGAGTGTCATGTGCTGCGAGCCGACCGGGCGCTGCGTTCCGGCGAGGTGCTGACTTGGTTGCAGAAGGCCATTGCGCAACATGGCGCGCCGCAATACCTGCGTTCGGACAACGGGTCGGAGTTCATCGCCAAGATCGTGCGACGATGGCTGGCGCAGAACCAGATTAAGACGATCTATATTGAGCCGGGTAGCCCGTGGCAGAACGGTTTCGTGGAGAGCTTTCATGGCCGCTTTCGGGACGAGTGTTTGAACCGGGAGCAACTCTGGACGCTGACAGAAGCGCGAGTGGTGATCGAAGACTATCGGCACAAATACAACCAACGTCGGCCACACAGTCGGTTGGGTTATCAGAGCCCAGCGCGATTTGCGGCCCAACTAACTTCATCCCCGTCTGCGGTCGGGCTTCGCCCTCCCTCCGTCGGGGATGGACAAACTCAGAACCCTAGTGCAACATCAACAACAGCCTCGGACTAACTCACTCCCTGGCTCGAAAAAGTGCGCTGGTCAGTATCATCCAACGGATCGGCTTCTCGCCTTTCTCGAAAGCCTCTGACTATGCCGCGCGTCGCTGCCACTTGAAGCGCAGAATGCCCGTAATTGGAGCCTCCCGCTCGGCCACGCGGCATAAGTCTGGAGGCGGCATAACCTCATCGAGAACGCCATTCGTGCCAGTGCTCTTGGAGAATAGAACTGGTTGTTCACTGGACATCTGGAGGCCGGGGAGCGTAGCGCGGTAATCTACACTCTGCTGGGCAGTTGTCGGCGGCAAGGGATCAACCCGTTTGATTACTTCAAAGATTTGTTCACGCACTTGCCCTTGGCGAAAATCACGGAGATCAAGCAATTCACGCCAGCAGCGTGGGCCGTGTCACGTCAGTCGACATCGTCTAGTCGGAACCGCCTTGAAGTGTGAGGGAGCGGCTGCGAGTTGGCTGTGTGAGCGGACCGCGCCCGGAAGTTTCTCTCGCTGTCTTGCCGAAGATTAATTGAGCTGGCCGGTAAGGGTCAGATGGCCCGTGGGAACCAGCACTGTGTTCGTTTGGCCGTTTGAAATCACATCCAGCACGCCCATGAAATGCACTTGTCCGGCGCGCAGGGTAATGCCTTTTGGGTTCCCTGGAGTATACTTCACGATGTCCTCGTCCCCCATCGCCTTGTCGAGGGGATCGTGGTCCTGGGCCGCCAACACGGCCACGGGGCAGCCATTGGCATCCAGATGCAGCCGGCCGGCAACCGTCAAATAACCTCCCGCCAGGTTCCCGACGGGTTGAACATTAAAAACAGCGACAAACCGTTCCGCATTCGTGGCTCCAGTCGTGAGGTTTGCATCCTGTACCGTGTCGAAGCTGGTGGTCTGTGCAATCGTCGTCATGGTCGAGGTGATTGTGTCGTAGACAGCCAGGAGCCCCGCCGAGCTGCCGCAGTTTATCGCGAAAGCTAATGTCTGGTTGGTAGCGGGCTGTGTGCCCAACGCGAGGGCGACGATGTTCGGGCCCCACGAGGACTCATAAGAATACTGGGGTATACCACCGGCGCTTGTCTGCGAAACCGCTATGGTGTAGGCAGCCGAGCCAAACGATAGGAACCCCGATGATCCGCCCCGTACAGAGGCCCCAGCCACAATCAGGGATCCCACTCCCAGAACAATCCACTTCTTCACATTCACCACGCAACTCCTTTCACCACGTCACTCTTGTGGCTGTCGAAGCGCACGCACGCAGGGAGAGCGGAGGAACCTGACGGGCATGGCTGCCGTTGTCTGGTGTCTTTTATCATACAAGACGCTAATGGCATTCATGGAGAACCTGAAATTACTGGGTTCCCCATTTTCAACCGGGAAAACACCCTAGAGGATTTCCCCTGAACGAGACGCGTGCTAGCGACTGCATCGTCCGGGGTGAAGAGAACAACAGCGGTAGCAACAAAACAGCAGCCGCGACTTGGCCGCCGGGGGTATGATGCCTCCAATCTACTTGTACTATGTCGTCCCAACTGACATTGCTACGAAAACTATTCCTCCTATTCTCCTCGACGCGAGCCGTCAAGAAAGTGATTTGTCAGGTTACCCATCTGGCGAGCATTGTCAATACATTACATTACCGCGGAATGATTTTCGAGGTCGGAGGGGGATCCGCCTCCACTAGAGCTACAGCGGACAAGGGGAGAAAGCGGAAACGGCGATTGCGGGGATCGCATCATTCATTGAAACAGGAGCGCAGATGCAACGGCAGGCGACCGGCAGACGCTGGGGTCTGCCCCTACGGCGGCGAGGGGTCGACGAATCGGTCCCGCTTCCACAAGCGTTCCTTAATTACACCTCTTGGATTGGTCATCTTCCCCCTGCCATCCATTTTCTCGTTACGGAACTGGCCGACGTATACGTTCCCATCTGGTCAGGTCATCGTGCCCATACCGGACGGCACTTCGGACGAGCCATCCACGAGCAGCCAGTCGCCATTGTACACGCGCCCGTCTTTCCACCTAATCGTCTGGCGCAAATAACAGTCTTCGACGCTGTTTACATGTGCAGCAGGAGGTTCCTATACGACTCAGCGAATGAACCATAGCCGTCGGGAGACTTTGTTGTGCCAAAAGCGGAAGTGACTCCGACATCGACAGAGCCGCTGGATGCAAACGTGAGCCACTTTGTGAATCAACGGGTAGTGGTATCGCAGACGGTTTCGTTCATTCAAACTCTGTAGGTCACCAGCGTATCCAGGGTCTCTTCGACGCACCTTTCACAAGCCATTTCCACCGTGGCATTCTTGGAGTGGTGGGGACACCGCATCTGCGAAGCCGTGCCTGTGGCGGCCTTGCACGGCGGATTTATACCTGATTTCGAGACCCAAATATGGTGTCCAGTCTCAAAGTGAGGACAATGTTCTCAGAGGTGACGAACATCCGTTCGCGGTGATGATGTGACGGGGCATAGTTGAGGAAAAGCGTGGCTGCTTTTTGGGTCGGAAGTGAAGATGTCGCCCCAAATGAAAGCGGGAGACGGGGCGGGGAGGCCAAAAGGCGCGGTCGCAGTTGCCGGATCACATTTGGTATGTGGCCTGCTCAGAAATGGCCGAGCAGGTTCTGTGTCAAGTTTGCAAGATGTTCTAGCAGTTGTTGTAGCTACGGTCTACATATTCGCCTCAGCAACCCAAAGCAAAGCTGTCGGCTATTATGTGGACTATTCAGGTGGCGCGGACTCCAATGCCGGCACGGACACTTCGGTGGCATGGCAGCACTGCCCCGGCGACTCCTTGGCCACCGGCACGGCAGGCAGCACCCCGCTTAATCCCGGCGACACGGTGTTTTTCAAAGGCGGGGTGTCGTACGTGCTGGCGGCGACCAATCCCACGCCGGGGTTGCCCATGGGCGGGATTGCATTGAACTGGAGCGGCGCGGCG
>JBEKUF010000253.1:0-19143 GCA_049515295.1 Verrucomicrobiia bacterium | reverse complement strand
AACGCCGTGTTGAACCTCGGCACTGCGGTACTGACCAACAAGAGCGGCGGCACGATCACCGGCGGCGGCATCATCCAGAACGGTTCTCAAGTGGTCAATCTCTCCGGGGGCACGATCCTCGCCACCAGCACGGTGGTGGAATTGCAGTTCACCAATGCCAATACGTTCGGAAACGCCGGCACGATCGGGGCCAGCGCGGGCGCCACGCTGACCTTCGGTGCCGACCCCGGCACTGGTGCTGGCGCGCTCATCACCAACTACGGCACGATCAACCTCACCGGCGGCACGCTCAACAGCGGCACCATCACCAACCTGGCCAGTGGCTTCCTTGGGGGCACGGGCACGATCACCCCGATGGTGGTCAATCAGGGTGGTCGCGTGAACCTTGGGGCAACGATTGCCAACAACTTCCTGCAGACGGCTGGTAGTTTCACGGTCAGCGGCGGCGCGACGATTACCGGTCTGGCGACCATCAATGGCGGCACACTGGATTTGGTGGGGGGTCGGTTGACCGACGGGATGTTGCTGATCGCCGCCGGCGCGACACTGACGAACGGGACATTAGGCGCCACACTCAACGGCGGCGTGACCAATGCCGGCACGGTAAGCTTTGCGGCTGACGTTTACGTACTGGGCCCTGTGACCAATACCGGCACCTGGCTACAGCGCGGCGCGATTAGCAATGAAGTCGATAACGCAGGTACGCTGACCTTAATGGCCAACACGGTCAATCCACGCGTCACCGGTGGCCTCGTCAACAGTGGCTCGGTGGTGTTCAGCAACGGGCCAGGGTACATCAGCGGCGCCGTCACCAATTCCGGGTCGATCTCCTTCCAAGGCGCAATTAGCAACAACTACGTGCAAACCTCCGGCAGCATCACGTTGGGCAACAACGCCACCATCACGGGCACGGCCAGTATCAGTGGCGGCAACTTTGACCTCAACGGCAAGACCTACACCAACAGCCAGATGGTCGTCAGCGGCGGAGGAGTGCTCACCAACAGTCTGGCTGGTGCGATCTTCAACGGCGGGCTCAGCAACGCCGCCACGGTGTTCGTGTCGCAGACCACGACCTTCAACGGCCCCGTTACCAATACCGGCACAGTTGTTTTCCAGGGCACCATCAACAATGCCTTGATCAATAGCGGCAGTTTCGCCCTTGATGGCAACGCGACATTGGCGACCGCTCCTGTCAACAGTGGCACGATCAATGTCGCCGCGAGCACCTTGACGGTCAACCCGGCTTGGGCCAACTCGGGCACGATCCTGATCGCCAACGGCACCGTGGCCGGCGGCAGCCTGACCAACAACAGCGGGGCCACCGTCAACGGCGCGGGCACCATTGCCCCATTACTGGTCAACAATGGTCTTCTCGTGGCCACCAATGGGACGCTCACACTGAGCGTCGCGCCACAACAGAAGGGCATGGTGAATGTAGCGGACGGAGGCGGCCCGGGGACGCTCAACGTGACGCTGGCGTGGAGCAACAGCGGCACGGTCAACATCGCTTCCGGCGGTGTTATCGCGGGCGGCAACTTCACGAACCTGGCCGGCGGCACCGTCACCAACTTCGGCGCGATCAACACATTATTGGTCAATCAGGGCAATGTGGTGTTGAGTGGCCAGGTCAGCAATTTCCAACAAATCAGTGGCACCAATATCGTCAGCGGCACCGGCACGGTGACCGGCACGGCCACCCTCACCGGCGGCCTCTTCGATCTCAGCGGTGGCACGTATTCCAACGGGATCATGATCGTCAGTGGCACGGGCGTGCTTACCAATAGCCAGGCCAATGCGACGTTCAACGGCGGGTTGAGTAATGCGGCCACGGCGTCCTTCGCGCAGAATGTGTACTTCAACGGCCCGATCACCAACACCGGGGCATTCCTGTGGCAGGGGGCCATCAGCAACAACTTGGTGAACGCGGGCAACGGCACGGTCACGCTCAACAATACGGCGACCATCACCAAGACAGTGACAATTAACGGCGGCACGTTCAACCTCAACGGCCAGATCTACTCCAACGGGCTCATGATCGTCGATGGGGGCACGGGCGTGCTGACTAATGCGGTCGGGGGTGCGACGTTCAATGGCGGGTTGAGCAACGCAGCGACGGTGGCGGTGACGGCCAGCACGTACTTCAACGGCCCGGTCACCAATATGGCCGCGATGTTCTTCCAGGGTGCGATCAGCAACACGTTGGTCAATAACGGCAGCTTCAACCTCAATAATACCGCGACATTGACCGCTGCACCGGTCAACAACGGCACAATTAATGTGGATGGCATGACGCTGTCGGTCACCCCGGCGTGGGCCAATAGCGGCACATTGCTGTTGAGCGGTGGCGTGCTGGCGGGTGGGAATGTCACCAATCTCGCCAGCGCCCCCATCAGCGGATTCGGTACGATCTCCAATCTATTGGTCAACGCGGGACTCGTTACGGCGACGGGCGGCACGCTGACATTGGTCAACTCGCCGACAACGCAGGCCGGCAGCGGTATTAACGTTGCCGGCTCCGGCGTGCTCAACGTCCAGCCGGATTGGTCCAACAGCGGCACGATCAATATCGCGGCCGGCGGGGCGGTCACAGGCGGCAATTTGACCAACACCAGCGCAAGCGGCACCCTCAGTGGGTCGGGATTCATCAAGGCGTTCCTGGTCAACCAGGGGCGGATGAACTTCGGCGGCACGATCAGCAACAACTTCCTGCAGACCGCCGGCAGCTTTACCGTCAGCGGCGGCGCGACGGTTACCGGTGCGGCGACGATCAATGGCGGCACGCTGGATCTGGCGGGCGGTCAATTGACCGACGGGATGTTGCTCATTGCAACCGGGGCGACGCTGACCAACGGCGTACAGAACGCCACGCTGAACGGCGGGATCACCAATGCCGGCACGGTGAACCTGTTCCGTGACACCTACGTCAATGGTCCGGTCACCAACACCGGCACGTGGATCCAGCGTGGGGCCATCAGCAACAGCGTGGTCAATTCCGGGGTGATGGCGCTATACACCAACTCGATCAACGCGCGGGTGACGGGTAGTATTGTGAACACGGGCTCGCTCACGTTGGACACCAACGGCGTTGTCTATGTGAGCGGGATCGTCAGCAATTCCGGCTCGTTGGCTTTTGGTGACGTCATCAGTAACAATCTGGTGAACACGGCGGGTTCGATTACGATGATCGGAGCCGGCACGGTCACGGGCAGCACGATGGTCAACGGTGGCACGTTTGATCTCAACGGCAAGAGCTTGACCGACAGTTTCCTGGTTGTCAGCGGCACGGGCGTGCTGACCAACAGTCTGGCCGGGGCGATCCTCAACGGCGGGTTGAGCAATGCCGCCACGGTGTCGTTCGCGCAAAGCGTGACACTCAACGGCCCGGTGACCAACATGACCGCCTTCGCGTGGCTGGGCACGATCAATAACAGTTACACTCAGGGCGCGGGCACGAATCTCCTCAACGGCAACGCCACGATCACGGGCAACACCACTGTTTCCGGCGGGCTTGTCAACCTCAATGGCAAAAACGCAACCTTTGGTTCTCTGAATGGTGGCGGCGGGACGCTCCTGAACAACGGCAACGGCGCAAGCGTGATGACGGTGAACGGCGGCGGATCGTATGCCGGCACCATCGCCGATCACACCGTTGGAACGGGCACGATGGCCGTAACCGTAGGCGGCGGGGTGCTCACCTTGAGCGGCAACAACACCTACAGCGGAGGCACCACGATCAACAGTGGCGGCACACTCAAGCTCGGCAGCGCCTTGGCGCTCGGTTCGACCGCTGACAACACGGTCGTCAACAGCGGCGGCGTGCTGGATTTGAATGGCCAGGCGATTGGCGCCGAACCGGTCACGCTGAACGGCACCGGCATCAGCAGCGGCGGAGCGTTGATCAACAGCAGCGGCACCGGTGCCAGCCTGGGCGGGGCAATCACGTTGGGCAGCGCCAGCAGCATCGGCGGCAGCGGCGACATGACGTTGAGCGGGGCGATTGGCGGCGGCAGCAGTTTGACGAAGGTCGGAGCCGATACGGCGACGCTGACCGCAGCCAGCGGTTACACGGGGGGGACCGTTATTAACAGCGGCGTGCTCAACATCCAGAACAACACTGCCCTCGGGAGCACCGCCGGTGGCGTCACC
The DNA here is from genome assembly GCA_049515295.1 of Verrucomicrobiia bacterium. Classification (GTDB taxonomy): domain Bacteria; phylum Verrucomicrobiota; class Verrucomicrobiia; order Palsa-1439; family Palsa-1439; genus Palsa-1439. Next base: position 14,997 of record JBEKUF010000253.1, on the reverse strand, counting down.
GTCGCCAGCGGCGCGGCCCTGCAACTCCAAGGCGGCATCAGCGTCGGCGCCAACGCGCTCTCGCTGAATGGAACCGGCATCTCCAACGACGGCGCCCTGCGGAACGTCTCGGGGAACAACAGCTACGGTGGCGCGATCACTTTGGCGGGAGCGTCACGTATCAACTCCGATGCCGGTACTCTGACGCTGGGTGGGGGCATCACCGGCGGTGGTTCTGCTCTCACGATTGGCGGCACCGGGAATGTTGTCGTCGCCGGCGCGATTGGCGGGACAAGCACTACGCTGACCAAGGATGGAACTGGCACGCTGAATCTGACGGGGAATAACAATTACACCGGTGCGACCACGGTCAACGGCGGCACGTTGAACGTGAACAACACCAGCGGCAGCGGTATCAGCGGCGGCAGCGTCGCAGTCAACAGCGGCGGCGTGCTCGGCGGCGCCGGCACCATCACCGTTGGGGTGACGATCAACAGCGGCGGCCAGCTCGCGCCCGGCAACGGCGTGGGTGCGTTCAATGTGGGCGCGTTAACGCTTGCGTCCGGCAGCATTGTCAATTTCCAGTTCAACTCGAATCCGGCCAACGACCTGATCAACGTGCTGAACTCCGGCGGGCTAACCCTGAACGGTGGTGGCTTCGATCTTTATCAGCAAGGCACCACCACCGCTTGGACGACCCCGGGCACCTACAACCTGATCAGCTACAGCGGCACGCTCGGCGGCAGCATCGGCAACCTCTCCGTGCTCAACCCGGTCGCGGACAAGGTGTACGTGTTCGGCAACACCGGCAGCATAATCACCTTGCAGATCGCAGGCGGCCAGGAGTGGACCGGCCTCAGTTCGAACAACTTCTGGAGCAGTGGTACCAACTGGAGCACGGCCACGCCCATGGCTGGGGATCTGCTGGTCTTCGACGGCACGACCCGGATCAACAACACCAACGACCTCGCCGCGAACACGCAGTTCAGCGGTATCACGTATGAGGCGGGGGCCGGGGCGTTCACCAACAACGGCAACGCGGTCAATCTTATCGGCGATGTCGTCAACAACAGCACCAACACCCAGACCATCAACCTCCCGCTTGTTCTCGACAGCAGCAACCGCACCATCAACGCTGCCAGCGGCGCGGTCGTCATCAACGGCGCAATCAGCAACACCAATGGTACGTGGGGACTGATCAAGAGCGGGACCGGCACGCTCACCCTCGGTGGCAGCACCGCCAACACCTATAGCGGCCTGACAACCGTCAACGCAGGCGAACTCGACCTGGACAAGACTGCCGGCCAAAACGCGGTTGGCGGTGATCTTAGCATCAACAGCGGCGGCACCGTTCGGCTCCTGGCCAGCCAGCAGATTGGCGACACCGCCAACGTCACGGTCAACAACGGGGGTCAGTTCAACCTGAACGGATTCGCGGAGACGATTGGCGGCATGACCAACGCGGGAACCACCGTCGTTGGGGGCGGCGCGTTGACAGTCAGTCAGACGTTGCAGAACAGCGGCACCGTCACGTTGACGACCGGGGGCGCGATCGCGGGCGGCGTGTTGAGCAACTTGACCAGCGGTCTGGTCAGTGGTTCGGGGTTCATCAAGTCACTCGTGGTAAATCAAGGCCAATTGAACTTCGGCGGCACAATCAGCAATAACCTGCTGCAGACGGCGGGCAGTTTCCTCCTCGGTGGCAATGCGACGATCACCGGGAATGCCATGCTCAACGGTGGCTCGCTGGATCTTGAGGGAGACGCCCTGACCTACAACTCGCTGACCATCAGCAGTGGCGCCGTTCTGCAAAACGGTGGTTCCGGTGCCGCGGTCATGAATGGAAGCGTCACCAATTCCGGATTGGTGAACTTCTTCGTGAGTAATGAAACCACGGTCAACGGTAACGTGGTCAACAACGGCGAGTGGGATCAAACCGGGGTGATCAACGGGAACCTGGTGAACTCCGGCAGTTTTACCTGGTTGACCTGGACTTTCGGAGGGAGCACGCCACTTCTTACCGGCGGTCTCGTCAATTCTGGCTCGATGGCACTTGACTCGACCTACGCGGAACAGATCAACGGTTCGGTTACGAATACGGGAACGATCACGCTTCACGGCACCATCGGCGGGAGTTTTGTGCAAACCGCCGGGAACTTTTCTTTGGATACGGCTGGCACGATCAGTGGCACGGCCACGGTTACGGGCGGCAGTTTCGATCTCAGCGGCGTTACCTACACAGGCTCACGCATGATAGTCGCCGGCACAGGCGTGCTGACGAACAGCGTTGCCGGCGCGAACTTCAACAGCGGACTGAGCAACGCGGCCAATGTGGGCGTCACGGCCAACACTTTCTTCACTGGCCCGGTCACCAACACGGGCACGTTCGCGTTCATGGGTGCCGTCAGCAACACGCTCGTCAACTCCGGTGACGTCGTTCTCAACGGCAGCGGCACGATCAGCGGAGTGCTGGCCAACAGCGGCAGCGTCAACGTCAACAACGGGACGCTCTCGCTGGTGGTGGCGCCGACGCAGACTGGTTCGATTACCATCAAGAATGGCGCAACGCTCAATGCGGCCCAAGCCTGGGTCAACAGCGGCACAATCACACTGCTCGGTGGCGTGCTCACCAATGCCGTCATCACGAACGCGGACTTCATTACCGGCTATGGCACGATCGATGGCGGCGGGGTGGTCAACAACGGGAAGATTTTCGCCAACGCCAGCAGCATTTCGGGGATCGGCACGCAGACGGTGCGTCTGACCAGCTTCACCAACAACAACGCGGCAACCCTCGGCACAGCCAGTTCGAACGCGGTGCTGAACCTGCTGCAAACTGGCAACATATTGATCAATCAGGGCACGGTCTCGCTCTCGGGCGGTACGATCATCTTCAATGGCGGCGCGGGTACGATCACGAACTTTAACATCATCGCCGGGGTCGGCAATGTGGCCAACTTCCCGATTATCAACGCGGGGACGTTGGCGTCGTTTGTGGCGCAGGCGCCGATTCCTGGTCTGAGCAATCTGATTGCGACCATTGGGGTGACCAACAACGGTCTGCTGGGCGCCAACAACCTGATCAATGGCGCGGCGACGTTGTCCCTGACGGTCAGCGGTGGTGGGTCGGCCATTGTTAACCAAGGCACGGTGGCGTTGCAGGGCGGGTTCCTGACGATCAATGGCGGGGCGGGTGTGATTACCAACGTCAATAGTGGTCTGATCTACGGTGTGGGCACGCAGAACCTGAGTGTGGCCAATCTCGCGAGCGGCACGATCGTGGCCAGCAACGGAATCTTCTCGCTGGGTCTGCAAAGCAATGCCAACGCCGGGTTGCTCAGCAACCTAAACGCGACCTCGACGATTCAACTGACGAACGCGTTCCTGCAGAATAACGGGACGATTGTTCTCAATGGCGGCGGGCTGTTGATGAACGGGGTGATTACCAACGAGAACAGCATCACCGGCCCCGGCGCGATTGTGAGTTCGTTGTACAACGACACGGCGGGCGTGGTGTTGGCGACGAACGGATTGTTGAATGTGGCCACAGTGGGTGAGACCGTCCAGAATCTCGGGCTGTTCACGATTACCAGCGACGGCACACTGAATGTGGCGTCGTCGTGGGCGAACACGAACGGGACAGTGAGCATTCTGGGTGGTGGGCTAACGGGTGGCGCGGTGACCAACGTGGGATTGGTGAGCGGGTTTGGCACGATTTCGAGCCAACTCGTGAACATGGGAGGCGGTACATTGACTGCTTCAGGGGCGGGTTCGTTGACGCTGGTTGCCGCGCCCACTCAAAATGGGTGGGTCAATATCGCCAATGCCGGCACGCTGAACGTCCAACAGGCGTGGCTGAACAGCGGCATGGTCAATGTGCAGGGCGGCAGCTTGGTCGGTTCCACCGTGACAAACTCCGGAACGATCTTCGGATCGGGCACGATCACGCCGTTAGTGCGCAACAACAGCGGCGGCACGGTGACGGCCAATGGCGGGACACTGACGCTGACGGTTGCGCCGAGTCAGTTGGGTAATGTCATCATCAGCAATGCGGCGACGTTGAATGTGCTGCAAGCCTGGCAGAACGGGGGCACGTTCAACCTGCAAGGCGGCACGGCCGTCGGTTCGACCATTGCCAACGCGGCCACAATCACCGGCTTCGGGACAATTACTCCGCAAGTGCAGAACGCCGGCGGCGCCACGGTCACGGCGAGCGGCGGCACGCTGACGCTGGCGGCGGCCCCGAGCCAACTGGGCACGTTCGTGGCGGCCAACGGCGGCACGCTAAACGTGCAACAGGCGTGGCAGAACAGCGGGTTGTTGAGCATGGCCGGCGGCACGGCGATTGGATCGACGATTACGAACGCGGCCAGCGTCAATGGTTTCGGTACGATCACGCCGCAACTGGTCAACATCACCGGGGCGACGGTCACAGCGAACAACGGGACGCTGACACTCACCGTCGCGCCGAGCCAGTTGGGGAGCATGGTCATTAGCAACGCGGCGACGCTAAACGCGCTTCAGGCGTGGCAGAACAGCGGCTCGATGAGAATGCGTGGCGGCACGGTGATTGGTTCGGGAATCACCAACGCAGGCGGCATCGAGGGCTTCGGCACAATCAATCCACAAGTGGTCAACAACTCCGGGGCGACGCTCACGGCAGACTCGGGTCTGTTGACCCTGGCGCTGGCACTAATGCAGAACGGCACGGTCATCGTGACCAATGGCGGTACATTAAGCGTGCTCACGGCCTGGCAGAATAATGGCACGATCGCGATGATTGGCGGAAATGTCATCGGATCGACCGTGACCAACGCGGGTACAATGACCGGTTTTGGCGGGTTGCAGAGCGTCCTTAACACCGGTCTCATCTTCGTGACGAACGGGACGTTGCAGGCGACCGCTTCCTTCACGCAGAACGGCACGGTGAACATCGCGGCCAACACCCGCCTGGATGTGACGCCGAGTTGGCTGAACAACGGCACGATTCTGCTCAACGGCGGTTTCACGAGCGGCGGCACGATGACAAACACCGCGTCGTCATTACTGGCCGGGTTCGGTACGATTTCCAATGTGGTGGTTAACGCTGGAACGCTGGCCGCCACCAACGGCACGTTGACTCTGGTCAACGCGCTCACGCAGTTGGGCGCCATCACGGTGGCCAACGCGGCGACGTTCAACTCTGTACCGTCGTGGCAGAACGGCGGCTTCCTGGGCATGCTGGGTGGCAGCGTTGTCGGCGGAGCGTTGACCAACGCGGGCAGCATTACCGGTTTCGGCACGTTTAGTCCATCCGTACTCAATAATTCTGGCGCGACCATCACTGCTTCCGGCGGGGGCACATTGACGTTGACGGCCATCCCCTTCCAAAACGGCATCGTCAATATCCTCGGCACCCTCAATGTTACCTCCGCTTGGAGCAATGGGAGCGCGGGCACGGTTTCGATCAACGGCGGCGTACTGACGGGCGGCACGTTTACGGTGGATGGGACGGTTGGCGGCAACGGCACCATCGCCGCGAATATGATCGTGGGCAGCGGGAAGACCGTGACAGTCAGCGGCGGGTCGATGAACCTGACCGCGTTGACGACCATGAACGGTGGCGCGATCAACAATGGCGGTTTGGTCAATTACGGGACTGTTTCCGGCAACGGCACGATCGGCTCCACGTTGTCCAACCCCGGCTACGTTCGGGCGACGAACGGCCTACTGTACGTCCAGGCGTTGAGCGGCAACCAGGTGACTGGCACGCTGGAAGCCAGCGCGGGCGGCACGTTGCAGGCGAACGGCGTGGCCCCGTGGCTGAATAACGGCCATGTGATTCTTTCCGGCGGCACGGTCATCGGCGGCGACATCAGCAACAACGCGTCACACATCATCAGCGGGTACGGCACCATCGCTCCGAACGTTTACAATAGCGGCCAAATCCTGGCCAATAACGCGAATCAGGCGCTCACGTTGAGCAGTTCACTGGTCAACCTGTCGAGCGGGGTGGTCACGGCGAACGCTGGCAACCTCGTTGTTGGCGGGGCGTTTGTGAACCAAGGGACGCTGGCGATGGTCCACAGTATGGGCACGTTTGCCAGCGCGGTTGTCAACAGCGGCGCGTGGATCACGGACCCGACGACCAATATTTTCCAGGATACGTACACGGCCACCAGCAGTGGATACATTCAGGCCAGCGCGGGCGCCGTATATATCTTTACGAACAGCGGCAGCCATGCCGCCAGCTTCGTCAACCAGAGCGCGCAATCGAACACGTTCAATACGGTGACGGCGAAATTCGTTTTCAATGCGACATTGTCGCTGACGCAGACGATGTACGCGGCCGGCAGCAATATCGGCAACCTCAGTGTCTCGGGCGGGTTCGCCCCCGAATTGGTCGGGGTGGCTGCCACGAACGCGTTGTCCCAGTTCCAAAACAATTTCGCGCTGGGTACGTTGGAAATCGCCAGTACGACAGAGGTGGCGGATGCAGCCGTTGACGGAGGAGTTGATCACGACGGGTTGGAGTCAGCCTTGTTTGTGAATGAACTTGATCTGGATCCCGGGGCGCACCTCATTATCAGCAACGACGTGCAGATCTACTTCATTACGTCGAACGCATTCACGTCGTCACAGGTCACGCTGCTGGGCGACGCCGGTCTGCATCTGCTCACGAGCGACGCCAGCCTGGTGGTGCCCGAGCCGAGCGTCGTCCTGCTCTGGCTGAGCAGTATCGCCACGATCTATGCGGCCCGCAGGCGCGCCGCCGCCAGGAAGTAGCGGCGGATTTTCCTGTCGTGACAAGTTTCTCTCCATGGGTACACTGCGGCCATGCTCTATGGCCAAACGCCGAAGTGGATTGACCGGGCCGAACGCCTCATGCCGGGACTGGGGATCCCGAACCTTGCCTTGTACCTTTGTGGGGCGCAGGGACTCGGTTTCTTCATCGTGCTGGCGAATCCGCAAGCGCTCGGCTTACTGATTCTCGACCCGTATCTGGTGCTGCACGGAGAACTCTGGCGGCTCATCACCTTCCTCGCAGTACCGCTGACACTCAGCCCATTGTGGATGGTGTTTGTGCTGTGGTTCCTGTACTTCATCATCAACGGCATCGAACAGGAATGGGGTGAATTCCGCACGACGCTCTACGTACTCACCTCCGTCTTGCTTACAATTGCATTCGCGTTCGCATTTGGAATATGGATTCCTGATATCCGCCCCCTGCAATCAACGCTGCTATTCGCTGCGGCCACGATTGCGCCCGAATATCAGATCCTGTTGTTCTTAGTGATCCCGTTCAAGATGAAATGGTCGGCATGGATTGCCGCCGCCGTTCTTGTGCATGATTTCATTGTCACCCCATGGCCGTTCCGCTTGTATGGCCCTGTCATGTGCGCCAATTACCTGCTGTTTTTCGGGCCGTATTTCGCCGGGCGGCTCAGGGCATTCTATCGTCGCAAGAAGTTCCAGCGTGAGGCAGCTGCAGGAGGCAGGACCGAAGACGAAACGCGCGAATGGCCACCCCGATGAAATATCGCCGGTTCGGGCGGACGAACCTGCCAATCTCCGTCATCTCGTGCGGCGGCATGCGCTACCAGCACTCGTGGAAGGATGAAGAGGCGGGAAGCATTTCTCCCGAAAGCCAGGCCAACCTTGAAGCCACCCTCGAGCGGGCGTTGGAATTGGGAATCAACCATATCGAAACCGCCCGCGGATACGGCACCTCGGAGGTGCAACTGGGCCGGATCCTTCCACGGTTGCCGCGTGACCGGATGATCGTGCAAACCAAGGTCAGCCCGCGCGCGGACACGAAGGAGTTTCTATCCACGTTCGACCAGTCGATGAACAACCTGCGGCTGGATTACGTCGATTTCTTCGGCATTCATGGCATCAACAATGACGAGCTGCTCGATTTCACGTTGCGTCGTGGCGGCTGCCTGGAGGTGGCGCGGCAACTCCAGAAGGACGGCCGCGTTCGGTTCATTGGATTTTCCACACACGCGGTGCCGCGCGTGATCACGAAGGCCATCGAGTCTGACGAGTTCGACTACGTGAACCTGCATTGGTATTTCGTCAACCCGCTCAACTGGCCGTCGGTGCTGGCGGCGACGAAACACGACATGGGCGTATTCATCATCAGCCCGAATGACAAGGGTGGCAAGTTGCAGGACCGGCCCAACAAGATGGCCGACCTATGTGCGCCGCTGACACCGATGCAGTTCAACGACCTGTATTGCCTGGGGCGGCCCGAGGTGCACACGCTCAGTTGCGGCGCAGCGCACCCGACAGATTTTGATGAGCACATCGGAGCGCTGCAGTTTTACGACCGCGCGATCGAGACGATCGCGCCGATCGAACGCCGGTTGCGCGCGGAGATGGAACGTGAGCTCGGGGCGGATTGGTGCGCGCATTGGACCGAGGGCTTGCCGGAGTTTACCGAGGCGCCGAATCAGGTCAACATCATCGAGATCGCGCGGTTGTGGATGTATGCCAAATCGCTGGGTCTCGTCGAGTGGGGCAAGATGCGGTACAACCTGCTCAGCGGCAATGGCGGCCACTGGTTCCCCGGCGAGATGGCCAACAAGCTGGAAGACGAACGCCAATTGCTGACGGCAATTGGGAAGAGCCCGTTTGCGGCACGCATCCCGGAGATTTTGCGTGAAGCTCACGAGATGCTGTACGCCGAACCGAAGAAGCGGTTGAGCCAGAGCTGAGATCGCTAAGTTACGAAGCCAACGGAATGGCGTTTTCTTTCGCCACTCTGCGCAGGGCTTCCACCGCGACGCCAAACAGGGTTGGACCGGAAAAGCCGGAGAATTGTCCTGCGGCGGCGAGGTGAGGTTCAAGACTCAGGAATCCGCGGTAGCCGCTGGCGTAAGCATCCTTGAGGATTTCGGCGATATGGCCATCGCCTTCGCCCGCGGGCACAACCTTGCCGCTGCCTGTCAGCGCATCCTTCACGTGGATGTGAACCGTGTACGGCTTGAGGAGCGGCCAGTTATTGAGCGGATCATCTCCCGCCTGGACAAAATTGGCAAAATCGAAAGCGGCGCGGAATTTCGGTGTGTCGATGCTCCGATGCAGATCGAGACAGGCTGGGCCGCGCTCGCCGTAGATGTCCTTTTCATTTTCGTGGACGAGCACCGGACGATACGCCAGGATGTACTCTACTTTCTTTTGCAGGCGGCGGATGACTTCCTCGCGGCCATGCGGGTAGGCCTCGTAATAGCTGAAGATGCGGACGAACGGTGCGTCGAAGAATTCGGCCAACTCGACCGCGATCTTGAAGCGCTCGAAGTGCGGCTCGAACGGCTCGCTGAGTTTCACTTTCCCGATCGGGGAACCAATGCCGATGACGGCGAGACCATTGTCGGCGAGCTTCTTTTTGATCTCGGCCCGCATCGACTTGTCGAAATCGAGGACGTTCTTGCCGGCGACGCCGCGCAATTCAATATGCGTCACGCCATGCTTTTTGCAGGTCGCAATCTGGACATCGAGGTCGGGTGAGATTTCGTCGGCGAACGCAGCTAGACGGAGCATATGTGGTCTCGCGTATATTCGAAACTTTGCTTCAGCGAATCGAACGGGTCGCCCCGGCAGGTATCCTGCTCGACGCAAAACCATTGGCAGCCGGCGGCTTCGGCGGCCGGGATGATCCGCGACCAATCGAGATTGCCATTGCCGATCTCGGCGAAGGTCACCTTGTTCTCGGTCGTTACCGTGTAATCCTTCATGTGGAGAATGGGCAATCGGCCCTTGAGGCGGTGGCACCACTCGACCGGATCACCGCCGCCGTGCTGGACCCAGTACGTGTCGGGCTCACCCTGCAGGTAACGCGGGTCGGTTTCGTCGAACAGGATTTCCAAGATGGGTTTCCCGGCGAGGCGGCGGAACTCGATGTGATGGTTGTGGTAGCACAGGATCTGTCCGGCGTCGTGCAACACCTTGCCGGCGGCGTTGAGCCGTTTGGCGAACGACTTCACGTCGGGGAGCGTGTCGAACTTGATTCCCGCGGGCCAGGCGTAGGCGGTGAGCGGGCAGCCGAGTTCGCGGAGGTGTTCGACGACCCGTTGCGGTTCATTGACGATCAGGTCGCTGTCCTCGTGCGTGGCACAACAGGTCAAGCCTTCGCCTTTGAGCAACGCGACCAGTTCGCCATCGGGAATCGGGCCGAGACCGCTAAGCTGGACGGCCTGATAGCCGATGGCGCGGATTCTTTTCAGTGTGCTGGCGATTTCGGCGGGGGTTTTGGCGAAATCGCGGACGGTATAGAGTTGTGCGGCGACTTGTTGGATTTTCATCGGTTGAAGGATTTCGCGAGATCGTCGGTGACTGTGCCGTGTTGGCGCGGGGCGTTCCTCTGGAAGCGCGACGCCGGGAATTTTTGTTGGAGGTGTTTCTCGTAGGCAGCAGCGTCCAACGGCAGTTCGATGGTTTGGTTGCGGGCGGAGGAAAACAGGATTACATTCGCCAATTCCACGGAATGAATGCCCTCCGTTGCTGGCGCGATGAGAGGCGTGCCGTCGAGGATGGCGTCGACGAAATTCTGGAGCACTTCGACGTGCTGGCCGCCGTGATCGGGAAAGGTGAATCTTGATTCGGTCGTGGCCGGGGCAGCAAACGGCTTCGTCGCGGTGCGGCTGAATGTGGTCATGGGGGTTTCATTTTTCGTGAAAACGAGGGCATCGTTTTCAAACACCAGCCGCCCATTCTCAGCGGCGACTTCGAGGCGGTTGGTGCCGGGCGCCTCACCCGTGGAAGTGATGAACACCGCGGTCGCGCCGTCGGTATATTCGAAGCAGGCGGTCACATCGTCCTCGACCTCGATATCGTGGTAGCGGCCGAACGCACAGAATCCGCGGACGCGTTTGGGCATGCCGAACAGCCACTGGAACAGGTCGAGGTTGTGCGGGCATTGGTTGAGGAGCACGCCGCCGCCTTCGCCGGCCCACGTGGCGCGCCAACTGCCGAGTTTGTAGTACGCCTCGGGGCGGAACCAGTTCGTGATGATCCAGTTCACGCGACGGACCCGGCCGAGTTCGCCGTGTTGGATCAGTTCGCGCACCTTTCGGTAGTACGGATCGGTGCGTTGATTGAACATGGCGGCGAAAACCTGTTTTGGATCGCGGTGGGCGGCGATGAGACGTTCGGCATCGGCTTTGTGAACAGAAATCGGTTTCTCCACGAGCACATGCAGGCCGTGTTGGAGGGCATCGATGCCGATGGTGGTGTGATCATAGTGCGGGGTGGCGATGAGCACGGCATCGACAGCGCCCGAACGGACAAGCTCTTCGCTGCGGGTGAACCCTTTGGCATTCGGGAAGCGGGCGAATTTCTCCGGGGCGGGATCGCACACGGCGGCCAGGTCGCAGCGGCTGATCTTGCCCGAGAGGATTTTCTCGGCATGACCGCAGCCCATGTTGCCAAGGCCGATGATGCCCAATCGAACGGAGTTCATTGTGCTCGCATTTCCGCACCCCTTTCATCCTATGCCACCGGCGGCGCGTCAAGCGTGTTTTCCCCGGGGCGGCTCTGGTTTCCGCCTGCCTGTGCTTGGCACGCAGACTAGTGGCGGATAGGGCGTTAACCGCGGCGATGCCAGAGGGAGTTGCTCGGCTCTGCACTGCAATTCAGGACTGAATGGCGAAGAGATGTGGGGCGATGTCTCACTCTGAAAACTTCTGGAAATCTTCCGGGGTCGGAGCCTTGCGGGCGAACCAATCGTAAACGAAAACACGCGCCTGCGCTCCGAATATCTCTTTCGCTTCCATCAAACTTTCGCTGGGCATTCCTGTCAGCTCGTTGACACAAATGGAAGTCAATGGGGGTAATTGGTGATGCTCGCAATACGCCTGAATCGGGGCAAGAAACTTGCAAACGCTCTGCGGTGGAATTCCTGTCAATTGCTGCACGTTGCCATAACTGAGGATTTTCTGGTCGTGCGCTGCAAAAACCAGCAGCAGCCAGATTTGAACCGTTCGGTCATGCTCTGTCATCGGTAGCTTCTCCGCGACAGTGTAGGACTGACTGGCGAAAACGCAAGGGGGAACGGGCGGCAGGATGCGGCGGATGGATTTGTTGAATCGGACCATCGACACCAGAATCCGGTGATCCCTCTGGTCTTTGATACCTGGTAGTACTAGGCATCAGCGGACAGCACGATACATTGTAGTACAATGTATCGCGTGTGCGCGGGCGAAATTACGGTGGGGATAGCCGACTCTGCAGTGGTGGAAGTGTCACAAGCGAGCCGCAACCGCCAGATGATTTATGGATAGCACTATCCATAACTGCGGGAGGGATTGGCGGCGGTGAGGACCCCAGCCTTCGCTGAAGCTTCCGTCTTCGCCATCCGCCGTCGCTGAAGCTGTGGCGGACGGGGGCTATGGTGAACGAGACGGCGGGCAAGCAAGACGTTGAGGCTGCGATTGTGTTGAAGCAGCCGATTTGTCGCGAATCAGGCGTTGCACGCCGGCAGCGGCGCGCGAACTGTCAAGGATCAGGAAGCCGTTGACGCCCCTGATCACTGATACCTAGTAGTACTAGGCGTCAGCGGGTCTGACGCCGGAGGCGGGAGCGGCGGGCAAGAATGACTTATCTGCAGAGCGAGGCTACAATATTGTAGAACCTGAAACCATCTGCGAGCGGCCAGTTTGCCAGAAGTGCGGGCGGACCGGTACGCCTGTCATCGTTCTCCCGTCACCACTCGCCCCTAGCGATTCGCCAGCCCCAAAAGGTGAGTGCTACTTCATGAATCCGCCACTGCAGAATTGGAGGAGGCTTGGAGACGGTATGCCTTAGACTACGCCGCGTTTCAACCCTGGCCACCGCCCACTTGACGCCCTGTTTGCGTTAACCACCCATCGTGTTGTGAGTTCCTCGTTCACGTCAACAGGGTAATTTCCTAGGTGATTTCCCGAGGGTGATTTCCCGGCCGAAAATAGGGAATTCAGTAATTTCACATTACCTTGTGTAAATGATAATGAAGCTGAATCGAGGGACATGCATACGGTTCAGCAATTCTTTTCGGCTGTGTTGGGGAATCTGATCGTCGAGATTTACTGCGCCTACAACTGCTTTCAATCCGGGAAGCGGGAACTTCCGAAACGCTATCGTCAGGCGTCCTTTTACCTTGTTTGCCTATTATGCGCGCTTGCCGCTGGTTGTTTGGCGACACTCTTGCCGTGCCGAACAGTTCTTCAGGCGCTTGGAGTCGGCGCGGCCGCTCCAAAGGTGATTGCGAAGCTCGTCAAGAAAGGCGGGTTTCCCTTCGGGGATCTGTAGTGTTTAACCGCGTTCCGGCAACGTCGTTTCTCGCACTCGCGCGGACCAGAACCGGCTGAATTTCGATAACTCGCGGAGGCGTAAAACATGCTCTTTTGAAAAGAGTGTGGTTTTGTGCAAAAAAGATCTGTGCGAGCTGCACCGGGGCAAGGATTCGGCGCGTGTCCACGAGCGAGAAAGGCTTTGCACAGCCTGCGGTCGTTTCGGGAGCGGGGTCGGAGCGTGAGCCCCGTTGGGGCAACGCCCCCTCATGGGGAGACCCGCGCACAACTTTGGTGGCGGAAGTCGCTTTCTTCGCCATGGGGTGGAGTGTAGTCAGGGGGTGGGGGTTCGACAAGGATGGAAGGGGATGGGGGGAGCAGTGGCAACCGGGCCGGTCGCCCTACAAAACGGACCGCGCTTAGCAAGCGCGGCTACAACACTGACAAGGCCGCGGTCAGCGCCTGCTTTACGGGGCCACGTTTCGCGGCTACTGTGCGGTTCGTGGACAACATTGCGCATGGGTTGACGGGGGCGTTGATTGGGTACTGCGGGTTTCGGCAGCGCGGCGGGAGCGAATCGGGCCGGGCGGCGCTGTGGACGTGCGTGGCGGCGGCGGAGTTTCCCGACATCGATATTTTGACGGCGTTCTTCGGTCGCGATGTCTACTTTCGCTGGCACCGCAGTTTCACGCACTCGGCGATTCTGTTGCCGTTGTGGGCGACGGTGGTGGCGTGGGTGTTTTGGATGATATGGGACCGGAAGGAGTTCCGATTGTTGTGGTGGGCGGCGGTGGCGGGGATTGCGTCGCATTTGTTGATGGATTGGCTGACGAACTACGGGACGGAACTGCTTTGGCCGTTGAGCGACGCGCGGCTGGCGCTGAGCTGGGTATTTATTGTGGACGTGTACGTATGGGCGATCATGCTGATCGGAACGGTCGCGGCGGTGTGGACACAGCGGGCGTGGGTGGCGCGGGCAACGTTGGGAGTGGTGGGCGTGTACTTCCTGTTCTGTGGCGCGTCCCGAGCGTACGCGCTGCACGCATACGAGGCCCGCCCGGTGGCGGGACGAATCGATGCGTTTCCCATGCCGATGGACCCGTTGCATTGGACAATCGTGCGCGATGACGGGGTGGCGGACCATTGGGTAGACGGCTCGCGCGACGAGACCTTCGTGCAGTTTCATGACGACAAACTATTGCCGAAAGCGGAGGCGACCGAGGCGGTGAAGTTGTTTCGGTGGTTTGCGGCGTTTCCGCTCGTGGAGAAAACGGAGGAGAACGGTCACACGGTGCTGCGCTACCGCGATCTGCGGTTTCGTTCTCCGATGCCGCGGGGCGCGGTGACCGAGGGGATGTTCGTCACGGCGAAAGTGGTGTTTGACGATCGGGGCAACGTTTTGTGGGCGGGGCTGGCGAGCGGAAGGAATTGATGGGCGTCGGTCTGAGACGCGGCGGTTCGTCAAATGTGGTTGACGAAGTCTGCGCGGAAATGGATGATTGGCGCACTGCAGCCGCAGGGACGCCCGGCGGTTCAGGTCAGTTCGACGTGACAGCCACAGGTTTCTTCATCCGGCAACAACAACGAGCATTTAGGATAATGAAAGGGACTGGAATCGCCCGAATGACAATCGACAGTCCACAAACGATGGTTGAAATTCTTGCGTCCCATCGGCCACGTCTGCAGGCCAGTCGGTGGGAGGCTTGATGGCGGCGATTTCCGGCAAACGAAGGGTACTCGTGACCGGATCGAACGGGCTGATCGGGTC
>JBEKUF010000252.1:0-2538 GCA_049515295.1 Verrucomicrobiia bacterium | reverse complement strand
GCAAAGATTCGCGCGCTGGTCAACGACAGGGGTCAACGCATCAAGGAAGCGCCACCCTCGACCCCCGTAAAGATCGTCGGGCTCTCCGGCCTGCCCGACGCGGGCGTCGAGTTCAACGTCATGAAAACGGACAAGGAGGCGCGGGCCCTCAGCGAACAACGCGAACAAGAAGTGCGGGGTTCGACCACGGCGCAACCGCGCGGTTCACGACTCGAAGATCTTCTGACCCAGCTCAAGGATGGCGAAATGAAGAAGCTGCACATCGTCCTCAAGGCCGACGTGCAGGGCTCACTGGAAGCCATAGCGGATTCCCTCGGCAAACTCAAGAGTGAGAAAATCGAACTCGACATCATCCATGGCGCCGTCGGCAGCATTACGGAAAACGACGTTCTGCTCGCCAGCGCCTCGGAAGCCGTCATCATCGGGTTTCGGGTCAAGACCGAGAGCGGGGTCACCGATGCGGCCAAGAACGCGAATGTGCAAATCAAGTTGTACAGCGTCATTTACGAATTGATCGAGCAGGTCGAGGAATCGATGGAAGGCTTGCTGGAGCCCGAGTCGAAGGAGGCCGTTATCGGCCATGCCGAAGTGCGCAAGATTTTCGAGCTTTCCAAAGGGCCGCCGGTGGCGGGCTGTGTGGTCACTGACGGCCGCATCGCCCGCAGCGCCCGCGTGAGGTTGTTGCGACGCAAGGCCGTGCAGTATGAGGGGCGCATCGCCAGCCTCAAGCATTTCCAAGACGACGTGCGCGAGGTGAAGGCGGGTTCCGAATGCGGCTTGCGTCTGGAGAATTTTACGGGAGTTCAGGAAGGCGACGTCCTGGAATGCTATACGGTCGAAAAGGTCGCAGCAAGTTTGTAACCCAATAACTCAACCGCCCACGCGGAGGACGAAACACGGAATGATTTCGGTTGTGCCGCCCTTTCCACTCTTCCCCTGGGCCACTATTACCATGAGCAGTCACCGAATTGAACGAGTTTCGGAATTGGTCAAGCGCGTGGTCAGCGAGATCGTACAGGAATTGAACCTGACCAATTGCGGGTTTATCACGATCACCGCCGCGGAAATCAGCCCCGATCTCAAGGACGGGCGGATTTACCTGAGCGTGATCGGGTCAACGGAGCAGAAGCAACGCGCGCTCGACGCGCTCGATCGTCAGCACGGACATATCCAACGCGAGTTGGCGCATCGCATCGTTTTGAAATATACACCGCGGCTGAAATTCGTCCTGGATGAAACCGAGACGCGGGCCACTCACATCGAGCACCTGCTCAACGAACTCGAAGGCGCCCCCCCCGATGAGTGATGTTGTCCAACAGATCAGCGAGTTGTTCCGCAGCCAGAACACGTTCCTGGTGCTCACCCACTACCGGCCCGACGGTGATGCCGTCGGTTCGCAACTGGCGCTGCTGTTGGTGTTGAAAGGCCTGGGCAAGACGGTCGAGGCCTGGAATGACGACGAGGTGCCGGCGAAGTTTCGGTTTCTTCCCGCCAGCCAACTGATCACGCGTCCCCCTGGCGAGCCAAAGGATTTCGATGTCGTCATCGCCATCGACACCTCCACCTGGCAACGGGTTGGCGCTACCGCCCAGCGCATCGGGCGACGGAAATGCTTTATCAATATCGACCATCACGTCAGCAACGAGAAATTCGCCGAGATCAACTGGATCGTCCCGGAAGCGCCTGCTTCGGGCCAAATCGTCTTTGATTTGATTAAGCGCGGCGGGTTTCCTCTGACACGAGACATCGCGACCTGCCTGTTCGCGGCGATCTCGACGGACACGGGTTCGTTCAGCTACGGCAGTACAACGGCGGAGTCGCTGCGGGCCGCCGCCGAACTGGTCGACACGGGGATCAACGTCGGCGAGATTTGTCGCCAGGTGTATGAAAGCTATCCCTACGCGCGGCTGATGCTGCTGCAAAAGGCACTGGCGCAACTCCAACTGGCTGACCAGAAGCGGATCGCGTACACGTGGGTGACCACGGAAATGTTCGAGGAATCCGGGGCAAAACGCGAGGATACGGAAGGCTTGATTGATTACGCGCGGGCCATCCAAGGCGTTGTGGTGGCCATCCTGTTTGAGGAATTGTCGGAACCGGGCAAGTTCCGCGTCAGCCTTCGCTCCAAACATCCGAAGATCGATGTCAACTCCGTCGCCCGCCGCTTTGGCGGCGGTGGCCATCGCGAGGCGGCGGGTGCGCGCTTTAGCGGCGAGCCGCATGAGATCGAACGCAAAGTGCTGGCGGCCGTGAGCGAAGCGCTGGCCGCGGCCGGATTGTAGGTCCCACTTCCATGCAACCGCAGCTGACACCCTACGATGGCGTCCTGTTGGTGGACAAACCGGCCGGGATGACCTCACACGACGTGGTGGACCGGGTGCGCCGCCATTTCGGATTCAAGAAGGTCGGCCATTGCGGCACATTGGATCCCGCGGCGACGGGGCTCCTCATCCTCGTACTCGAGCGCGCCACCAAGCTGCAAGACCGGCTGATGTCTGTCGACAAAGCGTACGAAGGAACCATGCTGTTGGGCGTTTC
>JBEKUF010000251.1:0-2606 GCA_049515295.1 Verrucomicrobiia bacterium | reverse complement strand
CAGGGCCAGCCGCCACAACTTCTTCTCTCGGTGAAAGGGCGGATGTTCGTCGTGGCCACCGAGTGCAACGGGTTTGGGCTGCTGACCGCATCGCTGATCGTGGCGACGACGCTGGCATTTCAATATCGGCTGCCGTGGGTGCAGAAACTATCGTTGTGGGCGCTCGCGGTGCCAATTGCCATCGTCTGCAACTACGTGCGGATTGTGAGCATCTGTCTGGTCGCGCTGCGGACAACACTGCCCTACGGATTTGTGCACGAAACCCTGGGACTGATCTTTTACTTTTTGGGGCTGGGGTTGATTTGGAAGATTGCCGGGGTAGCTTGCCCGCCTTGGGCGGGCGAGTGCGCGGGGCCGGGTCGGAGAGAACCGTAGCACGTGACGCGCTCGTCAGCGGCCGATCAGTTGCCGAATCCCGAACGCAATATTTTCAGGATGGTCACGACCGGGCTGACCTTGTTCTGCGCCCCATCGCCGAGCGTGGGTAACACAGCGAACCCCACATACAGCAATCGCGCGAAGATAAATCCACCGGCCACGGACAGCGCGAATGCGCCGATACGGACCCAGAAATTCTGTTTGAAATCGTCCGTCTTTTTTTCAGCGGAGAAGGTCACAACAGTCGCGGCTGGTGTTTCCATTTTCATGTTCATCATCGTACCCGCCTAGCGCATGAACACACTGATGCCCCCCAGCAGAATTCCCGTCCAGAACCCGGCCCACATCAACGTGCTGATTTCCATCTGTCGTTGTTCGAACTTCGATGGGACGAGGATGTGAGGTCTGGCTTGGCACTTTATGTTGTCGCGCATAGGCGGAGAGGATGGGTCGCAGGGCTTGTGCCAGAGGAAGTGTACAGTCGCAATGTCGGCCCAGCGGCGTTGCGTAACAAGCTTGCGTCGAATCGGTTGCGAATGAAAAGGCGCGGCGGAATTACGGACGCCACACTGGTAACCATCCGGTCGGGATGTTCACGATGCTGGACACAGTGTTCAGGCCACTGTCAAGTCCGGCAGCTGACGCGCAAGCCAGGGAATGTCCGTCGGGTCACGTATGCAACGGCGACTGGCGAAGCGACCGATTTGGTGTACAATTGTCTTCATGGTGGCAATCCAACGAGCGGCGGCGTTGTGCGCCGTGTGGGGCCTTGTCTTCGTGCTCGCGTGCTGTGGACCAACGAAGCATGTGAACGTCGAGGACGTTCACGTGACCCCGGTCACATCAGCCGATGTGCAACGGTTGATTCATGAACCCGGGGCCAGGGCGGTGTTGGTCAATATGTGGGCGACGTGGTGCGGGCCGTGCCGCGAGGAGTTTCCCGGCCTGGTGCGCGTGGCGGAAAAATACAACAGACAAGGACTGAAGACCATTCTCGTCTCCGCCGATGACACCGGGGACATGGCGGCGGTGAAAAAGTTTCTCGCCGAAGAGGGCGTTGATTTTCCCGCGTACATCAAGGCCGAGAAGGACCAGGCGTTCATTGACGGGCTGGACAAGCAGTGGACGGGCGCGATCCCCGCGACGTTTATCTTCGATGGCAACGGCAAACTGCGCGATTTCTGGGAGGGCGGGGTCACATTCAGCGTTTTCGAGCAGAAGGTGGTCGAAGCATTGGGCAAACAATCAAAACCGACAGGAGGAGCTTCATGAAGCGAGATTCGTTAATGGCATTGGCGGCATTGCTGGCGATGGCCGGCAGCGCGTTTGGACTCAACATTGGCGACAAAGCGCCGTCGACGACCGTGAAGATGAAAAACGTGGACGGCAGCGACGTGTCCATCGCCAACGTCGCCAGCAAGCAGGGGACACTGGTGATGTTTTCGTGCAACCATTGTCCGTTCGTGAAAGCGTGGCAGGGCCGCATCGCCTCGATTGGCAACGCGGCGAAGGCCAAGGGCATCGGCGTCATTATCATCAATCCGAATGATCCCACGGATTATCCCGAGGACAGCTATGCGGAAATGCAGAAGCGGGCCAAAGACCTGGGCTTCACGTTCCCGTACGTGGTGGACGCCACATCGGACGTAGCGCGGGCGTTCGGGGCGACACATACACCCGAAGCATTCCTGTTCGACAAGGACGGCAAGCTCGTGTACCACGGCGCGATTGACGATTCGAAGGAAGCCGATCAGGTGACCGCTCACTTCCTGCAAGACGCGATCAATGCGGCATTGGCCGGCAAGGCTGTTCCCGTCGCGGAAACCAAGGCCATCGGCTGCAGTATCAAGTTCCGCAGCAAAGCCTGAGCGGCGCGGACTGACGCGCATATCGGGTTTGTAATCGGCGGTGGGAGGGGTTAAGAATCGCTGCCACGATGAACTCGTGGCGGCGACTGGTCACTTGTCTGGCGGCGGTTTCCGTCTTTTACGTGTTCCACGTCCATCTGAAGACGGCGAAGATTTTCGCCAATCCGACGTGGGACGCGCGGGATGAGGTGGGGCAGTTCTGGAGCGAGTGCGCGTTTCAGTACCGGTTCGCGAAGTTTTTCGCGGCGCATCCGGTCAGCGAGTGGGGCCAACTCAGCCACGACCGTGACGTTCAATACCCCGACACGATCGACGACTGGGCCGAGTTCACCGTGGCGATGGAGGTGCCGGTCGGCGTGG
>JBEKUF010000250.1:0-2784 GCA_049515295.1 Verrucomicrobiia bacterium | reverse complement strand
GCTGCGGATCAATCCCCACGATGCCCGGGCACACTACAACTTGGCCATCATCCTGGAACGAACCGGTCAGCCCCTGGCAGCAATTGCCCACTATGAGGAGGCCCTGCGAATCCAACCCGATTACACCATGGCCCACTACAATCTGGCGGAGACTTTGGAGCAAGTGGGTCGGGTGTCGGAGGCAATCGAACATTACCAACAAGCGCTGCGAATCAGTCCTGGATTTGCCGAGGCGCACTACAATTTGGCAACGGCACTGTTGGCGATGGGCAACGGCCAAGAGGCGGCCAAGCACCTCGAACGGTTCGTAGAACTCAATCCTGATTCGGCACAGGCGCAGTATTGTCTGGCGGAGGCCTCGAACCAAACGGGCCGATCTCGGGAGGCGATCGGACACTACGAGCAAGCGCTGCAGCTCCAGCCCGGTTTTGCCGACGCATATAACAACCTGGCTTGGCTGCTGGCGACACACACGCCTGCGGAAGGAGGCGACGCGGTTCGAGCCGTGGGCCTCGCGCAGCGGGCGTGTGAACTTACCGGCGACCGTCGGGCTGGATACCTCGACACCTTGGCCGCCGCGTACGCCGCCGCCGGTCAATTCCGGGAAGCCGTCGCCACCGCCCAAGAGGCCGTCGAACTGGCCCGCGCTGCCGGGCGACCGAAGCTGGCCGTAGAGGTCGAGGCTCGGTTGGAACTGTATCGCAGCGGACGCGCCTACTTCCAGCCTGTGGGCAATGAAGAATCCAAGCGGCCTTTGACGGGTCCGAGCAGCCGTTAATCCAAGGCGGCAGGTGCTGGCAGTTCAAACCGCAGGGTTCGCAAATCGTCCAACGCGGGGAGAGGCGTAGATCAGTAAAGACTGGTTGCGCGTGGCAGGCTCGGATAAACTCGTGGACCGTTGAAACTGCATCGGTTCATTCCCGTATTGATCATCGCCGCCGGCATTGGGGCGTATCACAACAGCTTTCAGGGGCCATTCATTTTTGACGACGTGTTTTCCATCCTCGAGAACCCGCACATCCGTCACTTGTGGCCGATGTGGGATGCGCTGTCGCCCTCCGCCAAGTCGTTTGTGGGTGGGCGCCCGGTTGTCAACTTCTCCCTGGCACTCAACTATGCGCTCGGGGGGGCGGCCGTATGGGGGTATCACGCGTTTAACTTGGCCGTGCATGTTCTGGCGGGCTTGACGCTGTATGGCATCGTGCGCCGGACATTGGCGCGGCCAGGGTTGCGGGAACGATTCGGCGCGTCGGGGGAGTGGGTCGCCCTGGCGGTGGCGGTCCTCTGGACGGTTCATCCGCTGCAGACTGAGGCAGTGACGTATATCTCCCAGCGGTGCGAGTCGTTGATGGGGTTGTTCTATCTGCTGAGCCTGTATGGTTTCATTCGCGGTGCGGAATCCCAAGGATCGCTTGGGTGGTTCGGCCTGTCGGTGGCTGCTTGTTACCTGGGCGTGGCGAGCAAGGAAGTGATGGTGACGGCTCCGTTGATGGTGCTGCTGTACGATCGGGCGTTTGTCAGCCGGAGCTTTCGGGAAGCGCGGGCTCGACACTGGCGTCTGTACCTGGGGTTGGCCGGCAGTTGGCTGTGGCTGGGCTATTTGATGACTGGTTTGCACAACCGTAGTGTCGGCTATGGCCTGGGGATTACCTGGTGGGGCTATGCGCTGACGCAATGTCGAGCGGTCGTGCAGTACCTCCGGCTGGCCGTTTGGCCACATCCGCTGATTTTGGACTACGGGAAGGAGTATGTGCCGACAGGGCATCTGGCGACGGTGGCACCGTACGCATTGATTCTGGTGGTCCTGGCAACCGGCGTATTGTTCGAGCTGAAGCGGCGCCCAGCCATCGGGTTTGTTGGGGCTTGGTTCTTCGTGATTCTGGCCCCGACCTCCAGCGTGGTGCCGGTCGTGGGGTCACCGATGGCGGAACACCGGATGTACCTGCCGCTGGCAGCGGTGGTTACGCTGGCCGTGATCGTCGCGTTCGACATCGGGAAACGGCTGTTCAACAAGCAGCAGGGCATCGTGCTCGGATGCTTGGCGGGAGGGTCCTTGGTGGTGCTGCTCACCTTCCTGACCATCCAACGCAATCGGGACTACAACTCGGAGGTGACCATTTGGCAGGACACTGTGGAGAAGCGCCCCAACAACCCCCGGGCACACTACAATTTGGGGGCTGCCTTGCTCCAAACCGGCAAACTACAGAATGCGACTGGTCACTTGGAGCAGGCGCTGCGGATCAAACCCGATTACGCCGGGGCACACAACGACTTGGGGCTCGCCTTGGTTCAACTGGGCAGGCCGCAGGAGGCGATGGAACACTACGAGCAGGCGTTACGAATCCAGCCCGATTTCGCCGAGGCTCACAACAACTTGGCGAATGGGTTGCTTCACGTGGGCAAAGCGCAAGATGCCGTCGGACATTACGGGCAGGCGATACGGATCAAGCCCGATTTCGCCGACGCACACAACAATCTGGCTTGGCTGCTGGCCACGCACGCGCCGACGGAAGGAGGCGACGCGGTTCGCGCCGTGGACCTGGCGCAGCGGGCGTGTGAACTTACCGGCAATCGTCGGGCTGGATACCTCGACACGTTGGCCGCCGCGTATGCCGCTGCCGGTCGATTCAATGAAGCCGTCGTTGCCGCCCAGAAGGCCATCGATCTGGCTCGCGCTGGCGGGCAGCCGAAGCTGGCCGGGGAGTACGAGGCTCGGCTGGAACTGTATCGCAGCGGACGCGCCTACCGTGAGTCCGTGGTCGAGACGACGACAAACGCTCCCTG
>JBEKUF010000249.1:0-2819 GCA_049515295.1 Verrucomicrobiia bacterium | reverse complement strand
CCGGGCATGTAGTAGTCCAACAACACCAGCGCGATTCCCCGCCAATGGGCCTCATACGACTGCAGACCTTCGGCCGGGTCGGAGGCGGTCAGCACCACCCAGCCTTCGCGGATCAACAACCGACGGATGCTGTTCAAGACTTCCGTGTCGTCATCGATGGCAAGGATGACACCCTGCTCGACGCCGGCAAATCCGCCGGCGGTGGAAGGATTGGACCGAAGCCGGTCAGGGTCTGCATGAGAGATTCCTTCGTTGGCCATGATTGCCCACGCCTTTCTCACCGCACTGAGTGGTATCTAATGTCCGCAGCCATTACGGCATCCATTCGCGTGCCAGGGAGCGCCAGCCGCCCGCACATCAGGGATACCATAGCTCGAAACTGTATTGGACTCAAGCGAGCCCGGTTGTGATCCCGGGGGCTTGGAACCGACCAGGGAGTCGATGGTCTCGATCGGTTGCCGGGCGTTTATTGGCTTCACGATGTAACTGTCCACCCCCTCGCGGAAATCTGGCGTAACGAGTTGGGGCTTCGACCAATCCGACCAGCCTGCAAAGCCCGTATTGATGTTTATGAGGCACCAGATGGGCGATTTCTCGTAACGAGGATCCAAGCGCGCCGGTAACTCGTGACCGGGGCGTTACGCGGGCTGTCCGTCAAGCGCAGGGCCCGGTGGATCGTGGTGATTCAAGGCCTCGCGGATCCGCCGAAGCAGTTCCTTGCGTGTGGCCGGTTTTTGGATGAAACCGCGGACTCCGCCGTTGAGCAACCCGGGGGGGAGATAGTCATCAGAGGCGGTCATCAACAGCACACGCACCTGCGGGTTGATCCGTTTCAGGCGTTCCCAGACTTCGTCGCCGCGCAGCCCGGGCATGTAGTAGTCCAACAACACCAGCGCGATTCCCTGCCAATGGGCCTCATACGACTGCAGACCTTCGGCCGGGTCGGAGGCTGTCAGCACCACCCAGCCTTCGCGGATCAACAACCGGCGGATGCTGTTCAAGACTTCCGTGTCGTCATCGATGGCAAGGATGACACCCTGCTCGACGCCGGCAAATCCGCCGGTGGTGGAAGGATTGGACCGAAGCCGGTCAGGGTCTGCATGAGAGATTCCTTCGTTGGCCATGATTGCGTCCTAGTCTGGTTTCGCTTGCGGCGGCCTTTCGAACTTACGCCTATCGGGATGCCGACAAACCGGCACGTCTCCGAATTCCAAGGCATGCGGACATCGGCTGGGCGCTCCCACCAGACACTCGGACAAATCGAATAAGCGACCCAAGCGAAGCGTCCGACATCGTTTGGTGTCGGCCATGGGCTGACTTGCGCCTTGTCCTGGCGTGCGCATATCCAAATCGGCTCAGAGAAGCATTTGCCGTTCCTAGGGGCGACCGTGCCTAACTGCCTGGCTTCTCTTCGCTCGATGCACCGATGCAACATACGACTTTCGAGGCGGTTTACAACTGGCGGCGGGGACGATGGGATCGGCTCCTGACCGTCTAGGCATCGTATTGTCGCTCCGAGGCCAACGGTGGCCGTCAGCGATCGTCGTACAATCTGTGACCAGAAGTTGGGTGGACTGTTAAAGGGCACTGACGTTCTTCAGTGTTTGGTTCCGGCTGTAGCTCCACCGTTGGTGGAATGCTTATTCCTGTAATTTTTCTTCGTCCCGAATCTATTCGGTTTGTCCAAAGCACACATCGACAGGCCGCAGATTCCCCAGCATTTCACCGTAAGAGTGTAATTATGATTGACAAAAGACCGGAGATTGTGAAAAATTTCACTAAGTCACTACGACCGCGCCTCGTTCACAAGGAGCACCACGAGTGAAGCCCAAGAGTTCCTTAGGAGATGGCACTGCGACTGCTCGCCGCGTCCCCGCTATCTTCCCGATTCACGCAAGTCGCCCCCCGCTATTCCAACAGCCGAGTCTTCCTTCTTGAAAAGAGGCACTTCATGAATATCCAGCAACTCCAGAAACTCAGAGAGCGGGCACAACGACATCTCGCCTTGCGTGGAGCGAAGAAGAAGTACCGTGTTGTGTTCAGCATGGGTACCGCAGCCATTGCTGCCGGGGCGCGTAACGTCATGGCCACCGCACTCGATGAACTCGAGAAGCGTGGGATTGACCACGTCGAAGTTGCGGTCAGTGGCGAGATGGGGCTCTGCGTCGAGGAGCCAGTCGTCCGCGTCGAGGGCAAGCACGGCGAGAGGGTCACGTACGCGAAAGTCACTCCTGCCGCAGCCCGCCAAATCGTGGCGGAGCACTTGGAGAAAGACAAGGTTGTTGAGGGGCTCGCCGTCGGCAAGGTCAAAGGGCCGCAGGAAGACAAGTGACATAACCCCATGGCTCATCGACTGACCACATGCACTTTTTGCGGGGTTGGCTGCGGCCTTTACCTCGAAACGGACGGCAACCAGGTCGTGGGCGCGTACCCCAGCATGTCGCACCCCTCAAACCACGGGAGAATCTGCGTGCGCGGCTGGCACGTCCACGAAGTTGCGAGTTCCCCCGACCGTTTGAGAAGCCCGTTGCTTCGGAAGAACGGTCGGTTTCAAGAAGTATCGTGGGACGAGGCGCTTGGCTTCGTCGCCACACGCTTGAAGGAAGTCCGCGATCGACACGGACCGGATTCGCTGGCCTTCCTCAACTCGCCGCGCTGCTCGAACGAGGAAGCCTACCTTCTCCAGAAGTTGGCCCGGGCCATCATCGGCACCAACAACGTGGATCACGGGGCCGGCGTTTACTGCAACAACTCGATCAACGTCCTCCTCGACATGATCGGCGTGCCGGCCACCACCAACTCCATCGGTGAGTTGGCTC
>JBEKUF010000248.1:0-2845 GCA_049515295.1 Verrucomicrobiia bacterium | reverse complement strand
GAAAGCGTCACCTACATTGTCCAGCGCACCGAATCGCTGATGGGCCTGTTCCTGCTGCTGACGTTGTACTGTACGTTGCGCGGTTCCCGGTCCTCGCGCGCGCGGGTGTGGTATCTGGCCGCCGTGGTTTCGTGCGCCCTGGGCATGGGGAGCAAGGAGGTCATGGTGGGCGCTCCGCTGATCGTGTTGCTCTACGACCGCGTGTTTCTGGCGGCGTCGTTTCGCCAGTTGTGGCAACGGCGCGTCGGCTTGTACGTGGGCCTGGCCGCGACCTGGATCTTACTGGCGGTATTGGTGGCGGGGGTTTCTCGCAGCAGGACCGGTTTTGGAATTGAAGGCCTGACGTCATGGGACTACCTGAAGACGGAGGCAGGCGTGATTGTTTACTATCTACGGCTTTGCTTCTGGCCTCGCCCGCTGGTGATCGATTATTTCGACTGGCCGATTGCCTTGTCGCTGAAAGACGCGCTTGTCGCCGGTGTTGTCGTGATTGGCCTGCTTGGCGCAACGGTGTGGGCATTCCGCCGCCAACCGTGGTTGGGGTTTTTGGGCGCCTGGTTTTTCGTCATTTTGGGACCGACATCAAGCTTTCTGCCGAGCGCCAATGAAGCGGCCGCGGAGCGGCGAATGTATTTGCCATTGGCGGCGGTGGTTACGCTGACCGTGGTCGGCGCGGTTGCGCTCGGGAAACGGCTGTTCAGCAAACAGCAGGGCGTCGTGCTGGGATGCGCGGCGGGAGGGTCTTTGGTGGTACTGTTCACCTTCCTGACCATCCAACGCAATCAGGACTACAGATCGGACCTGGCCATTTGGCGGGACACTGCGGAGAAGCGTCCTTCCAACGCGCGGGCGCACAACAATCTGGGGTTTGCCCTGGCGGAAGCAGGCAGGCTGGATGACGCCATCGGGCAGTGCGAGGAGGCGTTGCGGCTCAGGCCGGATTATGCGGAAGCCCGCGTCAATCTGGGGGTGGCCCTGGAGAAGCTGGGCAGACCCGAAGATGCCATCCGACAGTACGAGGAAGCGTTACGGATCGAACCCGATTTCGCAATGGCCAACAAGAACCTGGCCGGCGCCCTGATGCGGGTGGGGAAGACTGAGGACGCGATCAGAAGCTACAAGCAGTTGCTGCAGATCGCTCCCGACTCCGCTGAGACACACCGCGATTTGGGGCTTGCTTTGGAGCAAGCGGGCCGGACGGCGGATGCGATTGAGCAGTATCAGCAGGCCGCGCGGCTCAACCCCGACGATGACGGGGTGTTCAACGATTGGGGCATCGCGCTTGAGCATTGGGCCGGAACCAAGAGCGGGGTGGAGGCCGACGCGCTGTTCAAGCAAGCGGCAGAAAAATACGGACAGGCGCTACGGGTCAAGCCGGATTGCACGGAGGCGTTGAACAACTGGGGCACGGCACTTTGGGAGCAGGCGAAGACCAAGCGGGGGGCGGAAGCGGAGGCGTTATTCAAGCAGGCGCTGGAGAAATATGAGCAAGCGCTGCGGATCAAGCCCGATTATGCCGGGGCACACTACAATCTGGCACTGGCCCTCTTGGCGATGGGCAATAGCGAGGAGGCGGCCAGACATCTTGAATCAGTCCTGCAGTTCAAACCTGATTCCGCAGAGGTACATCACCGGTTGGCGGAGGCCTTGGCGCGGACGGGCCGGGTGCCGGAGGCGATCGCGCACTATGATCAGGCCCTGCGGATCAAGCCCGATTTTGCCGAAGCATATAACAATCTGGCCTGGCTGCTGGGGACGCACACGCCTGCAGAAGGAGGCGACGCGGTCCGAGCCGTGGACGTGGCGCAGCGGGCGTGTGAACTTACCGGTAATCGTCGGGCTGGATACCTCGACACGTTGGCCGCCGCGTATGCCGCCGCCGGTCAATTCCGTGAAGCCGTCGCCACCGCGCAGAAGGCTATCGACCTGGCCCGCGCTGCCGGGCAGCCGAAGTTGGTCGGGGAGTACGAGGCTCGGTTGGAACTGTATCGCAGCGGACACGCCTACTTTCAGTCTGTAGGCAATGTCGAATCCAAGCAGCCTTTGACGAGTCCGAGCAGCCGTTAATGTGCGGCGGCAGGCATCGGAACTTCAAACCGCAAGGTTCGCAAACCGTCCAAAGCGGGGAGAGGCGTAAAGCAGTAAAGACTGGTCGGGCGTGGCAAGCTCGGATAAACTCGCCGGCTGTTGAAACTGCGTCAGTTCATCCCCGTGTTGATCATCGCCGCTGGCATTGGGGCGTATCACAACAGCTTTCAGGGGCCATTCATCTTGGACGACGTGGCTTCCATCCTCGAGAATCCGCAGATCCGTCACTTGTGGCCGATTTGGGATGCCCTGTCGCCCTCCGCCAGTTCGTTGATGGGCGGGCACCCCGTCGTCAACTTCTCGCTGGTCGTTAACTACGCGTTGGGGGGCTTGGCCGTATGGGGGTATCACGCACTCAATCTGACCATCCATATTCTGGCGACATTGACGCTGTTTGGCATCGTGCGGCGGACGCTCTTGCGGCCGGTGCTGGGAGCGCATTTCGGGGCGTCGGGGGAGTGGGTCGCACTGGCGGTGGCGGTACTTTGGGCGGTTCATCCGTTGCAGACCGAGGCGGTGACGTATGTGTCGGAGCGCGGTGAATCGTTGATGGGGTTGTTCTACCTGCTGACATTGTACGGCTTCCTTCGTGGGGTGGAATCGCCGGGGCACGGTCGATGGTTCGTGCTTTCCGTGGTGGCCTGCGCGCTGGGGATGGCGACGAAAGAAGTGATGGTGACAGCCCCACTGATGGTGCTGCTGTATGATCGGACATTTGTTAGTCAGAGTTTTCGGGAAGCCTGGTCGCGGCATGGGC
>JBEKUF010000247.1:0-2990 GCA_049515295.1 Verrucomicrobiia bacterium | reverse complement strand
CTACAATCAGAAACTGGGTTCGTGTCTCGGCCGCATAACCTTCCCCACGACGAATTCGTTCAACGGAACATTGGATTGGTTCAAACCACCAACCCCGAACAACCGCCTTTACCCAGATGGATTCACCACCACCCCCACAATTGAAGGAGCCGCCTACATCCCACCATCGAAGGGCGGCCCGACCGTCGCCGGCAACGCCCAAGTCACCCTCGCGGGTGGCAATCTGTTGAGCAATATCGTCAAGAGTGTGGTCATCGATTCCAATGGCGTCGTCACCGTCACGAATCCTGGTGCTGACAACCTTTCCATGGGAATCACGCCATCCACGGGCCTGTTCAGCGGTGGCTTCACCAACTCGGACATCAACAAGATCCAGTTTTTCACCGGCTACCTGCTCCAGAGCGACCAAACCGGCGCCGGCTTCTTCTTCGGAACGAATCAGACCGGCTATGCCGTTATCCAGTACGGCCCTTGAGCAAATGGGGTGTCGGGGCCTTTCAGTCAACGGCACAGGCCCGTTGATGGCCCTATCCTTCCAACTGCTTCAAGTCGATCCGACCGTCGTACAGCGCTCTGCCGATGATGACGCCGACCAGGTTGGGATGTTGCTCGGCGAGACGTCGAAGGCGGATCACATCGTTCACGCTGCCAATGCCGCCGCTGGCCACGACGTTGCAGGTCACGGCGGCGCATACCGAGGAGATGGCCGTGTAATTGGGGCCGGCCAGCATGCCGTCCGTTGATACGTCGGTGAAAATGATATTCTGGATGCCGAGGCGGCTGATCCGGCGGGCAAACTCGGTCGCCGTCAGCGTTGTCTTCTCCGTCCAACCCTTTACTGCGACAAGACCATCCCGCGCGTCGATGCCCACGACGATCCGTGAGCCAAAATCGTGAACGAGGGCGCCGACAAATTCAGGCGAGTCACACGCCTTGGTGCCCAGCACCGCCCGCGTAATGCCCATTTGCAATGCCTCTTCGACTTGCGACCGGCGGCGCAGTCCGCCCCCCAGTTGAATGGGAATCTGCACGGCCCGTAGAATGGCGCGGACCCCGTCCCAATTGCGCGGCTCGCCCTCGAACGCGCCGTCGAGATCGACAACGTGCAGGTAGCGCGCGCCTTCCCCCTCCCAACGCTTCGCCACCGCGCCCGGATCGTCGCTGTAAACGGTCGCGGCATCCGCGCGCCCTTGTTGCAAGCGCACCACCTTCCCGCCCTTCAGGTCGATGGCAGGAAAAATCAGAAAAGGTCGCGTCGTCATTCGCGTCGATTCGCGCTCATTCTTGCTTGGGGTTCCTGTTCGCGCCACTCAACCGAACAAAATTCTCCAGGATCCGCAGCCCTACCGCCTGCGATTTCTCGGGGTGAAACTGGGTCGCGTACACATTGTCCGCCCACAGCATCGAGCAGAACTCGATGCCGTACTCCGTGGTGCCGCAAACGACGGACGCACTCTTGGGCCGACAGTAGTAGCTGTGCACAAAGTACACATGGCTGCCGTCGGCCACGCCCTGCAATAACGGGCAGGCCTGTTTCCGGATGCGCAGTTCGTTCCAGCCCATGTGCGGCACCTTGAGCCCGTTGGCCGCAAACCGTGGCACGGCGCCGGGGAACACCGCCATCCCTCGCACGCCGGCCGCTTCCTCGCTGGACTCGAACAATGCCTGAAACCCGAGGCAAATGCCGAGGTACGGACGCTTCGTCGCGATGAACTCGCGGATCGCATCCGTCAACCCTGCCTTCCCCAGGTTCGCCATGCAATCCCCGAACGCGCCGACGCCGGGCAGCACCATCGCGTCCGCTCCCAGCCCGCGTAGCGCCTCGGCGTCGCCGACGATGCGCACATCAGCCCCGACCCGCGCCAGCGCCTTCTCGACGCTCCGCAGGTTGCCCATCCCGTAATCAACCAGTGCAATCATCTCATCCAACACAATAGCGAACAATTCCTCACAGGGGCAAGCCTCGGGTCACGGCGCTGGCCGCCGTGGAAGCAGCCGGCTGATCGCGCGACTCGGTGTTTTGACGAGCAATTCGCGCAGGAACGCGTCGGTCGTCATCGCCCGCGCTTCCGAGAGACGGTTTCGCAGTGCCACCGCCACGATCATGATGACGACCATCGCCGCATACAACACGCTGTACGGGTTCCATTGCCATCGCGACCAGGTCGTGCCCCACCCCGCCAGCGCATCGAGCAGGATCCCCCAAAAGATCGGGAAGATGCCCGATACCAGACTGGTGACAACGGTGTACAGCGCGAAGAAATGACTTCGCCCCATGGCCGGCACGGAAGCCATCACCAGCCGGGTGTTGGCGAGATTGAACAGCGAGACGCCGACGGCGGAAGTGGATTGGATCAATACGATCGCCAGAAGGTTGAACGCCAGCACGTGGGCCGCTACCGAACACCACAGGCTCAGGTGCACCACCAACAAGAGTGTGGCCAAACCCAGCAACGGACGGCTTCCAACCCGATCCACCAGATGGCCGAACCCCCACAGGCACACCGCGCTCACGAAACTCCACAGCGCCGACATCCCGAGAATCAACGAGTCGGTTGCCGCGAACGAGTCGCGGAGTAGCGGAATCCAAATCACGCCTGCTCCCGCCAGGGAAAACAACAGGA
The DNA here is from genome assembly GCA_049515295.1 of Verrucomicrobiia bacterium. Taxonomy (GTDB): domain Bacteria; phylum Verrucomicrobiota; class Verrucomicrobiia; order Palsa-1439; family Palsa-1439; genus Palsa-1439. Next base: position 366 of record JBEKUF010000247.1, on the reverse strand, counting down.
CCGCGTTGTAGACCATCAACTTGAAGAACGGCGGATGAAACAGCATGTCCATGTAGGGCGCGTTTCCCGAACTGGCCGCGCTCGGCGGCACCGGCTCGTCGGGGATCCGCCGCAGGAACCACAGGCTCAGCAGAATCGCCGCAAAGCCCCCGAGAAACAACAGTCCGTAGGCGTGTGTCGCTTCCGGCGGTTTCAAGTAGATCGTCGATACGATGATCGTGCCCAAGGTCGCCAGCGCCGCCGACGTCTGATCGCGTGACAGGTACCGCCCACGGACCTCCTCGGGAATCCATTGGGTCATCCATGGCAGATAGCCGCACAACGAGATCCCGCGCGACGCATTAAACGCAAACAACAGAAACAACA
>JBEKUF010000246.1:0-3147 GCA_049515295.1 Verrucomicrobiia bacterium | reverse complement strand
CCGAAAACTCTGGCTGACAAATGTCCGATCATACAGCAGCACCATCAATGGGGCTGTCACCATCACTTCCTTCGTCGCCATCCCCAGAGCGCACGCCGCCACGGAAAGCACGAACCATCGACCGTGCCCCGGCGATTCCACCCCACGAAGGAAGCCGTACAATGTCAGCAGGTAGAACAACCCCATCAACGATTCACCGCGCTCCGACAGATACGTCACCGCCTCGGTCTGCAACGGATGAATCGTCCAAAGTACCGCCACGGCCAGCGCAACCCACTCCCCCGATGCGCCGAACTGTTCCCGCAACTTTGGCCGCGCCAATGTCCTGCGCACGATGCCAAACAGCGTCAATGCCGCAAGAATATGGATGGTCAGATTGAGTGCGTGATACCCCCATACGGCCAAGCCCCCCAACGCGTAGTTAACAGCCAGTGAGAGGTTGACGACGGGGTGCCCCCCCACCATCGAATTGGCGGAGGGCGACAGCGCCTCCCCAATCGGCCACAAGTGACGGATCTGCGGATTCTCAAGGATGGAAGGCACGTCGTCCAGGATGAATGGCCCCTGAAAGCTGTTGTGATACGCCCCAATGCCAGCGGCGATGATCAACACAGGGATGAACTGACGCAGTTTCAACAGCCGGCGAGTTTATCCAAGCTTGCCACGCCCGACCAGTCTTTACTGCCTTACGCCTCTTCCGGTTTTGGACGGTTTGCAAACCTGGCGGTTTGAGGTTCCGAGGACGCTGCGTCCAAACACCACTCCCTGGCCCCAAACCCTCCGCAGAGGAACACACGGGCGGCAGCCGCCCCAGTTTTCCTCCGCACTCCATTCTCCCACGCTATGAGCGGACGCGCAGATGGTTAGCCCTTGACTACGTGGGAAAGGCTACGAAACGGCATCCGAGCGGGGAGTTCTCTCTATCGCGAGAATTGGCTCCGCAGGAAGGACTCGAACCTTCAACCTAGTGATTAACAGTCACTCGCTCCACCATTGAGCTACTGCGGAACCTGAAGTTGATGCGCCTTTATATAGGCGACACGCCCAGTTTCGTCAACTCTGCGCGCGTCTGGTCGGGATTTTGGAAGTGGATGGCCTGGAGGCCGACCCGGCGGGCGGCCTCGACGTTGGCCGTCAGATCGTCCACAAACGCCGTCCGCTCCGCCGCCAGACCGTATTTCTGCAGCGCGTGCTGGTAGATGGCGGCGTCGGGCTTGAGCAGACCGACCTCGTGCGAGAACACATGCGCGTCGAAATCGTCCAGAAACGTGTAATGCTCGAAGATGTAGTCCATGTGGATGGCGTTGGTGTTCGACAGCACCAGGCGGGGCAGACGCGTCTTCAACGATTTCGCCAACGCGATCATCGGCTCGATCGGGGTGAACACCTCGCTCCAGATCAGCGCGAATTCCTCGTACGAGCCGCCGAATCCGAGGTCGTTGGCCACGGTGCGGAAGAACCGGTGTTTCGTGATCTTTCCCAGCGCCAGTTCGTGGGCATAGGGCGTGCCGCGCACGTACTCGTCGATCTGCTGCGGCGTCTTGCCGGTGCGCGCCGCCATCCGCGCGACCGCCCGCGGCTCGTCGACGGCGATCAGCACGTTGCCCAAATCAAAAATGACCGCTTCCATGCCGCTCATATCTTCCTCAAAATCTCTTCGGCCTCTCGCCCCGCTTCTTCCATGGTCGCCCCGAACGAAACAAACCCGTGATTGCGCATCACCACGAACCGGTGTCCATCCAGCGCCTTCAATATCTCCGCCACCAATTCCGGCGTGCCGTAGGGTTGTTCGCTCGCGGTGATCGGCAGCCCCAAACGCTCCGCCTCGGCCAGCAACCGCTGGTGGTGCCCGTGGAACACCGCATTGATCTCCGGCCGCGCCGCGTAAATGCCGGCGTGCATCAGGCTCTCGCTGGATGGTTCGTACAACCCCACGACCGTCAGCTCCGCGCGCTCCCGGTCCGCCTGAATGACCTCGACAAATTCCTGCCGCGTGATCCCGCCCAGATCGCCCGCCGTGCGATTGATCAGAAATCCGTTCGCGGTGCGGAAACTGAGGTTGCCGACGGTGTCGCCAACCAAACCGAGCGCCGCCCAACGACGGCACCACTTCAGCAGTTCGCCCAGCCGCTCGTCGCCGGATACGGCGCGCCGCGCGAACACCGTCCGAAATTTCGTGCCGACGTAGATCTCGCCCATGACTACATTATTTCCCGAACCGCCGTCGAATCTCGCCCGGCTTCAGAATCCCCCGTTCCGTGATGATCCCCGTGATGTACCGGGCCGGGGTGACATCGAACGCCGGATTGGCCGCCGCCGCCCGGCGGGGGGACACGCGGACGCGGACCAGCTTCGCGCCGTCGGTTTCGCCACAAACAAAATGTACTTCATCCTCATCGCGTTCTTCAATCGGGATGTCATCGCCGGTGCGGCATTTCAAATCGATCGTCGAACCCGGTGCCGCCACGTAAAACGGGATGCCGTTCTCGTGCGCCACCACGGCCTTCTGATACGTGCCGATCTTGTTGGCCACGTCGCCGTTGGCCGCGATGCGGTCGGCCCCGACGATACACAAGTCGACCTCACCCCGTCGCATGTAGAAGCCGCCGGCATTGTCCGAGATGATCTTGTGCGGCACGCCCTCTTGCAGGAACTCCCAGCTGGTCAGGTTGGCCCCCTGATTGCGCGGACGCGTCTCATCCACCCACACGAATACCTTTCGTCCGCGGCGATGAGCGAGGTAAATCGGCGCGGGCGCGCTCCCCCAGTCCACCAACGCCAGCCAGCCGGCATTGCAATGGGTGAGGATCCGGGCGCCGTTCCGGATCAACGGAAGGCCGATTTTCGCAATCCGTTGCGCACACGCCACGTATTCGTCCGCGATGGCCCCGGCTTCGGCCACCGCGTCCTTCGCGGATGCGGCGCGGCTGCGAACCCGGTCGAGGGCGTGCTTCAAATCGGCGGCGGTCGGGCGGGTTTCCAGCAACGTACGATAGGCCCGGTCGATATCCGCGCCTTCGAGATACGCCTGGGCGAGGCCGTAGCCTGCCGTGGCACCGATGGTCCCGGCACCGCGAACGATCATCGTCTGGATTGCCCGCGCGGTTTCGCGATGGTTCTTGAGCCGCAACAACCGGAACCGATGCG
>JBEKUF010000245.1:0-3239 GCA_049515295.1 Verrucomicrobiia bacterium | reverse complement strand
TTCTGGCTCCTGAATTCTGCCCCTACGCGTTCGTCTGCCCCAGCAGACGCACTTCGCGTTGGGGGAAGGGGATCTCAATCCCGCGGGCGCGGAACTGTTCGACAATCGCCTCGTAGATTTCCAACTGCGCCGGGTAAAAATCCGCCACCTTCACCCACGGCGACACGCTGATCGTGATCGAGGAATCCGCCAGCGCCGATATGCCCACCACGGGCGCCGGGTCCTTGAGCACCCGCGGGTTCGCATCCAGAATCTGGTGGATCGTCGCCAGCGCCTGCTTCAGGTTCGCTCCGTAGCCAATCCCCACGCTCAGGCTCAACTGGCGGGTCCCGCCGTAGTTGTGCATGATCTCGCCCACAATCTTCCGGTTGGGGATGATCACCCGCGACCCGTCGATATGCAGCAAGGTCGTGGAGAATAACGCGATGGTCTCGACCTGTCCGTACACCCCCACCAGTTCGATGTATTCGCCGACGCGGAACGGTTTCGTGAAGATGATCGTCAACCCGGCCAGTATGTTGCCCAGCACGCCTTGCGCGGCCAACCCGATCCCGACGCCCGCCACGCTCAGGCCCGCGATCAGCGGCGTGATCTGTACGCCAAACTTGTCCAGGGCCAGCAACAGCGCCAAGCCAAACACCAGCAGGCGCACCACGCGAACCAACAACAGGCGAATCGGTGCTTCGAGATGCTGTTTGGCCAGCCACTTGTCGGTGAGTTTGCCCAGCGACCGCGCAATAATCCCGCCGACAACCAGGATGATCACCGCGCCGACCATCTGGAAGCCGTACGTGATGAAGAAATTAACGACGGTAGTCTGCCACTGTTGGACCTGCATGATGCCGTTTATCCCGAACACCCCGCCCGTTGTCAATTCCCGATCTCGCCGCGGCGCCTTGTCCGCCGTAGCTTCTTGTCTCGCCGAAGCACTGCGTAGGCGGACAGCGAAGGCGGATTCGCGGTGGACATTCGCGGCGAAGCCCGCGTTCGCTCGCACGAACGTCACGCGGCCATCCGTGCGCATCTGTGGCCGCGCTACCCCGGTGCTTGCCACACCACGCCCATGAAGCATTTCAACGGAATGAACGTGGCGCCCGGCAACGCTGCGGCGTAGACCTCGCGAAACCGCGCCCGCGAAAGGATCGGGTCGCTCAGCACATGATCGAACCAGTGACGCGATGTGTAAAACCGGAAAATCCGCCAGGCCACACGAGGACCGTGTCGGAACAGGTTCGGCACAAGCTGCAGACAGGCTTTGGCCGTCGACGTACAGGCATTGCGAGGAATCAGCGGCCAACGGCTGGCGAGGTCGATCAGGAGGAGTCGACCGCGCGGTTCGAGCCAAGCTTTCAGCACGCGCAACGTTTCCGAAACATCCTCCAGATGGTGGAGCGTGGTGTGGCTGACGATGCAGTCGAACGTTTGGTCCAGAACGAGGTGATTCGCATCGTCACGCCGATACTCAATGTTCGTTGCCGCCCGCCGGGCGCGGGCAATGGCGAGCATCGGTCCCGAGATGTCGATGGCCACCACCGAACCGAAGTGATGGGAAAGCTCCTGCGCCAGAATGCCCGTTCCGCAACCGACATCGAGCACCCGTTGGCGACCCTCGGGAAGATGCTCCAGAAAAAATGTGGAACGTCCCTCCCGAGTGGCGACGAAGTCGTATTCCTCAGCGAGACGGTCGAAGGAACGGGCGTCGTAGGTTTTGGGGACAGCAGTACGGGCTGAGGATTGTGTGGACATGATTCGTCAGGCGCACACGCTTAATCCCGGTGAACCGTGTCCGGCGAAAACGCCGGCAGACACACCGCGATATACTCCGCACCGTCCGCGCCGGGCGTGCTGTACTGGACCCATTCGCCTTTGCGAGTGATGACCGCCTGGCCCGCCTTCACGTCCAAGGAACCCTTCTCGTGCGCGACGTGCAACGAACCTCTCAGCACGTACGTGTACTCGTCGAACTCGGGTATCTGCCCCGGCTCGACCCAGCCCGACGGACTGCGCATGTGCGCGATGCTGACGGCATCGGTCTTCGAATTCACCCGTCCGACGATTTCGTCGATGAGCTTCGGTTTGTTTCCGGCGGCGGTAATGCGCGACGCTCTTTCAATAAGTGTTGGCATGCCGGCGACTCTACAACATCTTGCCGGCGTCGTCACCTGCCGTTCGCGGGTTGCCCCAGCCTACGCCGCCTTCGGCTGCTGGACCGGGTCGTGATGGCGCAGGAACTCCAGCACCACATCTTCAAACTCGTCCCGCTTCAGTTCATACGCCCCGTGGCTGCCGCCATCGAGCAGCCGAAACACTGCGTGGGAAATGCGCCGCGCCGTCTCGTGAACAAGCGGCGGCGGAAAGAAAACGTCGTCCGAGCCGCCGATGACCAGCGTCGGCGCTTGGATTCGGCCCAACAACCCCGAGCCGTCATGCGTCAGGCAGGCTTCCAGCGAGACGAGGAAGTCCGCCGGATTGGTTGGCCGCGTCCGCAACAACGGACGCAGGAATTGGTAGAACGTCTGGTGGAACTCCTGCATCGTGACTTTCGCCACGTCGAAGTAGAATTCCCGCCAGCGGTGCTGCGCCGCCAGCTCCAGCCAGCGCTCGGGGATCTTGCGGCCCTCATCGCTGACCCGATACGCCGAACAGGCGATCACCAGTTGCTGGACGTATTGCGGGAAATCGACCGCGAAATCCTGCGCAATATAACCGCCCAGCGAAATCCCCATCACGACCGATGGTCCGATGTCGGTTTCAAACGCCCGCGCGTAATCCGCCGCCATGTCCCGCGTCGTGTAGCCATGGGGCAACCCGCGCTTGCGGCTGATGACGGTAACGGTGAATTCATCGGCGAGCCGGCGGTATTGCGACAACAAATCCCACTTGCGGCTCGTCACATCCCACGCCGCATCCGCCAGTCCGGGAAAAATCACCAGACTGCGGTGTCCGTTTCCAAACCGAGCAAACGGGAGGCAACCTGCCAGCAGACCCGATTCAACCGCTGCGCCGCTCATCCACTCCTCCCACCACAACATACGCCATCCCCTGCGCGAAGCAAATGGGAGGAGCTGGGTTGTGCGAGGGTCTCCCGACCCCGCACTGAATCCGACCGAAGGTCTCCCATCAGTTTCAATCATGAGGACCTAACGGTTACGCCAACGGCGCGGTCAGGAGACCGGCGCCGAACTAAGGAGGGCCGTCACTTCTTCGCTTGCGAGGCTTCCTTGGAGAGAAAATCGAGC
>JBEKUF010000244.1:0-3309 GCA_049515295.1 Verrucomicrobiia bacterium | reverse complement strand
CTCAACAGCCGCTAAACCGGCTCGTCTGCATTGTCAAACGTGACTCTTCGACCACTCATCAGCCCCACCCGCCCGCGGTAATCGTGCGCCGCAGGTCACGCGAAACGTCGGCTACACTGAGGCTTACATCAGCGTCAGACACACCGGTCCTAGTAACCACCCCGGTGGTAACCATTGTCTGAAATTGGGCCACAATTTTTTTGCTCAACCACCAAATAAGCCTTGCTTTTCCTGGCCTGCAGGGTAGTATGACCACGCGGGGCCCCGAAAGGCACGTAGCAAACCGAGTAGACCCAAGTGACGAATAATAATGAGGGCGGGAGGGAAAATATTATGAAGAGTGGCAAACTGATTTTGGTAGGCTGCGTGTTGTTGGCAGGATTCTCCACGGCCAAAGCTAATAGCATTGTGTTGGACGAAAACTCCTACTCGTATTCCGACGGCGGCGAGTTCACCGCGTTCACGAGCCCGGACAATTTTGTTGGCAGCTACGTGCCGGCCACGATCCTCGACGGAGGGTTTGAAACCTTCTGCGAACAATCGACCGTGTATTTCACTCCCGGCTCTAGTTACTCCTATACGGTGGTCAACCAGGATAGCACGGGGCATGCATTGAGTTTGGGCGCGGCGTTTCTATACTATGAATTTGCCAAAGGCGTCCTGAGCGGCTACGACTACGTCAACGCCGCCAACCGCTACGCCGACGCCGGCGAACTTCAGGCCGCCATCTGGTGGTTCCAGGGCAACCAAACCGGTAGCGGCTTCCCGTCCATCGCCACCGACCCATTCTACCTGCTCGCCTACGGCGATTTCGGAGCGGCGGCGTTTGGCGCCAATAGCGGCACCTACGGCGTTGAGATCCTTCAGTTGTTCGATTGCTGGGGCGACCCGGCCCAGGCCCAGTTCGTGTTGACCCCGCCGACTTCGGTACCGGAGACCGGCGCCACGATTACCATGCTGGCCTTCGCCTGTGGCGCCTTGGCGCTCCTGCGCGGCCACGTCCGCCGTCACGCCCTGGCCCGAAGCTGACGTTCCAAAGATTCTCCGTGTAACTCGGCGGCCTAGGGCCCACTGCCCTATGTCGACGCACACTGCCGAGTGGCTAAGGGAAATCTCTCCCTGTCGCTCCACGCGGTGCACCGAGCGTTTCCGGCCATCAACGTGATAAGACGGCTTCGTGCCCACTGTCCGCGCCCCGCCAGCCGGGTTCTCCCCGCCTTGAGCCGCGCCACAACCGCGTTTCCGCCCACATCTTTGGCCGGAAATTTGACAGGCGGGCGTTTCCGCAGGGCCAGTCAGTCGTAAAGACAAATCCCCGCCCGTCCTCCGAGAATTTTGGCCTGATTGATATCGATTCCGCCAAAAAACAGACTCGAAGCGGTGCGAAAGAGTCCCCGCTCCATACGTCTTGCAAACCTTACGGGTTGAAGTCCCGATGTCCGTCGCCTTGGATTAACGGTTGCTCGGATTCATCAACGGTTGCCTGGATTCGTCATCGCCCACGGACTGAAGGTAGGCATGTCCGCTGCGATACAGTTCCAACCGAGCCTCGAACTCCGCAATCAACTTCGGCGGCCCGGCAGCGCGGGCCAGGTCGATGGCCTTCTGCGCGGTGGTGACAGCTTCGCTGAATCGACCGGCGGCAGCATACGCGGCGGCCAAGGTGTCGAGGTACCCAGCCCGACGACTGCCGGTAAGTTCACACGCCCGTTGCGCCAAGCTCACGGCTCGGACTACGTCGCCTCCCTCTGCCGGCGCGTGCGTGGCCAGCAGCCACGCCAGATTGTTATAGGCGTCGGCAAAATCAGGCTGGAGCCACAGCGCCTGCGTGTAGTGTTCGATCGCCTCCGGCGTGTGGCCCGCCCGCGCCAACGCGAATCCCAGGTTGTTGTGTGCGTCTGCGTAGTTGGGTTTGAGCCGCAGGGCCTGCTGGTAGTGGTCGATTGCCTCTTGCAGCCTGCCCAATCCCGCCAAGGCGAGCCCCAAGTTGTTGTGTGCCTGAGCGTAATCGGGTTTGGCCCGCAACGCCTGCTCATAGTGTTCGATCGCCTCCGGCGCGTGGCCCGCCCGCGCCAACGCGAGTCCCAGGTTGTTGTGTGCGTCTGCGTAGTTGGGTTCGATCCGCAGGGCCTGCTGGTAGTGGCCGATGGCCTCCGGCAGCCTGCCCTGTCCCATCAAGACAACTCCGAGATTGTTGTGTGCCTCAGTGTTATTGGGGTTGATCCGCAGTGCCTGCTCGTTGTGGCTGATGGCCTCCGACAATCTGCCCAGTTGAACCAGGGCGATCGCCAGGTTGTTGTGCGCCTCAGCAAAGTCGGGCTGGATCCGCAACGCCTGCTCGTAGTGCTCGATGGCCTCTTGCGCATTCCCGGCTTGGAGCAGCGCATTCCCCAAGTTGTTCTGCGCGGCAGCGTCGTCGGGCTTGATCCGCAGTGCCTGCACGAACTCCTCGACCGCTTTCTGCGCGTCGCCGGCTCTGAGCAAGGCACTCCCCAATTGGCAGCGCGCCTGAGGGTTGTTGGGACGTTTCTCCACAGTGTCTTGCCAAATAGTCACCTCCGAGTTGTAGTCCCCATTACGCTGAATGGTCAGGGATGTAAGCAGTACCGCCACGGACCCACCGGCTACGCATCCGAGCGCGATGCCCTGCTGTTTGTTTACGAACCGTTTCCCAAGTGCAAACGTGCCAACCAGCGCGATCGTAACCACAGCTGCCAATGGCAAATACATTCGCCGCTCGGCGACCGCTTCGCCGGCGCTCGGCAGAATGCTCGACGTCGGTCCCAAAATGATGAAAAACCAGGCGCCCAAAAACCCCAACCATGGTCGGCAGCGGAATGCCCACACCGTTGCGCCAAGCAGGCCAAGCACTGCGGCACCGGATACGAGCGCATCTTCCAGCGACAAGGTAATCGGCCAGTCAGAATAATTGATCACCAGTGGGTGGGGCCAGAAGCAAAGCCGCAGGTAGTAAACGATCACGCCGGCCTCCGTCTTCAGATAGTCCCATGACGTCAGGCCTTTAACTCCAAAGCCTGTCGTGCTGTGGGGGACCCCCGCCACCAATCCCCCCAGCATGAGCCAAGTTGCGGCCAGACCGATGTACAAGCTTATGCGACGCTGCCACAATTTGCGAAACGACGACGCCAGAAACATGCGATCATAGAGCAACACGATCAGTGGAGCACCCACCATGACCTCCTTGCTCCCCATGCCCAGCGCGCACGAGACGACGGCGGCCAGATACCACACGCGCGGGCGCGAGGACTGGGAACCGCGCAACGTACAATACAACGTCAGCAGCAGGAA
>JBEKUF010000243.1:0-3323 GCA_049515295.1 Verrucomicrobiia bacterium | reverse complement strand
ACCACGCCACGGGTGACCGGTCGCATTGATTCGTTGTTCCGCCTGCTCAGCACCCCGCCGCGCGATTTCCGCCCCCACGTGTACGTTCACGAGGACCTCGAAGCGGTGCGTCACCTGTTCCGCGTGGCGGGCGGCCTGGACTCGATGGTCCTCGGCGAGACCGAGATCACCGGCCAGGTCAAAACCGCCTACGACACGGCGCACGCCGCCGGGCTCACCAGCGGCGTGCTGAACCGGCTCTTCCAAAAGGCGTTTCAGGCAGTGAAAGAAATCCGCACGCGCACCAGCATCGGGCGCGGGGCGACGTCCGTCGGCAGCGTAGCCGTCGAGTTGGCCGAGAAAATCTTCCGCCACGACCTGTCGAAGCAGACGGTGATCATTATCGGCGCCGGCCCGATGGGCGAGGCCTGCGTGCGCCACCTCGCAAAGAAGGGCGCCCAATCGATTCTCGTTTCCAACCGGTCGTTCGACCACGCCGTCGACCTGGCCAACGAATTTGGCGGTCAGGCGGTGCGGTTCGAACAGTGCCTCGACGCGATGGCGGACGCCGACATCGTCGTCGCTTCGACGGGCTGCCCGAAAACATTGCTGCATCGCGCCGACGTGGAAACCATCATGGCGGCGCGGCGAAATCGGCCGTTGTTTCTCATCGACATTTCCGTGCCGCGGAACATCGACGACGCCGTCCAGCGGCTCGACAACGTGTACCTCTACAATATCGACGACCTCGAGGCGATCGTGCGTGAGAACGTGCGGTCGCGCGAGCAGGAGTTGGCGGTGTGCCAGCAGATCATCGACGAGCGTGCGGCCGCGTTGATGGAAAAACTCAACCTCAAGAAGGAGCGGCTCTATGACGTGGGCCTTCAATCTCAGCCTGGCTGGGTATCTCACGGCGCTACTGTTCTCGGCGGTTAGCCTGTTCTCGAAGAAGGGATGGTTCGCTTCGGTGGCGACGGTGTTCCTCTCGGCGGGAGTGCTGGCGCAAACGGCGTACATGGGCGTGCGCTGGTTCGCGGCAGGCCGGGCGCCATTCAGCAACATGTTTGAGTCGATGGTGCTATTCGTGTGGGCCGTGGTCGTCGTGTATCTCGCGCTGCGGGTGCGCCGGCAGCTTCCCGCGCTCGGCGCCGCCACCGCGCTGCTGGCCGTGCTCGCCCTGGCGTATGCGAGCACGTTCGAAACGAAAATCCAGCCGCTCATGCCCGCGCTCCGCAGCAACTGGCTTACGGTGCATGTATTCACGGTGTTCCTGGGTTACGGCGGGTTCGCCGTCGCCGCGCTGGCGAGCATGGGCTATCTGGTCGCCGCCCGCTCCGGCAGCAAGGTCCGTCCCGAAGTCGTGACGGCGTTCGACGCCGCGACGGCCAAGACCATCTCGTTTGGCTTTCTGTTCCTGACGATCGGCATCATTTCCGGCGCGGTCTGGGCAAACTCCGCGTGGGGCACGTATTGGAGCTGGGACCCGAAAGAAACCTGGTCGCTGATCACCTGGCTCATCTACGCCGTGTTCCTGCACTGCCGGTTCATGCGGGGCTGGAAAGGCGCCCGCGCCGCGTGGATTTCGGTGATTGGGTTTGCCTCGGTGATCTTCACCTACTACGGGGTTAATTTCCTGCTCAGCGGGATGCACAGTTATGCGAGGTCCTGACCATCGACGGGCGGCATGTCTGGGCATACTGACCCTCTGTTTGTGGCCGGCGACTCACGCGCGGGCCATCGACAACGCTGATTGTTTCGCCTGCCATTCCGACAAGTCGCTCGTGATGACCAACAGGGCCGGCCAGGCGGTCTCGTTGTTTGTTGACGAGGAGAAATTCAAAGGTTCGATCCACTCCAAGAACCTGTGCACCAGTTGTCATTCGGACATCACCGACTTGCCCCACGCCGAAACGCTCCAGCCCGTTAGTTGCAGCCAGTGTCACCGCATCGAGACGGACATTTACCTGAAGAGCGACCACGGTCAGGCGATTCACAAGGGCGTGGCGGAAGCCGCCTCGTGCCGGGACTGCCATGGCAACGCGCACGAGTTGCTCGATTACCGCAACCCCGCTTCGCCCGTGAATCGCGCCCACATCCCCGACACGTGCGGTCGCTGCCACGGCAATGTGGAGCAAATGGAAAGATTCAATCTCCGCCAGCGCGCGGTCATCGTCTCGTACGACAAGAGCGTGCACGGCATCGCCCATTCCAACGGCGTGGTCAACGCCGCGGTCTGCACCGACTGCCACGGATCCCATGACCTGCATCGCTCGACGAATCCGCAGTCGAAATTGTACTGGCAAACAATTCCCGCCACCTGCGGCAAGTGTCATGACAACGTGCGCCAGACCTACTCGCGCAGCATTCACGGCGTCGCGGTCGCCCAGGGTCTGCGCGACGCGCCGGTGTGCACGGATTGCCACGGCGAACATACAATCCAGGCGGTCAAGCTGGCCACCTCGCGGGTTTCTCCGGCCAACATTCCCGAAACTTGCGGGCAGTGTCACGCCGCCCAACGCATCGTCACGCAATACCGGCTGCCGCCAAATGTGTTCACGACCTACATCCAAAGTTTCCACGGATTGGCCTTGCAGGGAGGCAATCTTACCGCGGCCAATTGCGCGTCCTGTCACGGGGTCCACGACATCCTGCCCGCCAGTGATCCGCTCTCGACAATTAATCCGAAGAACCTGCCGGAGACGTGCGGAAAATGTCATCCCGGCATTGGCACACGGTTGAGCGCCGAGTTTTTCAAGATTCACGCCCCGCCCGGCGCCGCGGAAGGCAAACCGTGGCTGGTGAATTTCATCTCGCGGCTCTACATCGCGCTGATTGCGATAACGATCGGTGGCATGGCGACGTTCAACGGCCTGGACTATTTGCGCAAGGCCCGCACGCACGTCCGCGCCGTGAACGCCGACGACCATGCGGAACTGCGCCTGAGCCGGCTGGCGCGCATCCAGCACTTCGTGCTCATGGCCCTGTTCGTTATCCTGGCGTACACGGGCTTCGTGCACAAGTTTCCCGACGCGGTGTGGAGTTGGCCGTTCCGGGCGCTGCCCAACGGCGGTTACGTCCGCGGCATGATCCATCGCATCTGCGGGTGGACGTTCGCCGCGTTCTTTGTGGTGCACGTGATCACGCTCGCCGGCACGAAGCGCGGACGGGCCAGTGCGCGGTCGTTGTGGTTCACGGGGTACGACTTCAAGGATGCCATGGCCCGGTTGGCGTTCAATCTCGGATGGCGTGAGACGCCGCCGCCACACCGTCGCTGGAACTACGCCGAAAAGGCCGAGTACTGGGCGCTGGTCTGGGGCTCGGTGGTGATGGTCGTAACCGGCGTG
>JBEKUF010000242.1:0-3341 GCA_049515295.1 Verrucomicrobiia bacterium | reverse complement strand
GCTTACACAAATTCACTACCGCCAGCAGTCCCCCCGCTGCCAGCCACGGCCACCAGTGTCGGCCACGAAATGCCAGCAACTGCACGCACACGTAAGCCGCCAACAAAAATGCCACCACCGTTTCCTTCCCGAGAAACGCCACCCGCCAGATGGCAAACGGATATACCGCCCATAATGCCGCCGCCTTCCAGTTCCGTCCCGACAACACGAACACCAGCCAGACCGTCACCGTGTCCAACAGCGCTTGGAAGCATTTGGCTACGAGTGGTGAACCCGACAGAGCAAGAAATCCCGGATAGACCGGCCCCCTCGACACATCATCATAGTGTCCGTCTCGAATCGTCTGGGCGATCTGGCCGTAGCCGTCGGCGTCCTCTCGCAAATGCATCCGCGGCTGCGCCGCGGGAAACAAAACGAACACAAACGCCAGCCGCGCAACCAAGGCGAGTGCCAGACATATCAATAACGGTCGTGAGGCCGTCGTCTGCATCGAAAAATGGTGGGCGCGATAGGACTCGAACCTATGACCTCACGGGTGTGATCCGTGCGTTCTAGCCAACTGAACTACGCGCCCTTCCCCAAAAGTGGCCGCAGACTAGCAGTCCCCCCGCCCCTTTTCAAGCTCCACATGGTTCCAGGACTCGACACTTGACATTTTAGGGCCGCCAGCGGTTCACTGACTTGGAACCGGGAACAAATGCGGATATCAGTAAACCGATGGTTTGTAATTAGAATTGCCATTCTTGTTGTGGCGGTGGGAGGCGGCTTCCGACGTGGGCGAGTGGGCCCATCGAGCATTGACTGGGAGGGATGTTGGATTATCTCTGTAGCGATCCCAGTATCCACATTCGTCGGCTTAACCTACATGTATAAGACGTGTCCGGCCAGCATGCAGTGGGATAAGCCTTCGTGGTTCGCAAGTCCCTTTACAGGGAATTCACAGCCTCTTCAGCTCTGGCACGCCGTCGCGACAACTTTGATGGCAGCGGGTTTGGGGGGGATTATCGGGGGTGTTTCAAAGGGAGCATATTCATCTCTCCCCCAATCCTGCACGTTTGCGCTGGTGGGGCTGGGCATCTGGATTGTGATGAAGATTTGGATGGCGGTATTTCTACGAGAACCAAGGGCTTAACCAATAGCACGCGCGATGCCCGCTACGATAAAGAATAATTTCTGAGCACAGGATCGCCCCTTGACCATCGACCGCCACGACCCTCCCCTTCCAACCATCGGCCATTAACCATTTCTCCTTGCTTCCGCCCTCCTCTTTTCAAGTCTTGAGCACGGGATTGCCCAAAGGCTAATCTGCGGTCATCCATGCGCACTGCCCTAGGTAACCCGGCCAGCCCCAAACCCATCGGCGCCGGTCCGTTCCGCCACTTCGTCCTGCTCGTGATCACCATCTTGGCCGCCTTGGCGGCCTTTTGGGTGCTGCTGGGGCAACGATTCTCTCCCGAGAACTATCAAGCCGCGCCCATCGTGCCGGACACGGTCGAGTTCGCCGCGTTCGGGACCGCGCTGGTGGCTGTGGTGTGCGCCTTTGTGGCGTTGACCCAAAGGCGGGACTCATGGCGGAGGCTGGCGCTGGGCGCGCTTCCCGTGGCGGTCTCATCGCTTCTCATCCTCGTTAAGCGCTTCTTGAATGCTCCCATCCACCTGTACGACATGCTGTTGTTTTGTGTCGCCTGCGGCTGGACAACGTACTCATGGATGCGGGGCTTGCCCGCCAGCGACTCTCGGGCGGGCGAAGCCTTTGTCGAAGACCGGCTCACGAACATTCTCCGGGTCGTGGTGTGGGGCTCGGTCGTCGCTCTCGCCGTCTACCAGTTCTGCCACCAGGTGTGGTACTTCAACAATCTGGCGCTGGGGTATGCCGACTGCGGTGAGAACGCCCGGCTCATGTTCAACTCGATAACGAATCCGCATGAACTCTTCCTGCAGGTGAATCCTGACAAACCCCTGTGTTACGACCATATCGATTTTGGCATCGTGCCATTTCTGCCGTTGTGGTTGCTCTGGCCCGATCTCAAGCTCACCATCGTGTTGCAAATCGTCGCGGTCTTCGGCGTGGTGGTGCCCCTCTTCTTCATCGCCCGGCGGACTCTTCAGTCGGAGACGGCGGCCCTGCTGGTGGTGCTGGTCTGGGTCTTGTATCCGTCAACATCCCAGTTCCTGTACAGCGCATCGTATGGTTTTCGATGGGGCAACCTGTGTCTGCTCCTGTATTTCGTCGCCCTGGCCCTTTGGCTGCATGGCCGCGCCGGCCCGGCGCTCGCCTGCGCCGTGTGGGCAATCTTGATCAAGGAGGAAACCGCGATTGTTGTCGGCATGTTCGGCGTGTATCTCTCGTTGTTCACCTCTCGCAAGCTCGCTGGCGCCATACTGGCCGCCTCGGCTTTCAGCTACTTCCTCCTGGCCACGTCCGTGCTGGTTCCGCTCTTCAGCGGCCACAATTACGCCATGACCAGTTTCTTCTTCGACCTCGGCCATTCCAAACTCGACATCCTGCTCTCGCCATTGCTCAAGCCGGCCGTGTTCTGGGCAAAACTGGTCGAACCTTCTTCGCTGTACTTCGCCGCTGTGCTTCTCGCCCCGCTCCTGTTTCTTCCCCTGAGAAAACCTTCGATCCTGGTCGTCGGGTCGCTCACGTTTATCTTTTGTTGCCTAAACTACATTTTGAAGACCATCTGCTTTCATTATCAGGCGGGACTGTTGCCGGTAATCTTTTGGGCCTTCGTCGGCGCAATCCAGCAACAACCCGAAGCCCGACGACGCTTCGCCGCTCTCACGAGCGTGGTGGTTTCCTGCGCCGCCGTGTCGGTGTTCCTCGGCGCCCAGCCATGGAGCAAGAGCACCACGACCGTACACCTGTCGCCGGGCCGTCTCGACTTGATCGAACGAGTTCGGGGGAACATCAATCCCGGTGGCTCACTGTTCACCACGCAACGCGTCGCCGCTCATTTCGTAACGCAACGTTACCTGTATCTTGACCTGCCCGTGCCCGATTCAATTGACTACGCCTTGCTCGACCTGCGCGATTCGTGGCGCGGTTCCACGGACGACCTGCTCTGGCTGGAACGGCTCCGACACATTCAGCGCGCCGTCGAGGCCAACCCGAATCTTCATCTCGTCAGCGCCGAAGACGGCCTCCTGTTATATGCTCGCCAGGGATCGCCCCTTGACGCCCAAACACTTGTCGAGCGGCAAGAGCTGCCGCCCTTGGTAAACCGCCAGAGACTTGAATTGGGCGGCGGGATCAGTGTCGTCGGCTTCACCATGGAGCCAATAGCGCCCGTCACCACACTCCCGATGGATCGCGTTCGGGTCACGGGCTTTTTCAC
>JBEKUF010000241.1:0-3373 GCA_049515295.1 Verrucomicrobiia bacterium | reverse complement strand
AGTGTCGGTCGCCCGATGACCGTCCTGCTTCTGATCTGCTTTGGAGTTTCATACTTCCGCGAACTGAAGACCCACTGGAAGGTGGGGCTGGTGCTCGTGGTTAGCTGGGTGGGGTGCTTGGCCCCCTTAATCGTGGCAGTGGCACGCACGCCACAGGTGCTAACAAGCCGTTTTCAAACGGTTAGCGTTTTCCAAGACAACCCTAGTTGGAATACGATTATTTCCCGAGTGGCCTCGCGGTATCTGGAGTACTTCAGCCCTCAGTTCTTATTCCTGAGGGGGGATGCGAACTTGCGCCAACATACCGGGTTTGGTGGAGAATTGTTCCGCTTTCTTTTTCCGATGGTTGTGGCAGGTCTTTACTGCCTGGTCCGTCGCGTGAGGACCCAGCCGAGCTACCGCTTCCTCGGATTGGGGCTTCTGGTCTACCCGACCGCGGCGGCGTTGACGGAGGAGCATCTGCACAGTGGTCGGTGCATTGATGGCGTTATTTTCTGGTTATTGACCGCGGCAATCGGGGCGCACTTTCTGTGGCAGAAACGGGATATGGGGAGAAAGCTTCTTGTCGTCGCTTGTTTTGCCGGAGTCATTGAGATGGCCCTGTACCTGAAGGATTATTTCGGTGAATACCAAATCCGCAGTCGTGGCGTGTTTAACGCGCCATTTATCGAAGCGCTGGAGGATTGTTTTCGCGCTTTGGACACGAGCAACACATTGTACGTTTCCGGCTCGGCGGTCAGCCCGCTTGTGGATGCCATGGTGGACAAGGACTTCAAGCCGATCATCTATGCGGACATTCTGTTCTTCGGGGACATAGACCCTCGGGTCTATCAGCAAAGCGGCATTCCCAAGAATAGAGCGCGTCTTTATGAGGGGACGATCGACACACCCGGCTTGCTTCTGAGAGCCAACGTGACGCTGGTGAAGCATGTGCAGCATGAGCTGGTAGAAGTCCACGAGCCACTGCCACGCGATGCCAAACTGCTGGAGACAAAACCCGGGGAAGCTGGTGTTCAATACGAAGTTTATCAAGTCAGGTGAGCCAATCCTTGGCCCCGAGTCGAGAACGAGTTGGGGCGGCTCCACCACATCCGGCCCGAAATCTCCCGCGATGCTGCATGAGCATTTGAATGCGGCGTTCCGTTTCCTTGGCCTGAACCGCGCGTTCTTGCCCGATGAGCCAGGCAACCAAGAGAGATGAAACGCGACAGAAAGCCTCTTCCGCCAACAGTGTGATCGAAACTCTTCAACTGGATGTGGCCAACCTGGATTCGCGGTTGGACATACCCAGGTTGAGCGCAGGCGCAACCGATTGAGAGACCGTTACGCCGCGCAGCCGTCGTGCTCGCACGCGCACACCTCGACTGTGCAGGCCCGTGACGCGCAGGCTTCGCTGCAGAATACCAGATTGTGTCGTCGCACCCCGCCGCTGGCGGGCACGGTGCACTGACAACTGGCGCACGCACATTTGGTTCGACGCGATCGTTTGACCGCTGCCTTCGCTTTCGTCGTCCGATTCATATGCCCTCCTCTTTGCTCTTGGCTCAAGATAGGCCGGGAGAAATACTTTGGCAAATCACCAGAGAGAAGCAAGCTTACGCTGCCACGGCGCCGCGGTAGACGCGGGGGACGCGGGCGGCCTTGGTGATGCCGCAGAGCACTTCCCACGGGATCGTGTCCTCCCATCGCGCCACGTCGGAGGCGGTAATGAGCGCATCGCCCTGCTGGCCGATGAACACGACCTCGTCGCCACATTGCACATGGGTCGCCCGGGTCACGTCCACCATGATCTGGTCCATCGTGACCCGGCCGAGCACGGGACAGCGCCTTCCGCCAACGAGCACCTCGGCTTTGTTCGATAGATGCCGGCTGAACCCATCGGCATAGCCTGCCGTAACCGTGGCAATGCGCATCGGCTTTTCCGCAAGGAACGTCTGGCCATAACTGATCGTTCGCCCGGCGGCAACGTCTTTGACATACGCCACGCGCGCCTTGAAGGAGAGCAGGGGACGAAACTCGCCCGACGGCGCCTCCGTGGGGCAAATGCCATAGAGCAACAACCCCGGCCGGACCATGGTGAGATGCGATTCGGTCAATCGCGCCACCGCGGCACTGTTGGCGGTGTGGAGCAGCGGAATCTTGACCTTGGCGCTCGTCAGCTCTTGGATAATTCCCTGAAAGAGACCCAACTCGCGTCTGGTCTCGTCGAGATTCTCATCCGCCGACGGGAAATGCGTGTACAATCCTGCCACGCGCACGTGTGGCAGCGCGGTAATACGCCCAATGGCTTTGGCGGCGCCCTCATGCCAGAAACCCACGCGCCCCATGCCCGTATCGACCTCGATATGCACGTCCACTGTCTTGCCGCTTCGGCGGGCTTCTTCCTCAAACAGGGTCGCCTCATCGAGCGTCGAAATCGTGGGCGTGATGTTCTGCTCGACCATCTTCGCCACTTCAAACGGCAGCGCCGAGCCGAACAACAGAATCGGCCAGCCGGTCCCGCC
This sequence comes from Verrucomicrobiia bacterium, assembly GCA_049515295.1. Taxonomy (GTDB): domain Bacteria; phylum Verrucomicrobiota; class Verrucomicrobiia; order Palsa-1439; family Palsa-1439; genus Palsa-1439. The sequence continues at coordinate 869 of JBEKUF010000241.1, read as the reverse complement.
AATTTGCCGCAATACCAACGCTTCGGACAGATTCGCGACCGCGAACGCGTCGACGCCACACTGCATGAGCGCGCAGCCAACCGGTGCCAGGCCATGACCGTAGGCGTCGGCCTTCACCACCGCCATTAGCTTCACGCCACGCCCGATCCGACGGCGGATCGCGGCGACATTGTGGCGGAGCGCGTCGAGATCGACCTCCACCCAGCAGCGGTAATACGATTGCGGAACCATAAAGTACGCGGGGGAGTGTATCAAAACCTTGCTGCGTAAGCACAGGAATCGTCAATGACTCATGCGCAGGGACAGAACTTGCCCGACAACAGCTTTGCCACAGCAGTGCGAAGAACGTCCGCCCTCCGTCCCGTCCTCCGGCATCTTGAAATCCGCAACGAGCGTGTCCGGGTTCCTGCGCCACTTTCTGCAGTCCAGCCTAAGCGATCACGCGGTCAGCCTTGGAACGCCCGAATTTGCTTGCCGGGAGGAATGTCTTAGTGGTAGGCTTCATTGTTTATTGTTTAGCGACGGGGACGTAGCCACGACGCTCGCCTGCCCGGTTTCGGGTTCGAGTTAAGGGCGAGAATGGACTCGAACCATGGTTCCGTCCTGCCGGGCGTGTCTGGTACCGTACGCTTGTGTTACCCCTGTAGCCTCTCACCTGACCCAAGCTCACGACGAGTGCGCCGTCAGCACTCGTTCCCCGGTTATCCATCCACGCAATTCAACAGCGTGCCTTTCGCACGCACGGAGAACACCGTCATGAAGAAGCTGCTCATTTCACTCGTTGCCGTCGGCTGCCTGCAATTCGTCCTATCCTCGTACGCCCAAGTGCCGGGCATCATCAACTATCAAGGCCGCATTGTGGACAACGG
>JBEKUF010000240.1:0-3416 GCA_049515295.1 Verrucomicrobiia bacterium | reverse complement strand
TTGTGATGATGTCGTTGGACAAGCCGGATTCGCGGGGCGAACAGGGGCCGGGCGAGATGAGGATGCGGGACGGTTTGAGGGCGCGAATCTGGTCGAGACTGATTTCGTTGTTGCGGAAGATTTTCATTTCCACGCCCAACTCGCCGAGGTACTGGACGAGGTTGTAGGTGAAGCTGTCGTAATTGTCGATGACCAGCAGCATGCGGGCGTAAGGTACGACAAGTTGGCGCGTCGACCAAGTGAAAACACGGCCCCCCGCTTTTGCTCTTGCGACAGTGTCCATCGTCGTGCAATGTACTAACCATGGACCCGGTGCCGCCCTATCTTGTCAGCCAGCCGCCCCCGCCGCCGAGGCGGACGGGGTGGATCGTGTATGCCGTGATTGTGACGTTTTTCCTGTTTCTCAGCGTGCTGGCGAATCTGGTGTTGTTCGCGGCGGCGTTTGGCGGGGCGGGAACGGAGACCATTTCCGTGACCCGTCACGGGCGGTACGAGGAACGCTATCTCGAAGGCGAAGAAGACGCGAAGGACAAGATTGCGGTCATCTACGTGACGGGGGTGATCAGTACGACGGAGGACGGTTACAGCGGCGAAGAGGGCATGGTGGGAGACATCGAAAACCAGCTTCAGCAGGCAGTCGACGACAAGCGGGTGAAAGCGATAATTTTGCGGATCGACTCGCCCGGTGGGGAGGTCGTGGCTTCCGACACGATTTATCAGGCGGTGGTGGCGGCCCGCGAGAAAAAGCCCGTGGTGGCGAACATCAACACCATGGGAGCGTCCGGGGCGTATTACGTGGCAGTCGGGGCTGATTACATTGTGGCCAATGAATTGAGCATCACCGGCAGCATCGGGGTGATCATGGAAAGCTTTACGGTCAGCGGTCTGGCCGACAAAATTGGGGTCAAGTTTTACACGTTCAAATCGGGAAAGTACAAAGACATCTTGAATCCGACGCGAGAGCCCACGGAAGACGAGAAGGCATTGGTTCAAGGGATGGTGATGGAAGTCTACGATAAGTTCGTCGGCATCGTGGCCGAGGAACGCGATATGAAGGTCGATGATCTGAAGAACGGCCTGGCGGATGGCCGTATCCTATCGGGCAAACAGGCGTTGGAGGCCGGGTTCGTGGACGGGTTGGGCTATTTCGAGGATGCGATTGACAAGGCGGAGGAATTGGCATCGATCAAGCGGGCGCGGGTGATTCGCTACGTGGAACCGTTTAGTCTGCGCAATCTGTTTCGGTTGATGGGCAGCAACGACAAGGCGAAGATCCAAATCCAATTGACGCCGAACGAATTCAAGCTGCAGACGGGGCGGATGTATTTTCTCCCGTCCTACATGTTCCACTGAGCCTGACTACGATTTTGGCTCGTCTTTGAGCTGATTGACTTTTCCGCCCCAGGACAGAACCGTGGCCAGCCCCTTTTCCTTCTCGGCCATGGCTTTGTCGCCCGCGCGCATGTAATACATCGACAGGCTGGTGTGGGCGAGCATGTCGTTGGGATTGATTTCGATCGCGCGCTTGCCGGCTTCAATCGCCTCAGGAATCCTGTTCGCCCGCAGATACGCCATTCCCAGCGCGTGCCACGCGTCGAAGTACGACGCATCCAGCTCCACGGCTTTGCGGTAACACTCGATGGCCTTGTCATATTCGGCCATCGCGAATTCCGTCATGCCCTGATCGTAATGCTCTTCCTTCGTCATGTTCTTCGATGCATCGGCGCGGGCACTTTCAACTTTGTGCCACCAATGACAAGATCGCCTCGACCAAGCCGGCGATCGTGTGCACCTTCGCTTCGATGGCGACTTCCAAACCCTTCGCGCGCGCCGCTTGCGATGTTTGCGGCCCGATACTCACAAACCTCATTTGTGGAAACTGCTTCCGAAGCGCGGGAACATCCACCAGATTGCAGAAGTTTACCACCGTGGATGAGCTGGTGAATGTCACAAGGTCAGCGCCTTCGCTGAGCAATCGCGCACGATGCCCTGTTCGATCCACCGTGTCGGGCACGGTTTGATACGCGTCCAAATCGTCCACAATGGCCCCCAGGTCCTCCAACCCGCGTGCCAGCCGCTGATCGGCCAGGTCCGCTCGTGGCAGGAGCATTTTCAAGTTCTCGCAACTTACCGAGCGTTTGAATTCGGCGAGCAACGCCTCCGTCGTGAACTCCTTGGGCTGCAGATCCACCTCCAAGTGCAATTCGGCAAGTTTCTGCGTCGTTACGGCGCCGATGGCGGCAATCTTTAACGGACCAATCTCGCGAATGTCCTTGCGGCGCGCAAAGAACTCCCGAAAAAACGCATCCACTCCGTTTGGGCTGGTGAAGATCAACCAATCGTATTCCCCCAAGCCCCCAATGGCTTCCCGCAAGGGCGCAAGACTCTGGGGCGGCTCGATGCGAATTGTGGGAATCTCCAGCACGTCCGCGCCCAGCTTGCTGAGTTCACGCACCAACTCACTGGCTTGCTCCCGACTGCGCGTGACGACAATGCGACACCCAAACAGCGGCCGCTGCTCGAACCAGTTCAACTTTTCGCGCAAGCGGACTACCTCACCAACGACCGTCACGGCCGGTGGTTTGAAATCCGCTGCGGAGGCAATTGCCGCAATTGTTGCCAGGGTCCCTTGAATCGTTTGTTGCTTACCGGTCGTTCCCCAACGAATCATTGCCACCGGAGTTTCCGGCGACGCACCGTATCGGATCAATTCCTCGGCTATGGTGCCGATACGTTCCACGCCCATCAGGATGACGCGCGTTCCGAAAAACTTTGCCACGCCTGCCCAGTCCACCTGGGTTTCTTCCTTGGCCGGATCCTCGTGTCCGGTGACAACCATAAACGCCGTTGCGACGGCCCGATGGGTCACCGGGATTCCCGCGTAGGCCGGTGCCGCAATTGATGAACTGATGCCGGGTACGATTTCGAATTGGAAACCGGCCTTCCGTAGTTCTTCCGCCTCTTCCCCGCCCCGCCCAAAAACAAACGGGTCGCCACCCTTCAGCCGCGCAACCACCTTGCCCTCACGCGCTTTCTCGATGAGCAAGGCGTTGATCTCATCCTGCGTGAGGGTGTGTTTTTTCGACATCTTGCCTGCAAAAATGATTTCCGCGTCCGCTCGCGCATGCTTCAACAGCGACGGATTCACCAGATTGTCGTAGACGATCACCTCGGCGAGTTGGATGCACTCCACGCCGCGCACGGTAATCAGTCCGGCGTCACCGGGGCCAGCCCCCACCAGATACACTTTGCCTTTCTTTGTCATCGGATAACCTGCTCCGCCGCCCGTTCGCCTGCGTCTCCCGGATCGCTCATCGACCCGAAGATCTCCACGCGACGGACATCCTTGCCGTTAGGACCAAACGTTGCGCCGATCAAACGCAATCGTTCGCGTTCCACTGTGGCGTGAGCCGCAT
>JBEKUF010000239.1:0-3540 GCA_049515295.1 Verrucomicrobiia bacterium | reverse complement strand
CTTGCCCAGCGAGTACAACGACGGCAAGCCGCTCACGCCGAACCCCACCGACCACCTCCACGATCATAACTACTTTGGCCGCGTCGGTTTGAAGCTGGATGTGTCCGACACGTGGCGGCAAACTTTCTTTGTTGCCGAGACGCATGAGGAATTATTTGAGGTTGGCGTCTATCCTTCGGATTTGCGGACCGACCTGGCGCAGGTCGGCTGGCAAAACGATGTGAAACTGGCGGACTGGAACACACTGACGGCCGGCTTCGATTGGTATCTGAATCACGGCGCCTACAACACCTCCGGCGCGACGCCGTTCAACCAGTCCAATGACGACGCGGCCGGCTACGTGCAGGATCAAGCAACGCTATGGACCCGGCTGACGCTGACGGCTGGCGCCCGATACGACCACAACAGCCAGTTCGGCGACTTCGTGACCGGGCGCGGCGCCGGGGTGTTGCGCTTGAACGAAACCGGCACGCGATTGAAAGCGTCCGGCGGATCGGCCATGAAAGCGCCGACGCTCAGCGATTTGTACCAGACCTATCCGAGTGTCTATGGCTACCCGGCCCATCTGGCCAACCCGAATCTTAAACCGGAACAAAGCACCGGCTGGGATGCCGGCGTTGAGCAGGACATCGGGCCGCGCGTGACCGGCAGCGCACGGTACTTCGAGAACAACATCCGCGACCTCATCACCGACGTCTACGAAGCGCCCGACTTCATCCTTGAAAACGTCAACCGCGTCCGCACCGACGGCATCGAACTCGGCCTCGATGCGCGGCCGGTCGCCAACCTGACCTGCTTCGCGAATTACACCTGGCTGATGGAGGCAAAGGATTTGACCGGCAACACGGTGACCCCGCGCTTGCGACGGCCCGAGCACTCCGCCAACCTCGGCGCGAGCTACCGGTTTTTCAACCGCTTCACCGCCCACACCGGCCTCGCGCTGGTCGGCTCGCGGTACGACTACCAGGTCGTCGCGCCGTACGGTATTGTCCGCAACGGCGGCTACGCCAAGTGGGATGTGGGGCTGACCGCCGACATTTGCAAGCATTGCCAGGTGTTTGTCCGCCTTGAAAACCTGCTCGACGAGAAATACGAAGAAGTCATCGGCTACCCGGCGTTGGGCCGGACGGTGATCGGCGGCGCGACGGCAAAATTCTAGCCGTCAGGCGCCAATGCGCTTCTTGATCATGCCCGCGATCTCGTCCGCAAACGATTTGATCTGGCCGGCATCGGGGCCTTCGATGAGGAGGCGGGCTTTGGGCTCGGTGCCGGAATAACGGAGCAGCACGCGGCCCTGTCCGTTGAGCTTGGCTTCGACGTCTTTGACGAGTTTCATCACGTCAGGCAGCGTCTCCCACGCGGGCTTGTCCTTCACCCGTATATTCACGACCAATTGCGGGAATTTCGTGCATACCTTTCGCAGTTCGCTCAACGGTTTGCCCGTGTCCATCATGATGCGCAGGACCTGCAAGGCGCTGATGATGCCATCGCCCGTCGTGGTGAAATCGCGAAAGATCATATGACCCGACTGCTCGCCGCCCACGTTGAGGTCGTCCTGTAACATCCGTTCAATCACGTAGCGGTCGCCCACCTGCGTGCGCACGACCTGCCCGCCCGCCTGGCGAACGGTGTGGTCCAGCCCGAGGTTGCTCATGATCGTGGCCGCAAGCGTGTTCCTCTTGAGCGTGCCGCGCCCGATCCAATCCAGTGCCGTGATCGCCAGCACGTCGTCGCCGTCCACAAGGTTTCCCGTCTCGTCGCACAACTGCACGCGGTCGCCATCGCCGTCGTGGGAAATCCCGATATCCGCCCCGTATTCGCGCACCGCCCGGCACACCACCTCCGGATACGTGCTGCCGCAGTCCTGGTTGATATTGGTGCCGTCGGGACGGTTATTGAGAACGGTGACTCTGGCCCCCAACTCCAGCAACACGCACGGCGTGCTCTTGTACGTCGCGCCGTTACCCGCATCCACCACGATACGCAAGCCCTCCAGGCTCATGCCCTTCGGAAACGCCGCCTTGGCAAATTCAACGTACCGCCCGAGCGCATCGTCGATGCGCATCGCCTTGCCGATTTCATCCGCGGTCGGGCGGATCTTCTCGATCTCACCGCTGAACACCAAATCCTCGATCTGCTTCTCGATCGCGTCGTCGAGCTTGTAGCCGTCGTCGCGGAAAAACTTGATGCCGTTGTCTTCGTAGGGATTATGCGATGCGGTCAGCACGATGCCCGCGTCGGCGCGCAGCGAGCGCGTCGTGTAGGCGACGCCCGGCGTCGGCAGCGGACCGATGAGCAACACGTCCACGCCCATGGAAAGGATGCCCGCCGAGATGGCATTCTCCAGCATGTACCCGCTCAGCCGCGTGTCTTTGCCGACGACAATCTTGTGGCGGCCATGTCCCTTGGCCACGGGCGCGAGAGACTTGAACACATGCGCCGCCGCGCGGCCCAGTTTCAAGGCCGTTTCCGAGGTGACCGGCTCAATGTTGGCGACACCGCGCACCCCATCCGTGCCGAACAGCTTCTTGGCGTTCCCCATACGGTTACGGGACCCCTTCTACACCCCGCCCCGCCGGGTTGTCAACCGAGTGGCCCGCGCCAATCCGCACGTCCACCTCCACCCAATGCCGCTGGGCCAACCCTTCCGGGAACGCCAGCGGCGCCAACTCGACGCGCTCGCGGAACGACGTCCGCCGTCCGGTGACATCGATGGGGAGCGTGCCCACGCTGGTCATCCCATTCAACAGCGTCTTCGGCCCTCGCTCGCGGATCGCCGGCGGCTCGGTGACCACGCGCTCGATCGACAAATTGGCAGGCAGTTCGCCGGCAAACTGCGGCTGCACCGGAAACACGCGCTCGATCATCTGATCCACATTGACCGTGACCTCGGGCGGGTCGATCTCGGACACCTGAACGTGCTGGGAGTGACGAATCGATTTCGGAGTGAGTTTGACCGTGATCGGTCCCACGCGATCGTCGTGGCTCAAATCCACCACCGCCGACAAATCCTGTCTGGAAACCTGGCGCACGTCCTCACGCGTACCGCGAACGACAACGTTGACGGTGTTGGCGCTGGTCTGCAGCACCGTCAATCCCGTCCTCGCCTTGACCTCCAGCGGCACGCCTTCAATCAATCGCCAGTCGCCGGTGATGCCTTTCACGAAAAACCAGGTGAACGTCGCCAGCACCAGCGACACCAATTTGAGGCGGGCATCGTTTGTCACCCAACCCATCATGACTTCGCCTCTTCGTGGTGTTTCTCGGAGGGCTCCGGGGGTCGGCTGGTCGCATCACTCTCGAATCCCTCGGCTTGACCGTTGCTGCCGTCCCCTTTGTCAACCACCTCTCGCAGCATGGAACTGCCGAAAAGACGCCGCGTCAGGCCCACCAGCCAGTTGCTGCGGCGCGCCACCGGTGCCAACGTGGTCGTCAAAAACACGCTCAACCCGTCCACGTCCAATCCCTGCACCAGGTGCCCACGATGCGCCACCGAAATCTCGCCCGTTTCCTCGCTCACCACCACCACCACCGCGTCCG
>JBEKUF010000238.1:0-3614 GCA_049515295.1 Verrucomicrobiia bacterium | reverse complement strand
GATCACGGGTGGCACAGGTTTTATTGGCCGACACGTCGTATCTCGGCTTCTGGACCGGGGCGCGGCCGTGGGTGTGTTCTGCCGCGCACCGGAGAAGGCACACCGCCTCTTCGGTGGTCGGGTGAAAATTTTCCGCGGTGATTTGTGTGATCGTGCCAGCGTGGCGGAAGCCGTGCGGGGCTGTCGCGTGGTCATCCATCTCGGCGCCGCTTTTCAGTTCGGCCCGGCAGTACGGCGCATCGCCGAAGAAACCAACGTGCGGGGCACAGAGCATCTGCTCGAGGCGGCCGAGCACAGCGGCGTCGAACGGTTCATCCACGTCAGTTCCAGCGGCGTGCTGGAAGGGGGACCCGGATTATTGACCGAGCGCGACTTCCCGGGCCGTGTCCCCCGGCATGAGCCCTATCGCCGCTCGAAATGGCTCGGCGAACTCGCCGCCCTGTTGGCGGCGCAACGCGGCCTACCGGTAACGATTGCCAGCCCGACGTGCCCGCTGGGAGAAGGCGACGAAGCGCCGACCCCTACGGGACGCATCGTGGTCGATTATCTGCGCGGGCGTTTCCCATTCAGCGCCCGCGTGGGATTGAACCTCATCCACGTGGGAGAACTGGCAGACGGTATCCTCGCTGTGGCCGACCGCGGACGAATTGGCGAACGCTATCTGCTCGGGCATCACAACGTGTGGCTCCAGGAGTTTCTCCAGGCGCTCGGGCGGGTCACGAATCGTCGCGCGCCACGTTTCCCATTACCGCGGGCGGCCATCGCGCTGGCGGGTGCCGTTGGCGAGGCGATCGGCAGCAAACGCATTTGCCTCGAGACCGCCGCCCACGCGCGCCGGCGGCAGTGGTTCGATTCTTCGAAAGCGACGCAGGAATTGAAGTGGAACCCGCGGACACCGTTGCAGACCATCGCCGACGAGGCGGTCCGGTGGTTTCAGGCGGCGGAACGAACGAATATGGGTCTCGTGTTCACAGAGTCGAATGTCGCCACTTCTTGAATGGACACTGGTGGGTTGGTCGCTCCTGGCCGTGTGCTGGTGGGCCATCGTCATCGGGCTGGTTTCCTGCGAACGCAACCGGTCCCGCCGGATTCGCGCGAGCGCGCCCACGACCACGCCCCAGACCAAACCAACCGTTTCCATATTCAAACCGATCGCTGCCTTGCGCGACGCCGCGCCTCCCCCGTCCTTGATCGCGGCCATGGAATCGTTCGTCAGCCAGTTGGATGATCGTGCGGAGATGTTACTCGGCATTGAAGACCGGGACGCGGCGAAATGGCAGCCGGTCGTTGAGCAGTGGCAACGAAAATTCCCTCGCTACCGCCTCAAGCCAATCGTCGCCCCGCGGCCGGCGCAATTTCTCAGCCCGAAGGTTTCCTGGTTTCAGACCTTGTCCGAACACGCGACCGGCGAGTACTGGATGTGGAGTGATACCGACATCGTTGCGCCTCCGGGATTCCTGGACGTGATGAGGCAGGAACTCATGGATGGCGCCACCGGCCTGGTGACATGTCCGTATGTCGTACGAAACGTCGAAAGCGGATCGATGATGCTGGAGGCGTTGTTCGCGAACGTGGAGTTCTATCCCGGCGTCCTGTTCTGCGGCCGAACCGGTCTGGTCCAATTTGGGCTCGGGGCCGGGATGATGTTTCCGGCGGCGCGGTTCCACGAACGGGTGAAATGGGAGACGCTGGGCGCACGCCTGGCCGACGACAATGCCCTGGGTCGGGCGCTGGCGCCGATCAAGGTCAGCCAGATCACATTGGAAACGCAGGCTTCGGAATCGAACTGGGCGGACGCCATCCAGCACTATATGCGTTGGCAGAAGACCGTGCGCTGGTGTTCGCCCGCCGGTTACGCCGGTCTGGCTCTCATCGTGCCGGTGTTGGGATGGCTAGCCGCCGCCCTGACGCATCCGGGTTGCGCCGCGGCCTGGCTGGGGTTGGTCGTGACAACCCAGATAGAAATTCTCACGGCGGCTGTGTTATTCTGGTTGGTCGGCTGCGAACTACGCCCCTGGTGGGCAGCCTGTTTATGGAGCGTGCTGGTGCGGCCACTGACCTGGCTGGCTTGCTGGATCCCGTGGCCCGTTGTGTTTCGTTCGCAGAACCGAAAATGGTGGAGTTTGCATCGATCCGTTCCGCTGGAGGGAAAAACATGAAGCAAGTGCTGCAATTGCCGCCGTGGTTGTTCATGGTCGGATTCATTATTTTCCAGGTGTGCGGAAGTCTGCTCCTCCGTGTGGCCAGCCAGCGGACCGGGGTCGCGTTTGCGAAATTCTTCATCTTCGGGAACATCGTCGGGCTCTGTGGCGTGACGTGCATGACGCTGGCCCTGCGGACGCAACATCCGAACCTCACATTCGCGCTGTGCCAGGGCGGGGCGTTCTGCGTGTTGCAATTGGCGTGCTATCTGGCCTTCCGCATCCCGTTGCGACCCGCCCAGTGGATCGGCGTCGCGTTTATTGCCGCCGGGGTCGTCTGCGTGCAGTGGAACGGCGCCGCCGCCAGGCTCCACCCACAAGCCATCGCCCAGAATCGATGAATCCGGTGCCGAACCACCGACCGAAGTTTCCCACGGGAAGTTGACGGATGAGCGAACGTGTTGTCGTGACAGGTATGGGCGCGGTGACGCCGCTGGGCCTGGATTTCCCGGGCACATGGCAGCAATTGGTGGCTGGGAAAACCGCGGCGGCACCGGTCACGTTGTTTGACGTGACAGGTTGTCGCTGCAAACAAGCGGCAACCTGTACACTTCCCGATCTTGCAAACCTCTCGGGCCGGCAACTGGCGCGTCTGTCCCGTGCCAGCCGGCTCGCACTGTCCGCCGCTGGCCAGGCGTTGGCGGATGCGCGGTTGTTGGACAAGCACGGAAAGTCGTTGGTGCCCCAACTGCCGGTTTCCATCAGCACCACCGGGGGCGGAATGGCGTTGGGCGAACAATTCCTCCGGTCCATGCTCGCCCAACACCGTGGTCCGGGACAGTTGTACCGCGCCGCGCGATACCAGGCACAACATCAAACACACGATCTCCAACGACATCTCGGTTTCCGCGGACCGGTGACGATCATCGGCAATGCCTGCGCCAGCGGGGCCAACGCCATCGGCCATGGCGCGGACTTGATCCGATCGGGCACGTGCGATTGCATGCTGGCGGGCGGCTACGAGGCGCTGACCGAATTGATCTACGTCGGATTTGATTGTTTGCAGGCGATGAGCCCCGACCGTTGCCGACCGTTCGACATGGCCCGCAACGGCCTGATGCTCGGCGAAGCGGCCGCATTTGTGGTGCTGGAGTCGGAATCCCACGCGCGGTCACGCGGGGCGCGGATTTCTTGCGAACTGGCCGGTTATGGACATGGGACCGACCTGCATCACCTGACCCAGCCGCATCCCAGTGGTGCAACTGCGCTGGCTACCATGCGGCAGGCCATCGCCCAATCCGGCAGCCGCGCGGCGGACATCGGCTACGTCAACGCGCACGGCACGGGCACCCCCCTCAACGACAGCAGTGAGGGCGCGGCACTCGCGGCGATGTTTGGGGACGGCGCCACCATCCCGTCACGCCTCCGTATCAGTTCCACAAAGGCCGCCATCGGGCACACGCTCGGTGCCGC
>JBEKUF010000237.1:0-3682 GCA_049515295.1 Verrucomicrobiia bacterium | reverse complement strand
GAGATCGTGGAGGTCAAGCGCCGCTATGCGACGGCCGACCTCGTACGGGTGATTACACCGTCGCCGAAACGCGTCGAGCCGCGCTGTCCGTATTATATGAAGTGCGCGGGTTGCCAGTACCAGCACATCGCCTACGAACACCAACTGGAACTCAAGCGCCGCCAGATTCGGGATGTGTTCGAGCGCATCGGCAAGATTGCCAATCCACCGATCGAAACCGTGGTTGGTTCGCCGCGGGAATATCATTACCGCAACAAAATCGTGGTCCACGGGCCCGGCAAACCGGGTTTTTGGACGACGCGTGGCCGCTCGATCATCGGCATTGAGCAATGCCCCATTGCGCGCGAGGAAGTGAATGCGAAGCTGGCCGAAGTCAGCCAACAACTGCTGGAAAACGTGCATCTTACCATTCGCTCCAACTCGGAACGTGAGGTTTGGGTGTACAGGGAACGCCGTCGGGCCGCCAGCGAGTTGGATGAGGCTGAGACAAGTGTCGAGCCCCCACCCACCCACGGCACAATCACGGAAACAATCCTCGGAAATGCGCTGCACGTGCCGCTGGGCTCATTTTTTCAGGTCAACCGCGAGGTGATCGAGCTGGCGCTGGGCCACGCACGCAGGATTTTTGCTGCAAGCGGTTGCAAGATTCTCGTGGATGCGTATTGCGGTGTGGGATTGTTCGCTTTGATGCTGGGCGATCTTGCCGAGCACGTGTACGGAATCGAAGAGGACGCGAAAGCGATCCAGGCCGCCAACGAGAATGCACAGCAACTCGGCCTCGCGCGTTACGATTTTTACCCGGGCAAAACCGAGCGGCTGCTGTTCTACACATTGCGGCAATGCAATCTGGACGAGACGTGCCTGATACTGGATCCGCCGCGGTCCGGTTGCGCGCCGGTGGTGCTCAAGACGTTGCGCGAACGAAAACCGCGCCAAATCATTTATGTATCGTGCGCCCCGCCGATGCTGGCGCGCGACATCAAGCAGTTGGTCGCCCACGGCTATCAATTGGACCGCGTCACGCCGTTCGACATGTTTCCGCAGACCGCGCATTGCGAGGCGGTCGCGGAACTGACCCGTCGTTGAACCGTATCCGGCTGAAGGAGCACGTCCAATCCCAGAGGCTGCTTCCAAAGTCGACCACTTATTGAATAGCCCGCGCTCGCGCCAGGCTGCTTTGAGCCTCGACAAAATCGGGCTTGATGCGTAGCGCCTGTTCGTAATGCGGAATGGCCTCCCGCGTGCGGCCCAGTTTCTCCAACGCGAGCCCCAGGTTGTAGTGCGCATCGGCAAGATCGGGGTTGATCCGTAGCGCTTGCTCCCAATGCACGATGGCCTCCTGTACCCTGCCCAGTTGGACCAAGGCGAGCCCCAAATTGTAGTGCGCGTCAGCAAGATCGGGGTTGATCCGTAACGCTCGCTCCCAATGCTCAATTGCCTCCCCCAGCCTACCCAGTTGGACCAAGGTGATCCCCAGGTTGTACTGCGCCTCGGCGTAATCAGGCTTGATCTGCAGCGACTGCTCGTAGTGCTCGATTGCCTCCTGCAGCCTGCCCTGTCTCATCAAGACGGCTCCCAGATTATTGTGTGCCTCGGCGTAATCGGGCTTGAGCCGTAGCGCCTGCTTGTAGTGGCTGATTGCCTCCGGCATCTTGCCAAGACGGGCCAACGCGATCCCCAGATTGTAGTATGCCCCGGCGTAATCGGGTTGGATCCGCAGCGCCTGCTGATAATGTTCAATCGCCTCTGGCACCTGACCGGTTTGGAGCAAAGCAGCCCCCAAGTTGTTGTGTGCCCGAGGGTTGTTGGGACGCTTCTCCACCGTGTCCTGCCAAATGGTCAACGCCGAGTTGTAGTCCCGATTGCGTTGGATGGTCAGGAAGGCGAGCAGCACCGCCACGAACCCGCCCGCCACACATCCGAGCACAACGCCTTGCTGCCTGGCGAACAGCCGTTTCCCAATCTCGAATGCGCCGACCACGGCTATCGTTACCACTGCGGCCAGCGAGAGATACATGCGATGCTCGTACATGGGGCTGTCAAGGGGAAGGAAACTCGATGTGGGCGCGAGGATCAGGAAGAACCACGCGCTGATGAATCCCCAGACGGAGTTAGCTTTCCATGCCCAGACAGTCGCCGCCAGTAAGATTGCCATCCCCAGCGCCGGCGGCAGAATGCTCGACCACGTCGTTGCGATTAGCCCGTAGTAATCAAAACATAACGGGTGCGGCCATATGGACAGTCGCAAATAATGGAAGATCACCCCAAGCTCCGTCAGGAAGTATTCCCCCCGACTGCTGCGAATCAACGGATTGCGGGCTGCCTCGCCAAAAGTTCCACCGGAGGCCACGAGGCAACCGAGCAACACCCAAGTGGCAGCCAGCGCTCCCCAAAGCCGCGCGTGTCGTCGCCAGGCAACTCGAAACGACCCGGAGACGAACGTGCGATCGTACAGCAGTACCATCAGCGGCGCGGAAACCATCACCTCTTTGCAGGCCATGCCCAACGCGCAGGCCGTCACGCACAGGCCGTACCACAGGCGCGGTCGCGGTGAGGCGGCTCCACGGATGAAGCAATAGAGCGTCAGCAAGTAGAACAGACCCATCATTGACTCGCACCGTTGGATGACGTAGGTCACCGACTCGGTCTGCAACGGATGAACGATCCAGAGTACCGCCGTGGTTAGTGCCAGCCCGTTTGCCGCGGCACCGAAACGCCCGCGAAGCCTCGGCTGCAACAGCGTTCGCCGCACGACGCCGAAGAGCGTCAGACCCGCCAGAATGTGAATGACCAAATTCAGCGCGTGGTAGCTCCACACGCGGGTGCCGCCAACGGCGTAGTTGACGGCCAGGGAAATGTTGATGAGCTGACGCCCAGTGATGCCAGACCAGCGCGGCGGCGACAAAGTTTCCCAGATCGGCCAGAGATGGTGGATGGTCGGGTTTTCGGGAATGTTAGGTACATCATCAAAGATGAATGGCCCTTGAAAGCTGTTGTGATACGCCCAGACGCCGGCGGCGATGATCAACACGGGGATGAACTGACGCAGTTTCAACGGTCCACGAGTTTAACCGAGCTTGCCGCGCCCGACCAGCCCCGACTTCGGAAGTCGGGGCCAGTGTTTACTGCTCCACGCCTCTCCTGCTTTGGACGGTTTGTGAAACTTGCGGGTTGAACCGCCCAAGTCAACCACTCATTGAACCGCCCGGGCTCGCGCCAAGCTGCTTTGAGCCTGGACAAAATCCGGCTTGATTCGCAGGGCCTGCTCGTAGTGCCCGATGGCCTCCGTCGTGCGGCCCAGTTTCTCCAACGCGACCCCCAGGTTGTAGTGCGCCTCGGCGTAATCGGGTTGGATCCGTAACGCTTGCTCGTAGTGGCCGATGGCCTCCGGCAGCCTGCCCCGTTTCTGCAAGGCGAGCCCCAAATTGTAGTGCGCGTCAGCAAGATCGGGGTTGACCCGTAGCGCCTGCTCCCAATGCTCCATCGCCTCCCGCAGCCTGCCCTGTTGAACCAAGGCGAGCCCCAGGTTGTTATAGCCGTCGGCGTAATCGGGCTTGATGCGCAACGCTTGCTCGTATTGTTCGATCGCCTCCGACACCTTGCCGGCTTGGAGCAACGCATACCCCAGGTCGTTGTGCGCCTCGGCGAGATCGGGCCTGATCTGCAGCGCCTGTTCGTAGTG
>JBEKUF010000236.1:0-3706 GCA_049515295.1 Verrucomicrobiia bacterium | reverse complement strand
GCGGCAAGGACCGGGGTGCCCGCCGCGATATTGTGCTCTTGAACGCGGCTGCGGCGCTCGTGGTGTCGGAACGGGCGACCGACTTCGCCAGCGGTTGGACCCTGGCGGCGGAGTTGATCGACAGCGGCAAGGCATTGCAGCGGCTGGAACGATTTGTCGAGGAGACGAATCGGGGGTAAGTTCACGCGTGCGTGCGGCTTTGGCCAAACCACTGGACTGGTGCACGATTCAACTGGCGCGGTTGAACGTGCGCGATGCCGCGGACACGAAAGATCTGGCGGCCCGGGCCCAGGCGGCGTTGGATCATCGCGATTTCCTTGGCGGTCTTGTTGGTGCACCGGAGGACTTGCGCTTTGTCACAAAGCGCAGATTTCAGTTCACGTCCCCGGCCCCATCGCCGTGGAAGCGAAACAACACGGTGCACGGTCGGCTGTATACGGTGTCGAAGTCGTGGCAAGGCAAGCCGACGGTCGTCCTGCTCCACGGCTGGAATGCTCAGACCGCCTATCGCACATTGTTTCCCCATCTTGCGCGGCGGCTGGTGAGACGGGGAGTGAACGCGGCGATGTTCGAGCTGCCCTACCACTGTCGGCGCAAACCGCGGGGCCGGGGCGCGGCGAGGAATTTTCTGTCGGGCGATCTGGTGCATGTCGCCCAGGCGGCCCATCAATCGATGGCCGACGCGCGAGCGTTGATCGCGTGGCTGAAAGAGCAGGGTTCGCCGCGGATCGGGTTGTGGGGCATTTCACTCGGGGCGTGGTTGAGCGGGATGTTGGCGTGCACGGAGTCGCGAGTGGATTTTGCCGTCTTGATGACGCCGGTGGCGCGAATGGATCGGCTGATCGCCGAAGCGGGTTTTTGCGCGCCAATTCGCCGCAGTCTCGGCGGCACGAAACTGCGGCTGGATTCGATGAATTTGACGACTCACCGCCCCAGGCTCGCGCCCGGGAACATTCTCGTCGTGGCTTCCGAACATGATTTATTCGCGCCCATTGAGACCATCGAGGAACTTTGTGAGGCGTGGGGTGTTGTAGAATTGTGGCGCCCACGGCATGGCCACATCAGCATCCTGATGTCGATGCCGGTGATGGAACGGATCATCCGATGGGTCGCGAAACAGTGTTGACGGTTTGGAGAAGCGTTTGGCGGGCATAGCCTCGGCTAGGTCGATGTAACTTTTCTCTGTACATTTCGAGTATTTGCAGGCATTTGAATTGTTTTCTTATGGCAGGTAAGAACAAACCGGTAATTCGGCTCGACTACGCGTCGTTGGGGGGGGCTGGCACGCCAGACGCGGAAATCGACCGTGCGCTGGTCAAGAAGGCGAAGGGTTTGTTTGGACGGCAAGCCCGCGAAGAGATTTTGCAGTTGGTGGACCATAACCTGCGGATTGTGGCTGCGGAAGTGGCCAACCGTGAGGTGAACCCTGAACTCCTCTACAAGATTGGCCAGGAAGCGATGCTGGAAGCCATCAAGGCCTACAAGATCAAACAAGAGGAGGGCTTCCGGGAATTCGCCGTCGCCTTTGCGCGGCAGTCCATGTTTCTCGCCAAGAACAAGATGTCACAAGAGCCGGCCCCACCGGCTCCGCCACCGATTCGGAAAGACCAACTGGGCTCAGAATAGAATTGCATTCGGGTTCCGGTCGTCGCATCTTTGGCGGTATCATGCTCATCAGCCAGAAGATCAACGACGCGATCAACCAGCAAATTGGCAACGAATTCGGCGCTTCACTGCAATACGTGGCGATCGCCGCGCACTTCGACGAGGAGGCGCTGCCGCAGTTGGCCGCCCACTTCTACCAGCAGGCCGAGGAAGAACGCGACCACGCCATGCGCTTCGTGAGATTCCTCGTCGAGACTGACGGCGCAGTGGTCATTCCAGCCGTGCGGGCGCCGAAACACAAGTTCGCCTCGGCGGAGGAAGCCGTGAAGCTGTCGCTGGACTGGGAAGTCGAGGTGACGCAGCAGATTCACAAGCTGGTCGATCTGGCGAAGAAGGAAGTCAACTACACGACGGACAATTTCCTGCAGTGGTTCGTCAAAGAGCAGTTGGAAGAAGTTTCTTCGATGGACAACCTCCTCAAGGTGATTTGCCGGGCGGGCGAAGATGGGTTGCTTCGTGTGGAAGAGTATTTGGCCCGAAAGGGCGGCCACAGCCCGTTGCCCGAAGAAGACGCCACGTAAGCGGGTGGCGCTGACGCAGACGTGGAGTCTTGCGACAGCGGTGCTGGCCGCAAGGAGCGAGGGGAGGCGGCAGATTTTCGCGCGGACCGCGACCGTATGGTTCGGGAACAAATTGAATCGCGCGGCATCACGAATGCCCAGGTGCTCGCCGCGATGCGCCAGGTCCCGCGGCACGAATTCGTGCCCGAGCAATGGATCGACGCGGCCTACGAAGATCATCCTCTCCCCATCGGTTACGGACAGACCATTTCGCAGCCGTACATCGTTGCGCTGATGACCGAACTGCTGCCGCCCGTCCCCGGCGCGAAAATTCTGGAGGTCGGCACCGGTTCGGGTTACCAGGCGGCGATTCTGGCGGAGATGGGCGCCGAGGTTTGGTCAATGGAAATCCTGGAGCCGCTGGCCAGGGAGTCGGCGGCCCGCCTCAAACGCCTCGGCTATGACAAGGTCCACGTCAAACGAGGCGACGGCTATCTGGGCTGGCCCGAACAGGCGCCCTTCGACGCCGTCGTCGTCACGGCTGGAGCGGACCACGTACCGCCACCGTTGGTCGAACAACTCAAGCCCGGCGGACGGATGGTGATACCTGTGGGTGAAGCGCACGGCGAGCAATCACTCTTGCTCGTGGAGAAAGCTCTCGACGGCAAGGTTTCAACGCGCAACGTTGCTCCTGTGTTGTTCGTGCCGTTGACGCGGGAACCGACCAAATGAAGGCTCGTCGTCAGATTGTTTGGGCAACGGGAGGAGCTTTTATTCCGCACGCGTCACGGATTCTTCATTTGGAAGCAGCCAGCTTTCAGTCAACGCGCCATTTGTCATCGGCACTGCCGGTTCCGCAGTGGCCCAGAGGCGGAGCGAGAGGCTGTTCAT
This sequence comes from Verrucomicrobiia bacterium, assembly GCA_049515295.1. Lineage (GTDB taxonomy): Bacteria > Verrucomicrobiota > Verrucomicrobiia > Palsa-1439 > Palsa-1439 > Palsa-1439. The sequence continues at coordinate 650 of JBEKUF010000236.1, read as the reverse complement.
CACCAGGTTGAAGGTTCAAGTCCTTGCCACGGACAGGCGTAGAGCAGTAAACGCTGGCCCCGACTTCGGAAGTCGGGGCTGGTCACGCGTGGCAAGCTCGGATAAACTCTTGGACCGTTGAAACTGGGTCCGTTCATCCCCGTATTGATCATCGCCGTTGGCGCCTGGGCGTATCACGATAGCTTTCAGGGGCCATTCATTTTTGACGACGTACCTTCCATCCTTGATAACCCGCACATCCGTCATTTGTGGCCTCTCCGCGAAGCAGTGTCTGCGCCCCTGGATCTCACGGTCACTGGGCGCCCGGTGGTTTGTCTGAGCCTGGCCTTGAACTACGCGTTGGGCGGATTGAACGTCTGGGGCTACCACGCATTCAATCTGGCGGTGCATCTGTTGTCCGCACTGGTGCTGTTTGGGATTCTCCGGCGTACGTTTGAGGGCGAGAAACTTCGTGACCGATTCGGCGTAGCGGCCGTCTGGCTGGCGGCGGCGATCGCACTGATTTGGGAAGTGCATCCTCTGCAAACCGAAAGCGTCACCTACATTGTCCAGCGCACCGAATCGCTGATGGGCCTGTTCCTGCTGCTGACGTTGTACTGTACGTTGCGCGGTTCCCGGTCCTCGCGCGCGCGGGTGTGGTATCTGGCCGC
>JBEKUF010000235.1:0-3788 GCA_049515295.1 Verrucomicrobiia bacterium | reverse complement strand
GCCCGCATTGGTGCTACTGGCCGTGGTTGGCCTCTTGAGTTTGGAGCGCGCAGTGGCTTGTAAGCCGGTCTGGCGGCGCGCGGTGCGCTGGGGCTGGAGCCTCCTGCTGGGTTTCTCGGTGGCGTTTAACCTGTTGGCGAGCGTCAAGCAGTCTGCCGAGTGGCACAGCGACCTGGGGGCCGTGCTGGCCCGACAGGGCAAGGCGCAGGAGGCGATCAACCACTTCGAGCAGGCGTTGCGTCTCAAGCCCGATTATGCCGAAGCGCACAACAACTTGGGAACCGCTTTGTTCCAAGCAGGCCAAGTGCAGGAGGCGATCGACCACTACGAACAGGCGTTGCGTCTTGCGCCCGACTTCGTCGATGCGCACCTGAATCTGGGACTCGCCTTGATGGGACAAGGCAAGGCGCAGGAGGCGATCGACCACTACGAACAGGCGTTGCGTCTCAAGCCCGATTATGCCGAAGCGCACAACAAGTTGGGAACTGCCCTGATGGAACAAGGCAGGATGCAGGAGGCTATCGGCCACTTCGAACAGGCGGTGCGGATCCAACCCGATTATGTCAAAGCCCAATGCAATTGGGGGAATGCCTTGCTCCGGTTAGGCAAAGTGCAGGAAGCAATTGGACACTACGAACAGGCAGTGCGGACCCAACCCGATTACGCTAACGCGCACTACAACTTGGGGGTCGCGTTGGAAACGCTGGGGCACACGCCGGAGGCCATCCAGCATTACGAACAGGCGCTGCGCATCAAGCCCGATTTTGTCCAGGCCCAGAATGCCCTGGCACGAGCACGGGCAGTTCCGTGAGTCGTTGACTTGGGAAGTGCCGCAGGAGATTGGGTGTGTTCCGTCAGCCGCATACGTTCGACCGGGCGGAGGACAGGCCCTTCGACTTTGCTCAGGGCTGTCCCTCCATTGTCCAACTGCCAGACCAACGGTGCCAACAACCGGCTCCGAGCCAACCAAGCAGAACCAGTGCGGCCAGCCCGAATAACCACAGCCCCACCCTGAAACTTCCAGGCTCATACCGAAAATCCACTGTCGTGGCGCCGGCGGGGACAATGACCCCGCGCACGGCGTGGTTGGCTCGCAGAATGGCCACAGGTTCGCCGTCCCGGTACGCCCGCCATCCGCTATCCCACAGGTCCGCAAGCACGAGTAGCCCGGGCGTTTCCATGTGGGCGGACACGGTAACCCGCGTGGGGGTCTCCGCGACAATCTCGGCAGAGCCGCGACAGAGTCCCGGCAATTCGACGGGTGTCTCAACGTAGGCCACCTCCCGCGGATCGAATTGCGGGGCTGACAGTTTTTCGAGCCGCTCACGGTCGTTCGCCACCGTTTCCACCCGCTGCGGAACGAATGCCCGCGGCAAAGCTGCGCGGTTCACCAAAACCCAATAGTCATCCCCTTGCAACGCCGGGTGAATTGACTCGGGCGGAGCCCCCCGAAAAATGACATACCGCACCCCGAGCATGTCCAGCAGCGGCGAAAGATGGATATGATCCGGTGGGGCGATGGTCGCGCGCGGTCGATACCACTGAGTCATGGCGTAGGGAGGAGGTTGAAAGCCTGGGTCCACTGCGCTCCCCATCAGATCCATCAAGCGCCCCGGGTCAATGCTATCGTACCCCTGTATATCGCACAAGCCGTGTGTTTGCGAAAGTTGGGCGGGAAAACACAGGACCCCGACGATGCGACCGGGGGGTTGCTTCGCCAACTGCTCCAGCACCGGAATTCGTGGGTAATAGAGGCTGGGATCGGATTGCGTACTCCGCCCATACGCGAACCACATCAGGTCTCCGACCATGACGACGCCGAGCACTGGTACCAGCCAGCGTTGCGGTGTCCGCCGATACCAGAGCAATGACCATCCCGCAACCCCCAAGCCGCACAGAACTGCTGAACCAGCGTAGGAGCGAGCAAACCACTTCTGCACGGTTCGCACGCCCTCCAGATCGTGTACCCATTCCACTTGCTCGTGGCGGCGGATGGTGGATTCGAGTCGGGTGGCAATCGGCTCGGGCGGAACCACCGTGTGGCCAATACACCAGGCGCACACCGCGGCGAACACCGCCGTTGGAACCCAAAACCACCATCGCCAGCAGGCAATGCCCTGCTCCAGCACATCCAGCCCGATCGCCGCCATGGCGAGAATCGAAAACGAAGTCACGAACACCAGGCGATTGTGCGACAGCATGTTCAGCCCCGGCAGACGAAGTAATCTGACCAACACCGGCACGTCCAGGCACCAACTCAACCCGAGCAATCCGAGCACGCACCACAGCGCATTGACGGACCGGTGCCGCCGGCTACACCAGGCCAGCGGCGCCACGAAAAGCGTGGCAATCACCCCCGCATACGTAACGGCGGAACTCTCGATCTGGTTTCCCCCCACAAGCCGAAGGCTGCCCGCCTGCGTTGTGCCGTATGTATCCGGCAAGACGATCTGCGGCAACGCTGCCCAACCCACCGGTGGCCGCTCCTCTCGTCCCCGGCTTCGCTGCATCATGCGGAAACCGGTGCGCGCGTACCCGACCAGGGGGAGCAAATGTGGCGCCGCCAGAAAAAAACCAAGGCTCCATCCAAGCACTAGAGCCAGCGCGGCTCTTCTGGCGCCCCGCCGGAACCATTGGCCGGAGTAGGCCGTTACCCAGCGCCATACCGCATAGATCCCCGACATCAGAAGCATCTGGGCCGCGACATCGATATGGCCGCTCGTCAACACAAGACCCGTCGCGATACCCAGCCCAACTGGTGCAATGGGCGTGGTCCATCGAGCTGTCGCGTCGACCGCCAGCAGAAGCCAGGGCAGCCAGCAGCCCCCAGCAAATGTCGGGAATCCCTGCCAGAACACGAACGGGCCCGTCATCGGGTAACACCAGGCAGCAATCGTTGCCGCCCGGAAGCCGATACCCAGCGCGCGGCGGCAAAACAGGTACACTCCCGTGCCTGCGATCGCCGCGATGACCAGTTGCACCCAGGCAAGGATAACCGGTGACGGCGTGAGATATTGCAGGATCTGAAGTGGCGAATACTTCGGTTCCACGAACGGCGCCCCGGCATATTGATACGGCGCCCACAGGGGAAACCGGCCCGCGCGAATTTCCGACACCCCAAATCGGCGGCTCGGTTCGAAAAAAAACACCAGGTCCGTTAGGACCCCGTCGTGTGGAATGATCCTGCTAAACTCAGGCGTCTCCGGAAGGTACACGTTTGGCAACGCCAGAATATCCAGCGGGAGCAGGATCTTCCGTCCGGTCAACGACGGCCCGTAGAGAATGAACTGCCCGATAACAACCCCGGCCAGGACGACCGCCAGATTCCTCAAAACCCGGCGGATTCTCCCTCGTCGATCCTTTGTTGTCTCGTTCCCCACGACAATTCGTCCGGTGCAGATGACATGCTGATTGTCAGGTGAACGGGCAGTGCGCCACACGCGACAATCTATGAACACATTACTACAACAGATCTCCCAAGGTCGAAAGGAGCACGTCTCGGCCGCGAAGGCAACGCTTATTTCGCTCGGGCTGGATGTGCACGTCGGCCACTACGCCGTCGTCGGCAAGCTCGATGGCCAGCGGGTTGAGCCTATCACTTACAACTCTTGGGGCGGGAATGGATTTGACCCCAAAACGAAGCCAATTCCGGCAAAACGAAGCCACGTGACAATTTGTCCCACTTGGTCTCTTAACCGCTTGTCCCTCAAGCCAATCCACAACCGCACCCACTCCAGAAAATTGGCTTCGTTTGGCAGATTTAACATTTGGTGCGCGCCCTTCCCTTC
>JBEKUF010000234.1:0-3812 GCA_049515295.1 Verrucomicrobiia bacterium | reverse complement strand
CGCGATGTCCGTCGCGGCATTAAACGCGGCATGCTCCGTGTCCGGGTTCGTCTCCCCCCAGTATTCGGCACCCGCCCTGACCAACACCGTCACCCGCAGCTGGTCCGCCGTACCGCTCTCGGGGTGTGGCACGCGACGAATCGAACGCGCGTACGGGAATTCCGTATTCGTGTCGGCCAGCTTGGCCGTAATCGGATGCGCCGCGTAGTCGGCGCCCACCGCGTTGACATTCAGCAGCTCCGTGCCGAGCAACACGCCCGCCTTGCTCATCGCCAGATCTTCGTCCACCTGCACACCCCAGCGCCGCAGAAACGCTTCCAGACCGCTTTGCGTCCGCGGGTCGAGCATGATCAATAATCGTCCCTTGTTTTTCAGATACAACTCCAACGCGTCCAGTTCCATCTGCGAAAACGCCTTGCGCGGCCCCGCGATCACGATCGCGCCCGCGTCGGTCGGCAGCGCCTGTTTCTCTTGCAGGTTCCACTTCTCGACGGTGATGTTGTCTCGCTTGATGTACCGCGCGATCTCCGAATAACCGTTCGCCTGCCCGAAATCTTCCGGGTCGCGTTCGCCGTGCCCGGTAATAAAATACACCTTGGGCGGCGCTTCTTCGGTCACCGTTTGAATCGCCGCCAGAAACAACCCCTCGCCCTTGAACGCTTTCACCCGCGGTTCCTCCGTCATTTCCGGACCGCGGTCGAGATCGACCATCTCGTCCAGGCGGATGTACTTGTGGCGGGTGCCATTGGCGAAAATGACCACGTCGGGTGAATCGAGGTTGTATTGCGTAACGAGTTGCTGGGCGCGGGCCAGATCGCGTTGCGGATCGACATATTCCACTCGCAACCTGTCCTTGCCGTAGAACTGGAATTCCTTCAGCAAGTTGCGCACATCCTCGAGAACCTTCTGGACGTATTCCTGACGACCGGACTCCGGCAAAAAGACCACGACGTCGAGCGGCTGCTTCAAGCTCCTCACCACTTGTTTGGTTTTCTCGGACAACTTGTAGTATCCTGACTTCGTCCAGTCGAAGCGCAGGTAATGCCGTGAGGTCAGCCAGTTGACCATCACCACCAGCGCCAGCACGGCCAGAATCTGCACGAGCACGTTCGCGCCAATGACCAGCCGGCGTCGCCGCAGAGTCGGAGGTTTGTTGTCGGATTGTGCAGAGTCGCTGGCCACCGCAGTCATCTCCATTTCCTCGATTCGACCACGCGCGTCGTGGTGAACAGCACCAGCACCGTTCCAGTCAGATACAAAACCAGCGGACGGGCGTCCACAATCCCCCGCTCGAAATCTTCCATTTGATCGAACGCCGACACGGCGTGAAACACCTTGCCCAGCGGCCCGGCGGGAAAGAGGAACGTCAGCCAGTTCAATACGATCAGCATCATGAACACGACGGCAAAGGACATCAATGCGGCCGCGACCTGGCTCTTGGTCATCGAGGACGCCAACAAGCCGACCGCGATGAAGAATTGCCCGATCACAATCACGCCGAGATACCCGCTTAAGATCGGCCCCAAATCGAGCATCGCCTCGCTGCCCGTAAAATGTCGCAGAATCAAGACGTAGAAACCGGTCAGCGCCCACATCATCGTGTACAGCACGACCGCGCCGAGATACTTCGCCAGGACAACCTCAAAATCCGTCACAGGTGCGGTCATCAACATCTCCAGCGTGCCCGCGCGCTTTTCTTCCGCCAGCAGCCGCATGGTGATCATCGGGACGACCACCAGCGATGGCAGCCAGAACATGCTGAACAAAATCTTCATGGCGGTAAGCTGGGTCGGGCCGGTATTCAGGTAGCGGACGACCACCGCGAACGTTACTCCCATGACCAGCAGGAAGAACATCAGCGCCACGTATCCCAGCACCGAGGCGAAATACACGTTCAATTCCCGTCGTAACAGCGGGGCCACGTTCGTCATCGCAGCACGCTCCGGCGCTGTTCGCGCCGCTCCTCCTCAGCCTCATCCTCCTCGCGCGTGATCTGCACGAAGATATCCTCCAAGGTCGTCCGCGACCGCGTCAATTCCCGCAACGTCCATCCATGGCTCGCCACCGCCTGATACACTTTCTCGCGCGGGTCCGTGCCCGGTTTGGGCGCCAACATCACCTGCACGAAGCCGTCCTCGAGCTGCTTCGCCTCGACCGATTCCACATTCTCGACCGCGCGTAGCCCGGCCTGCACTTCCGGAACCGGGCCGCGGACTTCCACTTGGATCAACCCGCCCGCATTCAACGTCTTGGTCAGGCTGTCAGGCGTGTCCGAAGCCAGAATGCGGCCATGGTGAATGATGATGACGCGGTTACACGTCATTTCCACTTCGGGCAGGATATGCGTCGACAGCAAGATCGTGTGCCGCTTGCCGAGGTCCTTGATGAGCTGGCGGACCTGGCGAATCTGCACCGGGTCCAGCCCGATGGTCGGTTCGTCCAGAATCAGCAGGTCGGGCTCGGCCAGCAGAGCATCCGCCAAGCCGACCCGTTGCCGATACCCTTTCGAAAGATGTCCAATGATCCGATGCGCCACATCCTTGATTCCCGTCGATTCCATGACCTCCGGGATGCGCTCCTTGCGCTCGGTACGCGGGAGCCGTTTGAGCTTCGCGCGGAACTTCAGGTACTCCGTCACGCGCATGTCCGTGTATAACGGATTGTTTTCGGGCATGTACCCCACCCGTTCCCGCACCTCCAACGAATTCTCGAATACATCCAGCCCGGCCACCTGGACCCGCCCCGACGTCGCCGGAATGAACCCCGTCAGGATGCGCATCGCCGTGCTCTTGCCGGCGCCATTCGGGCCGAGAAAGCCGACGATCTCCCCGCGCTGGACTTCAAACGAAACACCGTTGAGCGCGGTCACCCCCGCGTATCGCTTCGTCAGGTCCTCTACTTTGATCATCGGTTGCATACTGCAGCGAGAAACCACCCGGAAACCCTGTTGACTTCCTCCTTCATTGCTTCAGACGGAAAGCACCCGCGTTTCTAGCACATCGGCATTGACATTGGCAAGCCGCGGAATGTTCAACCGCGGGAGCGGCGAGCCGACCGGACGCACGCAGGTTCACCCCTCCGAGTTCAAACAGACCATCAGATGAACAAGGCTAGAGCTAACACAGCACCGGGCGTCGGTCGCGAATGGTTTCTATTTCTTCTTCACAAACTTCAGCGCCGCCGAGTTGATGCAGTACCGCAGCCCCGTTGGCCTCGGACCGTCTTCGAAAACATGTCCCAGATGCGCGCCGCACCGTTTGCAAAGCACCTCGGTCCGCTCCATGCCAAACGAGTTGTCCGGTCTCGATTCGATATTCTCCGGCGCGACCGGCTCCCAAAAACTCGGCCAGCCCGTGCCCGATTCAAATTTCGTATTCGATTTGAACAGCGCGGTACCGCAACAAACGCACCGATACAAGCCGTCGTCGTGACTGTTCCAATAACCGACCGAACAGGCGCGTTCCGTGCCGCTCTCCCGGGTCACCTTGAACTGCTCCGGCGTGAGCTGTTTCCGCCACTCGTCGTCGGTCTTGACCACCCTGTCGACCGTGATGGGCCCGATCCGTTTGCCGTCGTCACTGAAATCAATAATGGTCACCTGCTTCGGACTCCTTTCCTCGCCATACGCCGCACGCACCGCCGCGCGGATCACCAGCCCCACAATCGCTGCGCTCACAAACATCGCCATTCTCTTCGTCATCGCTTTCATCGCTCCCTCGGAATCCCCTTCAACTCCCGTTCAACAAACTCCGAAAATGCTCCCGAAACTTCGCCACCTTCGGCGCGATGATAAATTGGCAATACGGCTGCGA
>JBEKUF010000233.1:0-3820 GCA_049515295.1 Verrucomicrobiia bacterium | reverse complement strand
CGCCGAACGCGCCGCCCGTCGCCGGCTGGATGATGCGCAGTTTTTCCAGCGGCAAGCCGATCGCCAGCGCAATCAGCCGCCGTTCCTCGTGCAGCCATTGGCCGGCCACCTCGATGGTCAGCATTTTGCCGTCATAGCGCGCCCGGCCCGCTTCGAGATCGAGAAACGCGTGGTCCACCGTTTGTGTCTGAATGATGTCCTCGACCACCACATCGGCCTCGCGCATCGCTTTCGGGGCGTCGCCTTTGCGAAGATGTTTCTCGCCCAGCACGTTGCCTTCATTGTGGATTTTCGGCGCGTCGGGCTTGAGCGCGTCCTCCATCGTGAGGACGTTCGGCAACACCTTGTAGTCCACCTTGATTTTGCCGAGCGCTTCGGCGGCGATCTCTTCGGTTTTGGCGACAACGACCGCTATCGCGTCGCCCAGGTAACGGACTTTTCGGCTGCACAACACTTCCTGGTCGCGGCGAATCAAGCCGTGCATGTTCGTGCCCGGCACATCGCTGTGGGTGAGCACGGCCAGCACGCCCGGCAGCTTCTTCGCCTCGCGCGTGTCGATGCGTACAATCTCGGCATGCGGGTAGGCGGCGCGCAGCACCTTGGCGCACAGGAAATTCTTCTTGAACAGGTCCTGACCGTATTTCGTTTCTCCCGTCGCCATGTCGACTCCGTCCAGACGCTGGGCGGATTTGCCGACGACTTTCATCGGCCCGCTCTCGTAGGCCGAAGAACTCTTGCTCGCCACGTGAAGTTTGGCGACCGCCTCTTCGAGTTTGTCAATCGGCTGGCTCACGCCTTCTTCTTCAGCCCCATTTCGTCCGCGGCCAGTTCGCAGGCCCGCAGGATCTTGCTGTAGCCCGTGCACCGGCAGATGTTGCCTTCCATGCCGACGAGGAATTCCTCCCGTGACGGATGCGGATTCTCGGTGAGCAATGCTTTCGCGGCGACAATCAGGCCCGGCGTGCAATACCCGCACTGCACCGCGCCGCATTCCACAAACTTCTGCTGGATCACGTCCAGCTTTTTATTGTGGGCGAAGCCCTCAATCGTGGTGACGTTGCGGTCCTGCACCTGCGGCGCCAGCATCAGGCACGAATTCATCGGCTTGCCATCCACGAGCACGTAGCAACTGCCGCATTCGCCTTCCAGGCACGCGCCCTTCGTGCCGGTCAGTCCCATTTCGATCCGCAAAAAATCCAGCAGCGTCTGTGTCGGTCGCACCTTGGTGGAAACCTTTTTGCCGTTGAGCGTGAAGTGCAACGGCCAAAGGCCCGTCGGTTTCGCTTTCGCCGCTTTCTTCATGACTTCACCAAATTCTCCAACAACCGCCGCACCATCACGCCCGACAGGTGGATCTTGTAATCGGCGCTCGCGCGATGGTCGGTAATCGGTTTGATCTCGCCGCGGACAATCTCCGCGGCCTGGTGTATCGAATCGCCACTCAGACCGTTCTCGGCCAGAAATCTCTCGGCCTTGTGACAGCGAATCGGCACGGGCGCGACCGACGCCAGCGCGATGCGCGCTTCGTTCTTCGGGGTGATGGCCACCGCCGCCGCCACGATGGAAATATTCATCGCGCCGCGCTTGCCGTTCTTGGCCCAATCGGTCTTGTAATTTGTCGGCACGATGATCTTCGTGATCATCTCATCGGGCGCCAGCGCGGTCTTGCGATATCCAAGAAAGAATTTCTCCAGCGGCAACCGCCGCGTGCCGCGAACACTGGTCAATTCCACTTCCGCATCGAGCGCCAGCAGCGCGGTGGAGCCGTCTCCCGCGGGCGACGCGGTGGCCAGGTTGCCGGCAAGCGTGCCGAGTTCACGGATGCCCGGGCCGCCCACGCTGAGCGCGGCTTGCGCGAGACAGCGGATGGGCAACTTGCCGGCCTGCGCGTGCGTGACGTTGCCGGCCATCTCCATGGTGCCGTTGTGCCGATGGATGGCCCGCAATTCCGGAATGTGCGTCAGGTCGATGAAGTTTTCGGGCGCGGCCTTGCCGTGGTTCATCAACACGACGATGTCCGTGCCGCCGGCAATGAAGACACCGCGTTCCTTCAGTTCCGCTTTAAGCCCGAGGGCTTCTGGGACGTTCTTCGGCTGGTAAAACACTGCGGCATTATCGCAACAAATCTATGGACGGGCAAGGCACAAACGGTGCCGCCTGCCTTGCCCGTCCGGGTTGACGTTGTCCCTTACTCCATCTTTCCGAGTACGAGCGACAGCAGCGCCATGCGCATCACGACGCCGTTAAAGGCCTCCTGCCAGTATCGCGACCAGCGCGTGAGATCCACGTCGGTGGGGATTTCGTCCATGCGCGGCAGCGAGTGCAACAGGATCGCGTCGGACTTGGCTTTGGTCGCCAGGAGTTTGCGCGTGATCTTGTAATTCGCGGGCGTGAGATCGAGTTCCTTGCCGGCGCGTTCATCCCGTGATTTGGTGTAATCGGGCTGCACGACCGGCTCGACGAGAATCACGTCCGCTTTGGCAATGACCTGCTCCACGTGCTCGGCCTCGGAGAAGTTCAGCGAGTGTTGCTTCAACTCATCCTTGAACTCCTTGGTCAGCGTCATTTTGGGCGGCCCAACGAAGGTGATCGGGCAGTCGAATTGCGTCAGCGCGTATCCGAGCGAATGCATGGTGCGCATCCGCATATCGCCAACGGCGAGCCAGGTCAGGCCGTCGATGCGGCCCTTCTCGCGGAGGACCGTATACAGGTCGGTCAGGATTTGTGTGGGATGTTCGCCCCAGCCGTCCCCGCCGTTGATGATGGGGATGCTGGCCCATTTCGCCGCTTCATGCGGCGCGCCCTGCTGAAAATGGCGCATCACGATCACGTCGCCGTAGTACTCCAGCATTTTCACCGTGTCTTTGATGGACTCCTGGTAAAAGTCCCCGGCTCGCGTCATCTTCGGGTCGGCAAAACCCGTGACATGCCCGCCCAGGCGGTGCATCGCGGCTTCGTGGGCCAGCCGGGTGCGCGTGCTGGGCTGGTAGAACGCGCTGACCAGCGTCTTCTCTTTGAGCATTTCCGAGTTGCGCCGGCTCTTCGGGATGGGCTCCAACTGCTGCGCAACTTCAAACACGCGGAAAAATTCCTCCCGTTCAAAATCCTTCAGCGACAGAATATCACGTCCTGCAAAACTACGCATATCTCCTATCTCCTTTTTTTGGTTGTCCGCGAACCAGTATGTCCCTGCGCTAACGACCCGTCACGAAAATTCGCGCGGGTTCGCGGGTTTACATTTCTTGCGGCAACTACGTTTACGGAATTTGCTTCGGCAACAACGCGTACCACTCGGTCGCGCGCACGACTTCTTCCAGGCTCACATGCTCGTCCATCATGTGCGCCCACTCTTCATCACCCGGTCCAAAGCCGATCGTCGGGATGCCGGCTTTGCCGGCCCAGTACGTCGCATTCGTCGAGAAACCCCATTTGCCGGTCGGACGAGTTTCGCCCCACAACGCTTGGATGGTCTTCTGACCGGCCTGCACCAACAAATGTTTCTCATCGAGTACCCAGGCCGGGTAGTATTTGTCCACCGGAAACACAAAGCCTGTATAGCTCGGTGTATCATAGTGGAGTTCTTCGACCCGAACCTCGTCCTGCAAGTAATCGGGAATCAGTCCGCGGATGGTCGCGAGCACCTCTTCCTTGGGTTCGTCAACCGTGATGCGGCGGTCGAGGTAAATCGTAAACTCGTCCGGTACGGCATTCAGGGAGGCCGTGCGGGCCTCGACATGCGTGATGGCGATCGTCGGCTTGCCCAGGAACGCATGGGCATGACGGTGACCGAGCCGACGGTCGAGTTCGCGAATGGCCTGGA
>JBEKUF010000232.1:0-3958 GCA_049515295.1 Verrucomicrobiia bacterium | reverse complement strand
CGGCGCATCGGTTTGTATGTTGGCTTGGCCGCGACCTGGGTCATACTGGGGGTATTGGTGGCGAGAACCATCCATCATCATTCGATGACGGGTTTTGGGTTTCAAAGCCTGACGCCATGGGCCTATCTGAGGACAGAGGCGGGCGTGATCGTTTACTACCTACGGCTTTGTTTCTGGCCCCGCCCGCTGGTGATCGATTATTTCGACTGGCCGATTGCCTCGTCGCTGAAAGATGGGCTTGCATCGGGTGTTGTCGTGGTTGGCCTGCTTGGTGCAACGGTGTGGGCATTTCGTCGGCAAGCGTGGTTGGGATTTTTGGGCGCCTGGTTTTTCCTCATTTTGGGACCGACGTCGAGCATTCTGCCGAGCGCCGGTGAAGTGGCGGCGGAGCGTCGAATGTATTTGCCATTGGCAGCGGTGGTCACGATGGCGGTGGTTGGCGCGTTTGCGCTCGGGAAAGGGCTGTGGAACAAACAGCAGGGCGTTGTGCTCGGGTGCGTAGCGGGTGGGTCCGTGGTGGTGCTGTTCACCTTCCTGACCATCCAACGCAATCAGGACTACAAATCGGCGTTGACCATTTGGCGGGACACTGTGGAGAAGCGTCCCAACAACCCTCGGGCACACAACAATTTGGGAAATGCTCTGCTGCGAACGGGTACGATCGGGGAAGCCATCGCACACTACGAGCAGGCACTGCGTCTCAAGCCCGATTACGCCGAGGCACACAACGCCCTCGGGTTCGCGTTGGCGCAAACGGGTAGGATCGAGGACGCCATTGCGCACTTCGAGCAGGCCCTGCGGATCAAGCCCGATGACGCCAACGCACACAGCAATCTGGGGACTGCCTTGGGCCAGACGGGCAGGATGCCGGAAGCGATGGAGCATTTGGAGCAGGCGCTACGTCTCAAGCCCGGTTCCGCCGACGCGCACTACAATCTGGGGGTCGCCCTGGAGCAAGCCGGCCGGGTACAGGAGGCGATCGGCCACTACAAGCAGGCGGTGCGGATCAAGCCCGATTTCACCCAAGCGCAGAACGCGTTGGCGCGACTGCAGGCTGGCCAGTAAGTGGCGCCCCTCGGAACCTCAATCCGCAGGGTTCGCAAATCATCCAAAGCGGGGAGGGATTGCGGAAGCAACACCCGATGGCTATTATCCGAACTCGTGCAATCACCGGAGGACGAAATCGGGTCGCACCGAAGGATGAAGGGCTGCTTCGGCTACCGGGTCGGCGCGCCTATCTTCCGATCCGCGAGAACCGCAGGAGCGGCGGGCCCAGGCCAGAAATGATCGACCGCAAGTCAGATTGCAGGGAGGCAGAGGTGTCGGGAGGAAAGTCCCGATGGATGCAGCGCGGGGTGTTGGCCACCGTGTGTGCGCTGGTTATCGGGGTTTACGCGTATGCGGCCCGGTCTGGATATGTCGTATCGTCGAGCCTGGATGTGGCTGACAGTTACTACAATTTGCTTGTGCAGGGTTTTCGCGCCGGCCAGCTCAATCTGAAAACTGCCGTGCCGTCCGGACTCGCGCAACTCGCCGACCCATACGATCCAGTTGCCCACTCTCCCTATCCAGTGGATGACATGAGTTATTACAAGGGCAAGCTGTACCTCTATTATGGGGTCACACCTGCCGTGTTGTTTTTTTGGCCGTATGTGGCGCTGACGGGCGATTATCTGCTTCAAAAAGACGCCGCCGTTGTTTTTTGCGTTGTCGGTTTCTTGGCCAGTGTGTACCTGTTGCGCGCTGTCTGGCGGCGCTACTTTGCCGAAGTCAGCGTCGCGGTGGTCGCCGCCGGCGCGCTGGCGCTCGGCCTGGTCACCTGCACACCATCGCTGCTCGCTCGGTGTGATGTTTGGGAGGTATCCATTAGCTGTGGGTACGCATTTACGATGCTGGCCTTGGCGACGATTTGGAAGGCATTGCACCACTCGTCCCAGCGAGGTCGGTGGCTGGCGGCGGCCAGTCTGTCTTATGGGTTGGTGGTGGGGGCGCGGCCATCCTTGATCTTTGGTGCGGCAGTCCTGCTGGTGCCGGTGGTTGATGCGTGGCGCGAGCGGCGGCGTGTTTGGGCGCTGCTGATCGCGGCAATCGGTCCCATCGCGCTCATCGGGTTGGGGCTGATGCTCTACAACTTCCTGCGATTCGATAGTCCATTCGAATTCGGATTGCGCTACGCGTTGTCTGGAGACCGGCGGAGCACGGTTCGACCCTTCGGTCTGCGTTATCTGTGGTTCCACTTCCGGGTCTATTTTCTGGAACCGGCGCGCTGGAGCGGTCGGTTTCCGTTCGTGCATGACATCACCGTGGCACCCGTGCCGGCGGGCCACGGGGTGGTGGAACATCCCTTTGGCGTCTTGACGAACATTCCTGTGGTGTGGCTGGCGCTGGCCGTGCCGCTGGCGTGGCGTGGTCGCTCGGGGCAGACGCGTTCAACCTTGTGCGGGTTCCTGGCAGCGCTCGCCGTTCTTTTCGTGACAAACACGCTGGCGTTGAGTCTCTTTTTCTCCGCGAGCATCCGCTATGAGGTGGAGTTTCTGCCCGCATTGGTGCTGCTGGCAGTGGTTGGCATCCTCGGATTGGAACGCACGCTGGCGGATCGTCCGCTCCAGCGGCGTACCATGCGCTGGGGCTGGAGCCTCCTGCTGAGTGTCTCGGTAGCCTTTAACCTGTTGGCGAGCGTCGTGCGATGTGCCGAGGCGCATTACAACCTGGGGGTCGCCTTGCTGCGGCTGGGCAAGGTACAGGAGGCGATCGGCCAGTACGAGCAGGCGCTGCGAATCCAGCCTGATTTCGCTGGCGCGCACAACAATTTGGGGAATGCTTTGCTTCAGGCAGGCAGGGTGGAGGAAGCCATCGGGCACTACGAGCAGGCGGTGCGGATCAACCCTGATTATGCCGAGGCGCACAACAATCTGGGGACCGCCTTGATGGGACGAGGCAGGCTGCAGGAAGCAATCGGACACTACGAGCAGGCGGTGCGGATCAAACCCGATTACGCTCACGCGCATTACAACTTGGGGGTCGCCTTGGAACAAGCAGGCCGGGCACAGGAGGCGATCGGGCATTACGAACGGGCGTTGCGGATCAAGCCCGATTTTGTCCAAGCCCAGAATGCCCTGGCACGAACGCGAGCAGTTCAGTAAGAGGCAGGGCAGTTCAAACCGCCAGGCTCGCAAAGCGGGGGCGACTCTGAACCTTCGAGCGAGGAGATTTGGGAAGCTCTGCTGAAGGGGGCCGTCGAGACCCACAGCAAGGAGGCGGGAGGAGAGGATGTCAGATGGGGTCGAGAATTGTGGCTTCGTAAAATTGGATATCTACCCAGATGCATGGCGGCGGCGAAGGTCACCAAGATTCGGCCGTTCACGCCCTTGCAGCGGGCCAAGTCGGGATCCACTCGACTCGCGCCCGTGGCCTGAACTTGCCTCGAAATAGTGGCCGAGGGATTTGCCGTAGCCCATGGCACCTGCCATCAGTGTAAAATGCCAGCTGTGACCAATTCGGTGGATTAGCAGGGCCGTCTGAAAGCGCACATGGAGGGGCGGTACCTGCTCCCGTGAGAGCGAAACAAAAGAGAACTTGTTGATGGTCGTGACCGCATGTTATGAGAGGTCGCTGAAACTGTGATGGATCGACTGGTCGTAACGAAATCCCCAGGGGAACGATTCCGAGGCGCGGCTTTCATCTCGGCCACCGCGGCGCTGTTGATTGTGACTTCGATTCTTCATTTCTGGAGAATCGGCTCGGCCCCTCCCGGCTTCTACTGTGACGAGAGCGCTAACGCTTACAACGCCTACTGCATTGCCAAAACAGGAGCCGACGAATATGGAGTGAGGTTTCCGGTGTTCTTCCGCTGCTGCGACGATAATCACGGAAGGCGGACGGGGTGGTGTGATTCGATGATGATTTATCCCAGGACGCCGTTCCTGGCAGCTTTCGGGTTGCAAAAATGGGCTGCCCG
>JBEKUF010000231.1:0-3969 GCA_049515295.1 Verrucomicrobiia bacterium | reverse complement strand
CGGCGCCAGCTACGGGGGCGGCGGCGGGGGCGGCTACGGGGGCGGCGGCGGCGGGGGTGGCGGTGGCTACGACTTGAACTTTTACGCCGGCGGGGGCGGTGGCGGCGGCGCCGCGGGCGGCGGCGGGGGGGGGCGGTGCCGCCTTTGAGGGCTGTTACAGCTGCTGGTGCGGCGGCTGCGGCGGCAGCGGCGGCGGTTCGTATATTGACGCTTCGGGAACGGTGATAACTGAGGTCTCCGGCGTCTCAGACCCGCTCGGAGATGGCAACGGCGAAGTGATCATCCAAGCCATCGCGCCGCTGCAAATAACCAGCATCACCCAGACGGGCACCAGTATCGCGATCAATTGGAACACCGGCGGCATTGGCACCACCAACGAGTTGCAAGCCACGGCGGGAGCCGCCTATGGCAATTACAGCAGCAACACCTTTGCAACCATCTTCGCAGTCACCAATACCGTCGGCCCGGCGACCAACTACCTCGACGCGGGCGGCGCCACCAATCAACCCGCAAGATATTACCGGGTTGTGTCCCCGTAGGGTACAAGGCAACCGCCAAGTCGTTCGAGGGCGGGGTGGGAGCGTGGGCGAAAGCGGAGAGCGAGAAGAGGGGATGGGGCGAACCGCGAATGATCCACCTTCGGCCGGCTATGGCGGACAGGGATTCGCGGCGACAATTGGGTGGCTCGTTCAGACTGACGCCGCAGAGCGGACGTGCCAGCCCCGAAAAGGATTCGGGGCAGGCGGCGCGTCCCTACCCAGGGCGCGGATACGGAGGGAGTGGATGTGCCAGCGGCGGGATACCCCGGAACGACACGGGGCGATCCCGCCCTACAATTTCGGAGACGAGGCGGCTACGGGGGCGGGTGGGATGCCGGCGGAAAAGAGGCGGGTTGTCAAGAGGTAAAGAATCGGTGAGCGATATTTTGTGCTTGGGGTGGATTGGTATTTATGATAAAGTGGTTGGCGTTCTTTGATATAGGTACTTGGTTCGCGGGCAGGAGGGGAGAGTGAGTCCATGTAGGCGATTCTGCCAAACGAAGCCAATGGTTTTTGGAGGGAGCGGACGATGGAAGGGCTTGGATGGTAGGCGGTTGCAGAGAGCGAAAGTGGAAAAACCGCGTTGGCTTCGTTTGGCTTCGTTCGGGGGTTTTTGGAGGCCTGCGGACGCTGGATTGTGGGCGTTGGGCAGAATGAATCCTCACCCTGACCCTCTCCCTTAGAAAGGGCGAGGGGACTATCCGCACGGCAACGACCGCAAGCCAGAGGCTCGCGCTACCGGCGGAGGGAACGGGCGGGAGCCTCATCCTCCCAATGAACGGCGGCAAGCGGGCCGCTTACCCTACAAATGAACGGTTCGGCAGCAGCCCCGAAAGGGATTCTGGGGAAACCTCACCCTCCCGATGTTTTCAGTGCATGCCGCTGCCGCCATTGGCGCTGCTCAGGTGCTTCAGAATCTGCGAGGTGAAACCCTTGGCGTCGCCGAACAACATCAGCGTCTTGTCCTGGTAGTAGAGGTCGTTGTCGATGCCGGCGAACCCGGGGTTCATGCTGCGCTTGATGACCATGACGGTGCGCGCCTTGTCCACGTTGAGGATCGGCATCCCGTAGATCGGGCTGGCTTTGTTCGTGCGCGCGGCGGGGTTGGTCACGTCGTTGGCGCCGATGACCAGCGCGACGTCGGTCTGCGGCAGTTCGGAGTTCGCTTCGTCCATCTCCAGCAACTTGTCGTAGGGAATGTCGGCTTCGGCGAGCAAGACGTTCATGTGACCGGGCATCCGGCCCGCCACGGAATGAATTGCGAATTGGACGTTCACACCCTGCTTGGTCAACGCGTCAAACAGATCGCGGACGCAGTGCTGAGCCTGGGCGACGGCCATGCCGTAGCCGGGAATGATCATCACTGTGTTCGCCGATTCCAGCAACGCCGCGGCTTCTTCGGGCGCGGCGCTGCGCACCGGGCGTTTTTCCGCGGTGGCTGCAGAAACCTGAACCTGTCCGAATGCCCCGAACAAGACGTTGGTAAACGAGCGGTTCATGGCTTTGCACATGATGACCGAAAGGATGAAGCCCGAAGAACCGTCGAGCGCGCCGGCGATGATGAGCAGTTTGTTATTGAGCACGAAGCCCATCGCGCAGGCCGACAGACCGGCGTAGGAGTTCAACAGCGAAATGACCGTGGGCATGTCGGCGCCACCGATCGGGATGATCAGCAGCACGCCAAAAACCAGAGCCAACATCGACATGACGGGAAACAACAGCGCTTTGGACGGGTCCACGATGAGCAGGACGGTGACCAGGGCCGCGACGCCAAAGAGCGACAGGTTCACAAAATTCTGGCCGCGATAGGTCATGGGCCGGGTCGGCAGGATTTCCTGGAGCTTGCCGAAGGCCATCAAACTTGCCGTAAACGTCAGAAACCCCAACAACACTTCGAGGCCCAAGGCTGTCATCGTGAAATGGGTGAGATTGGCGCCATGCAGGTAATACTCCGCCATTCCGACCAACGCGGCGGCCAGTGCGCCGAATGCGTGCGACAAAGCGGTTCGTTGCGGCACGGCGGTCATGGGCATCATCGCCATGGGAACGCCGATGATGGCGCCGACTGCAAACGCGACGAGGATCCAGCGGTACGTATCAAACCAACCGTGGGCGCGCGCCTCGGGTACCAGCAGCAGCAACGTGCCGCAGACGGCGAACAACATTCCGAGGATGCCAGTGATGACCCCGCGGCGGGCCGTCGGCACCGCGCTCATCCATTTCAAGGCGAGGATGAAACACACCGCTGACCCCATGTAGGTGAATTGGATCAGGTGTTCCATTAGGATTTCCTGGGTTCCCGTTTCTTGAACATGACCAGCATGCGGTAGGTAATCACGTAACCGCCAACGATGTTGGTCATCGACGCCGCGACCGCGACCGTTCCGAGCACAGCGCTCAACGTTGTCTTCTGTTCACCGGCAATGACGATCGAGCCAACGACAGCAATGGCCGAGATGGCGTTGGTCAACGACATCAACGGCGTATGCAACAGTGGCGAAACGCGCCGGATTACTTCCAGCCCCAGAAACGTCGCCAGCAAGAACACGTAGAGATTCTGCAGTATATCCGATTCCATCTGATGGATGCTCCTCTTCCAATTTTCAGCGGCCAGTTTCCTAAACCAGCCCCGCTGCGAATGCAAGCGCGCTGTGTGCGGTGTCAAGTGGGAGCCGATCAGTTCAAATTATCTGCCGGAAGGAGGCAAGTTGTCTTGGCGTCGCAATGAATCCGGTAAGGACAAGCAATTCCGTGTGGTCAAAAAACTCGTCCTGGCTGAATGTCCTCCGCTAGCATTGCCGCGAGGAACGTCCCATGCCTTGGAAACGAATGCTGGCCTACATCACCGGCCGTGTCAACGAAGACCTGTTACGCAGAATCGAGCCCCTGCTCGAAGAGAACCGCATCCTACGCGACCAGATTGACTGCCGTATTCTCCCGACCGACAACGAGCGATGCGCCCTCGGCAAACTGATGGCGGACACGGTCATCATCGTCAAACCTGAGACAATCCTCAAATGGCACCGGCGACTGGTGGCCAAGAAATTCGATGGTTCGAGATTCTGCAAGCGGCACGGACGACCGCCCACCAAAGCCGAAATTGAAGACCTCGCCGTCCGTTTGGCCAGAGACAATCCTGCGTGGGCTACGACCGAATTGCTGGCGCGATCCACAATCTGCGCACCATATCAGCGGCCAGACAGTGGGCAACATCCTCCAGCGAAACGGCCTTGGGTCATCGCCTGAGCGACGACGCAATACGACATGGAGCGAGTTCATTCGCCGGCACCGGGAAGTGCTGTGGGCGACGGATTTCTTCACGACGGAAATTTGGACGTGCTGGGGACTAACGACCTATTACGTGCTGTTCTTCATCCACGCGCGAACGCGTCGGATCGTTCTCGGGGGAATGGGCCAGAATCCGAACGAG
>JBEKUF010000230.1:0-4012 GCA_049515295.1 Verrucomicrobiia bacterium | reverse complement strand
CAAATATGTCAGCCTCCTGGCGCGCCATGGGGTGAGGGTAAAGGTCCTAGCCTCCGAGGGCTCGATGGAAAACCTCCAGCGTCTCAGCGACCCCTCGTTTCACGTGGATGTCGGCTTCGTTCTTGGCGGGATGACCAACGGCGCTGCTCCCAACCTGGTCTCGCTGGGCAGCATCTCCCATCAGCCCCTGCTCATTTTCTACCGTGGCGCGCCCGTCGAGCTGTTGTCGGACTTCGCGGGCAAACAACTCGCCATTGGCCCGCCCGGCAGCGGCACGCGCACCCTAGCGTTGACCCTGTTGCAGGCGAACGGAATCACCACCAATGGGCCAACCACGTTTCTGGATTGGGAACCCGGGCAATCCGCGAAAGCGCTGCTCGACGGGACAATCGATGCCGTGTTCCTGATGGGCGAAGCCGCTTCGCCGGCGGTTCTGCGCGAACTCCTCCGCGCGCCCGGCATCCATCTGTACAATTTCACCCAGGCGGATGCGTACACGCGCCGTTATACATACCTGAACGTGGTCACCCTGCCCCAGGGCGGAATTGATCTCGGCAGCAACCTGCCCCCGTACAATGTCACGCTCATTGGCCCCAACGTCGAGCTCGTCGCCCGCGACAATCTTCACCCCGCATTGTCCGATCTTCTGCTGGAGGCCGCCCGCAAAATCCACGGTCGCGCGACGTTGCTCCAGCAGAAGGGCGAGTTCCCAGCCCCGATCGAAAACGACTTTCGCATCAGCGATGATGCGACCCGCTTCTACAAATCCGGCCGCAAATTCTTCTACCGCTATCTGCCGTTCTGGCTGGCGAGCCTGACCAGCCGGATACTCGTGGCGTTTGTCCCGATGATTGTCGTTGCCATCCCCATCGTGCGCAGCGTCCCCTCATTTTATCGCTGGCGCATCCGCACCCAAATCTACCGCCGGTATCGCGCTTTGCTGTTGCTGGAGAAGAAACTTCAAACAGAGTCCAACCCGGACAAACGCGCCCAACTGCTCCAACGACTCGAACATATCGAAAATGCCGTCAACAAAATGACGGTCCCCGCCTATTTTGGCGACCAATTCTACGGGCTGCGCGGCCATATCGACTTCGTCCGCCAGACTGCCGAGCGCCCGCAGGCACAAAAGCCCGGTCCATGACGGCCTTGGTCAACGTTCACTTGGACGGGTGAGCCGCGCCATGAGGCTGACGAACAGACCAGCATTGCCCTCCGATGCCGGGTTTGCCCGCCACGCCCATCACGCGGCCTACCACGATGTCGTGGTGCGCCAGTTCGGGAGTTGGGACCAACCGCTCCAGGACGAGTTTTTCGACAAGGATTGGGCGACCGGGCAATTCCAGATCCTCCAGTGTGACGGCGCTCCCTGTGGTTACATATCGGTCGTGGACCACCCGGATTGCGTTCACGTCCGCGAACTCGTCGTGCTGCCGGAATTCCAGGGACGCGGCATCGGGACAGCCGTTCTTCGGGAGACAATCGAGCACGCTCGCGCCCGTTGGGTCCCCGTCAAGCTCGGTGTCCTCCACCGCAATCAGGCCATCAATCTCTACCGCCGCGTTGGATTCACGGAATGCGGCCGCACGGAAACCCACGTCCTGATGGAATGGAGGGCGAACCCGCCGTCGCAACAGCCGGAGTCCGGCTAAGGATTGGGGTCTAAAATGCGGCCAACAATTTCCCGTAGCGCCGGGCGTAGGCGCGTAGGGAATACTTTTCCAGCACAACCTGCCGATTGTGTTGAATGAGCTTGCGCGGAAGTCGCGCGAGAAATGCCCCGACGCCTCGCACCGCCTCGTCGTCGAACTCCCGATAGAAATGATCCATTTTCATGCCGGCCCTCACGAAATCCTGCGTGACCTCGGGTATGTCTCGTCCAATCACCGCCTTGCCGCACAGCCAGCCTTCCACAAAGGTGTATCCGAAGCCCTCCATCTTCGAGGTCGTCAGAACCGCGTGGGCCAGATGAAACAGCGGCAGCGGATTGTCCAACTCGGCCCCGATGCCGATGACCACCGGCAACCGCTCCCGGCGAATCTGTTTCTTCAATTGCTCGCTATACGCCCGGTCGGTGGCGGAGGACGCGTCGAGAGAGACGACCAGTTGATATTTCTGGAGCCGTCTGACCAGTTCGACCGCCTCTTCGTTGTTCTTGCGAACCATGACCTTCATGGGCGAGAGAAACATCTTCTTTCGCGGATCGAAAGAGAAATGGTGTCTACCGGCGAAGGCTGCGAGCTTGTTCTTTGCCTCCTGCAATTCGGCGCGCGACGTCGGAGGCTGCGTGAAGAACTCGTCGTCCACAGGATTGGGAAGAACATGAATCTTTTCCGAGGGGACCCCGCGGGCCGCGAGTTTCGCGGCATCGTGAGTGGTCAACGTCGCCCAGATCACATTCGGCAAATCGTAGTAACACATCCCGCGCCAGAACGCGTCGTTGGCCTTGCCGGTGCAATCGCGCAGTGCGTTCAATTGCGCGGGACGGTCGTCCTCGGGAAAATCGTGCACCTGGTTGATGACCTTGATCGTAGCCGTCCGCTCCGCCAGCAGTTTGACCGCGGATGTCAGCCGCGGATGTTTGCCGAGTCCGATGTTATGCGTGTGCAGGACTTCCACGCCGCGCAGCCGATCGTGCAGTTGGCCGGCCAACAGGGCCGCCCCGGCAAGGAATTCGGCCTGGCTTCGCGCGGGCCGTTCGTCGTAGCCGAAATCGGCGAGCACGGTGATGTCGAACTTGCCAGCCAGGGCGCGTTGCGCGTTGCGGATAACGGTCGTGACGCCGCCCGGCCGCAGGTGATAATGCAGAATCGCCAGTCTCACACCCATTCCAACAACTGGCCGAGGTTGTGGATCACCAGATCGGGTTTGATGGCGGACTCGGGAACAGGTTCCGGCGAGAAGAGCACCGTGCGAAACCCCATGTGATGCGCCGGTGCCACGTCGTTGGTCAGTGAATTGCCAATCATGACGCAGTCGTCGGGCATGATGTTGTCCACCGTGAGGGCTCCGACCGCCCGCTGGAAGGCCGTGGGGTCAGGTTTCGCCACGCCGAGTTCGAACGAGAAGAACACCAGTCGCGCATCGAACAGGGATTCATATGCGCGGATCGCTCCGCAGCTCTCATCCCCCAACAGGTCTGACAACTCGATGGGCGTGTAGAATTGCCCGTTGGAGATGATCCCGTGCCGTAGACCGCGTTTCCTGAGCGTCGTCAACACGTCGAGCGCGCGGAACTGAAGCTCCTTCGGGTTGGCCTGGCGCTCGAAGAACAGCGCCACCTCGCGCGCGAAACTCATCGTCGGCGGTTCGGGTTGGAACCTTTCGAGGATCTTGAACCAGATTTCGTCCACGCGCACTTCGGGATGGGCGATGCCTTCCGCGATTCGCATCTCGCGTTCGGCCCCGATGCCGCGCAGGAACAATTCGTGCAACTGGGCGGGATCCGCGTGGAGGCTGAAATTTCTCGCCGTCCGGTCGAATGCCATTCGCAATTCCGCTTCGCGTTTGAGCAGCGAATCCAGATCGCCGCGGCGCGCGGTAACGAGTGTGTCGTACACGTCCCAGAAGATGACTTCCGTATCGCTCATGGAAATGCTTTCTCTGACCAAAGAAAAGGAAATGGTTTGCATCGAGCCATCATGTCAGCATAAGTTTACAATCGGATAGCGCGGTTGCGAAGACCTTTGTGCAGCGATGAGCGATTTTCACCAAAGCGGGGTGATCACCACGTTCCATCGGCTCGGCGAGTACGACCTGGAAGCCATCGAGGCGACACTCACCGATTACACTGAACACCGGCCGATTGCGTTGGTGCTGCCCTGCCTGTACAGCGAGCTGCAAGGCCCGGCACTGCGGAACATTCTGCAGCATCTTCGCCAGGTTCGTTACGTGCGCCAGGTCGTCGTCGGGCTTGACCGCGCCGACCGCAGCGAGTTCGAGCAGGCGCGCAAATTCTTCTCCGCGCTCCCGCAGGAGGTCAGGATTCTCTGGCGCGACGGCCCGCGCCTTC
>JBEKUF010000229.1:0-4105 GCA_049515295.1 Verrucomicrobiia bacterium | reverse complement strand
GGAAGTCGTCCAGCAGGTGGACCTTGCTAATGTCATACTCCACGTTCAATTTGACGATATCGGTGTGTTCTTTGATGCCGTCATACGAGGGATAAATGTTGCGCGTGTTCGCGCCCTGGGTGACGCCCCCCCACTCGACCAAGGATTCGTCGCCATCGCGTGATTGTCGCTCATAGCCAACGGTGACCTTGGGGAGATTGGGCAAGGTCAGTCCGGCCTCGAAGAAAATATCGCTGTTATCGACCCGCAGATCCTGATCCAGCCGAAATGACGACGGCGTGAACGGGCCGTAGAAGCCTCCCTGGTTGTCGTAGTACTCGCGATATTCGGTGTACCCGGCCCGAACAAACCAAAAATCCCGTTTCGTCAGTTGCAACTGGAACTTGTAGTCGTGCTCATCAATGATAAACCGGCCTTCGCCATCGAGTGTCGTGTCCTTGTTGAAATCGTAATGCAGCGTCCCGTCTTCAGCGCCGCCGTTCCAACCCTCCTTGATCCCCACGTCTTCGCGGAATTTCTGGGTATTGCCGGACACCTTCGCATAGGTCACCTCCGGTGTCCCGGACAACTGGATTGGCGAATTGGTTTGCGAATCATCGGCGCGGACGGTGGTAAGCGTCATTAGTCCCATCGGGAGGGTGACAAGGAGCGCTTTGAAGAAGGTGTGTTTCATCACCATGGCTTCGTCAATACCGCAGGTGCGCGTTGATGTCCGAACCGTGAACGGCCGTGTGACAACCCGCGCTGAAACAGGTGCCCTGTTCCAGGAAGCTGGTGGGCGCAAACCCGGCGTGCGGCATGTTCCCGATCGACACGACACCGGGCAGGGTGGGCGAGGCCACCTGCGCGTGGCACTTCAGGCAGAGATTGTTGTCGCGCTCGGTCAACATCTTCGGGTTGATCGAACCGTGCACGTTATGGCAAGAGGTGCACCCTTCGCGCATCGCCTCATGCTCGTACACGTGCGGCCGGGCCTGTTCGCGATGGCACTGCGCACAGTCCTCGTTCAGGCGACCGACGAGCATGCTCTTCGGCTTGAGAATATCTTCGCCATGTGGATCGTGACAAGAGATGCAACTCATCCGCCTTTCCTTGACCGGATGATGGTATTGGAGGCTGAACTCGGCGAGCTTATCGAGGTGGCACTGGAAACACGCCTCAGGACTCTTGCCGGGGTTGACGATCAGCTTGCGATCGCCGCCCGAGTCCACGTGCAAACTGCCGGGTCCGTGGCAACTTTCGCAACCTTCACCCTCAACGCGTTTGCCTTCACCCGGGATTTGAATGCGCGCGTGCTCGGTGAGTTTGAAGTTCTTCACTTCCTTCTCGTGGCATAACGCGCATTGGTCCATGCCGACGTATTTGGCCCCCGAAATCATCGGGGGGGCCAGGACCACTCGATCCACCGTCGCGCAGGAAACGATCAATGCCGCCAACGCGGCGCCGCCGATGGCTGCGACTGTTACCCCGGTTGAGGATCGTGGGCTATTCAAGGATCACCTCTGGTACCAATCTCCGCCTGCCTGCCCCCGAACGGTTGGGCGGACGCCTTCGACGACTGACATCCCCTGAGCAGCCGCCCGTGTCGGAACCAACGCCATCGCGCCCACTCCTACCGGAGGACGGCGTTCGGATAGGCGTTCAGGTACGTCTTGGTCGGGTCTCCGTAATAGTTCGTGCTCAGATCGGTGTAAGTCGTTTGCAGCAGGCGGATGGTGAACTGCGAATTGTGAACGCCCCTGCTCCCTTCGAAATTTTCCAGATTCCAATTCCAAACGGCTTTGTGTTGCGCTGCCGCCAAGGCCGGATTGTTGGTGGAGTAGCCGCCGCCGAAATAAGTCGTGCTTCCGTGGGCAATGGTATTGGAGAGACCCGTCGCGTACATCAGGGTCGCCAGATTCGTCATCACCCCTGCCGTTTCCGTCTGAATGCCCGCGATCACGCCGTTGCCAACGTAGTCTTGCGCGTTGGCGGACTTGAAGTCGAACGAACTGACCGGGTCGAAACCGGCGTGGCACTGATTGCACGCGGCAATGTTGTCCACCACGTTGGTGACACCATTCGTGCCCACATATTGGTATTCCATCTCGAACGTGTGGGAGCCCAACACGTTGGCGTAGGTGGCAAGGTTCGTGGTTGTGATCGCAAGCGGCGCGCCGTTGACGAGGATCGTATCCCCCGCCTTGAGTGCATACATATGGCAGGTCTGGCAATCCGCCAGGTACGTGTGGAAGGAATTCCCCATCGCCTCGCCGTAGTCGCATGCGCCCAAACCAGCGAAGATCTCGCCGGCGGTGCTCATCTCTGGAGTCGTCGTCATGTAGTACATCTGACCGATGCCGGAGCCGCTGACTTGGATTTGCGTCGGCAATCCATTATATAAAGAGTGACAAACCATACAAGCCGCAGATAAGCCGGCATTGGTCACGGTGACAGTGCTGTTGGTCAATTGCAGATTCGCCGTAGTCAGGATGTCGCCGAGGCCAATGTAAACCGTCGGGCTGTTCGTCAATAGCGGATTGCCCAGTTGGACGGTATCATAGACCCGCAACTGATGCGCAGCTTCGGGAAATTCCTTGACGTTGTGCGGATCGTGACAAACCTGGCAGGTCAACGGCCCGCTGCCCATGGCCACTGCGGTTAAGCCCGACGCCGTGTTGGTGTATGCCGCGGCGACCTGGTTCGTCGCGACGCTGATGAAGCCAGCGGGCGAATGGCATCGCACGCAGCTTGAACTAATGAAGCTGTCGTCGGAGATACTCTCGTACCCTCCCGAGTGCGGCGAAATCTCCCACTGCTGGACATTGACCTCCTCGGTGCCGCTCTGGTGGCAGCTTGAGCAGACCTTCACATCCAGGCTGACGGACGGCGCACCTGGATGCTGGCTGCCGGGCCCGTGGCAGTTTTCGCACTGGATGTTGGCCAGATTCTGGAGTTGAGCGGGCATCAACGCGTAGTTGCCCGCCTGCAAGACCTTGGGGAACGCCCAGCCGAGTTGTTGTTGGACGGCATAGAAGTTGTTGTTGGTCGCCGCTGGCGATTGGTTGAAGCCGACGGTATGGCACTGGAAGCAAGACTCGTTGTAATGCGACGAGAGTTGTCCGTCCACCCCGCGTTCGGCCATCGTCGCATGCTCCGTCTGGCTCCACGGGGTAACAATATCGGCCTGATCGACGTTGTTGCCGGGACTATGGCAGATCGTGCAGAACTGCACACCCGTCCAAGTCGCTGCCGTGTTGGTGACGGACTGACCGGTGACATTGTCCTGAATCACATATACGCCCACCACATCCGGCCGCAACGCAGCGATCAAACCGTTCGTGTGCGCCAACGTAGCAGAGGACCCGCCGGGCTTGGTTACGAGTGACCAGTTCATGCTATTGGTCGCCCCCTTGTAAAAGGCGGTTACGCCGACCGGAATATTCGGTTGCGCGGGCGTCTGAAGCGAACACGCCACGGTGAAAACTCCGGTGCGCGTGACCGAGCCGTTGCTGACGAGGAGTTTGAAGCCGTAAATGGCCGCGCTCGCCTCCTGGTTGTCAAGGGAAATGCCGGCGAGACTGCCAAAGCGGTGCTCGGGTTCGACGTACTCCTGGTTCGTCACCCCGCCTGCGACGTACGAAGAGTACAGCGAGCTCGCAGAGACG
The DNA here is from genome assembly GCA_049515295.1 of Verrucomicrobiia bacterium. Lineage (GTDB taxonomy): Bacteria > Verrucomicrobiota > Verrucomicrobiia > Palsa-1439 > Palsa-1439 > Palsa-1439. The sequence goes on along the minus strand of JBEKUF010000229.1, from coordinate 458 downwards.
GTCATCGCGACGAAGTTCGTCAGCGGATCAGTAGTGAAACTGGTTGAGACAACACCGTTGGTGCTCAGCGTAACCGCTTCGCCGCTGGTCTGGCTCCAGACGTACGTCAGTGTCCCAGCCAGGTCGCTAGTGGGGACGATCGAGCCGTCCAGCGTCACTGAGTTCTCGAATCCCACATCGTAGAGGTTCGTCGTTACAGTGAGAGATCCCGAGGGCGGCGGGGCGTTGGTGACGGCGGTGATGGTAACATGCAATGTCTTTGAGCCGATGTTCTTGCGGTTAAACGTCGCTGTCACGTGCATAGTCGCGACGCCAGCGAAGTTGGTGGGGATGAGAACCGATGTGCCCGACACGTCGTTACTGCCAATCACCAGGGTGCTATTGGTGAGCACGGGGAACGTCGCATGGAACTTCTTGCCGACAATCGTGGCCTTGACGACCAGCGGACCCGTGTTCGT
>JBEKUF010000228.1:0-4193 GCA_049515295.1 Verrucomicrobiia bacterium | reverse complement strand
ACGATGATTAATGGGCTGCTGATGTCGCTGAAGTTGTTGCTGTACCCGCCGTTCGCCGCACCGACAGAGCCTTGGACAATGTTGGTAATCACGGTCGGGCCGTAGAATGATGCGGCGTTCGGGTCGCCGCCGGAAGTCTTCCACGTGACCGTGTTGGTTCCGCCCGCTTGGCTGATGGCGATAATGCTGAACACCGAGGCTGGGTTTGTCGGATTCAATCCGGCGAGGAACTGGTTGTAGTTGCTGATACCCTTGCCGTAGGGATCGGCATTGGGCGCGGCCTGCGTGCAGCTTGTACCGTTATTCGTGCAGGTGAAGTACTGCAATTGCCAATTCTGGAATGGTGTATATGCCGGCGGGATCGCAAGCATTGCCGATTCGCTGGTGGCGGCGCTCACGCTGTTGCTCACCACAACGGAATAGGCGCCAACGTTGGTTGACTGAACGCTTGTGAGGGTAAGGGTGGAATTGGTCGCATTAGCGATGGGTGAATTGGTGTTGAAGTACCATTGGTAACTCAACGGCGCGCTGCCGCCGGCCACCACAGTGAATGTCGCGCTTTGGCCCGGCGAGACGGTCTGGCTTTGTGGACTGGCAACGATGATCGGACCGGTGGGTGCATAGGAGGTCACCAGCCAGTTGGTCTTGTTCCACGTGAGCACGCCCGCGCCGGCGCCAGCCGTGGGGCTGGTGACAATGGTTTGCAGTTGGGCCGGATCATCCGGGTAATAGGTGTACGGCAGTTGATTGCCTGTCAGATTCCATGAGAAAGGGATGACCGGCGCTTGAGCCGGGCCGAAGTCGGCGAATCCGGTGGCGTTCGTACTGTCGCCCCGGTAATCCGTGGTCGAGCCGTCAGAATTGTCAAAGTGATAGATCGAATCCAGCGCCATGATCTTGCCGGTGTATTCGGGATCCGACGGATCGGTCTGGTTGTTGCGCAGCGGGGTTATGCAATCGATATACACTGATTTCTCCACCAGAATTGCGCCGTTTTCGGTGGAGATCGTGCCGTTAACGGGTGGCTCGAAACTGTAAGTGTTGTTCAGTGTGTTTTGATTGGCGGTGCTCATTGTGGCCGCGATCGAATCGCGCAAACGCCTGGCTGCCAGAACCAACGTGTCGTCCACATAGAGATTGTAGTCATGCACGTTGCCGGCGCGCAGGCGCGGCACGCAACGATCCCACACGCCCAGGTGCAGATGGTGGAAGGTCATCGAGATGGTGGCGTTGTTCGGGTCGAGATCATTTTGACCCGCCAGGTGCGTCTTGTCATGCGCTTGCATGATGGTGACGATGTTGGTGGTGCTGTACCCGTTCGTACGCAGGAAATTGTACATCGGATAGCTGGACGGACTCTGTTCCAAATAATTGATCTGCTGCCAGACCCAACTGTTGGGATTGGTGGCGCCGTCGTCGCCGACGTAGTTGCACCAGGAAATGGTAATGCCCGAACACCCGGCCTTGGTGTCGAGATTGCCGTCGTAGGATTTCGTGAACGTGCAGTGATCCACCCAGATGTTGCTCACCGCGCCGCCGTCGCCAAGCGTGATGAAATCCCAGTCGTTTCGGTCATATTGTCCCTTGGTGGCCTCATCCCATTCCCACAGTTGGTCGAACTTGAGATTGCGGATAATGATGTTGCTGCAATTCTTAATGTTCAACTTGGCGTGATGGATGGCCCAGCCATTGGCCGAAAAAATCGTCAGGCCGTTTTTCTTCTGGATATCGACGTCACTTTCGCCGGTCACCAGCAACACGGGATGAAGCAGTGGTGTTTCTCCGGGACGGAACGGTTCGCTGTTGGTTTTCGCAGAGGCTTCGATTTCGTTATATCCAAGATTGAGGTCGTTCATGATCTCAATGACCTTGACGGTCTTGCTATTGAGCGCGTTCGCGAGGTCGGTCGCAGTAGAGACCTTGGCGTAGTTGGGATCCGTGTCCGCCAGCACGCCGCCGCCGGTGGTCCCCTGGGCAAAGCCGACCAGATTGTACGCGGAGAGAGGCACAGGGATGGTCGGGGTGACTGTAAGCTGCGCGGCATCACTAGTAGCGACTCCCACGCTGTTGGAAGCCGTAACATAGTAGCTGCCATCAGCAGAGGTCTGGACGTTCGCCAGAATCAGTGTGGAGGAGGTCGCGCCCGAAACCGGCACGCCATTGTCATACCATTGGTAGCTGACCGGGGCTGTGCCGTCGGCGGACGCCATGAGCGTGGCGGTGCTACCGGCCAATACCACCTGAGATGCGGGCTCCGTGCTAAAGACCGGAGCCACTGGGTTTGTATTGACGTTGAGTGTCGCGTTGGAACTGGTAATGGTGCCTGCGAGGTTGCTGACGACGACGGAGTACACGCCCGCCTCGCCAGGTTGAACATTGGTTAGTGTCAACGTGCTGTCCGTAGCTCCGTCCACGAGTGTGTTTGTGTTGTAGTACCACTGGTAACTCAGGGGTTCGGAACCGCCAGCTTCCACGGTGAACGTCGCGCTGTCTCCGACCGAAACGGTCTGGTCTTGCGGCTGGGTGATGATGGAGGGCGCATCGGGAACGGTCACGGACAACTGGGCCACCGCGCTGGTGACCACGCCGTACGGGTTGGACACGATGACAGAATAGCCACCGGCATCCGTCAACTGTGCGTTTGTGATGGTGATCGACGAACTGGTGGCATTGGTCAGAATCGAGTTCGTGTTGTAGTACCACTGGTAGTTCAATGGCAATGTTCCGCTGGCCAACACGCTGAACGAGGCCGTCTGGTTCACGTAGACTTGTTGGTCCTGCACATCTTCCGTGATCGATGGAGCCGTGGCCCCGGGGATGTATTCCACTTTGACTTCCTGGAAGATCGTAGTAGTTGCCGCCTCACTCGCCTCTTGTGGACGGATGCCGATCCCATCAAAATTGAAATTGGTGGCATTGTTGTCGGTCACCGAAGTCAGCAGCGTCGCACCGTTGGTCGCATCCAACCAGGAAACGGTGATCGCCATCACGTTGCTCGCGGTTCGCTGGAAAGCATATTGCAACGTGTAGGTGGTGCCATTGGCGAACCCGCCGAAATTATTCGTAGTGCCGGGGCCGGTCCCCAAAGACGTGTAGTCACCCGATGTTCCCAATAGCGAACTATCAGCCACATTCGAGCGCACGCGGATGTCCATTGGGGTGGTGTTGTTGAACGCCGCCCCCATATTTTGGAACAGTGCATATCCCTGAACACCCGCGCCCTGTGTCCCATTTCCACTGAAGTCCGCGCTCACCCGATTGGAGCCGAATTCATAGATGCCCAATCGAAATCCTTCGGACGTATTCTCGGCGGCCACGCCGTTGAAGGTAAACGTGATCGTCGTCAGAAGAGTGTCTCCGACCGTCAGTTGGGCGGGGCTGGCGGCGTTGGTCGTGAAATACGAGACCACCAGGATGGCACTGCTACCAAGCGTCAGAGTCATGGACCCGGTCGTAGCGGTTAGCGCCGAACCGCTCGAGGCATACCACGCGGCGTTCGTCGGTAAACTGGTGTTGCTGCGGTTCCCGTCAGCCCACGTATCGTCCAGGATCACGACGGCATGGCTGGGTATCGCAAGGCCGACCATCGCGGCCATAACAAAAACACTACAAAGAAGACGCTTCATAGAAAACCCTTCTACTGTATGCATACAAGACATACATGGCGCATAAACTCTGTTTCCGTCATAAGTGACTATACCGCCGACAGTTCTCCACTAAAGCTACACCGCAGAGAATGGTGTAGCTCACCGATGCACCACTTATGACTTAATTTCCGCTACAAGTCGATGCTGGAAGCGTAGCACCTTCGTTCAGCAAGTGAAAACGCTCACATACAAGGAATTCTGCTAGCCCCACGCGGTGAGTAACACATTCCGCATGCCGCAGGACGTAGTGTCCCTATGCGATCATCAAACAGCAAAGAGAGCGTCCCGGATGCAGACGGGACAACACCGGCTCATGGTGCCGAGATCACAGAACAGATGGGCCGTGGACGGTCGAGAGGCTGATCGAGGAAGCGACGCAATACCGAGCCTCGACTTTGCGCCATTGTTTTGCTCTATTTGGACAGACGTGAATGTGCAGAGCAAGGCCCCTTATCACGAAAAGGGTTGGGACAAGATCGAGTCGTTTCTCTTGGTGGTTTTTGCCTTTGCAATCCTAGCGCCCATCCTCATCACAATTGCTGTCGC
>JBEKUF010000227.1:0-4215 GCA_049515295.1 Verrucomicrobiia bacterium | reverse complement strand
CAAGGAACTGCTTCGGCGGATCCGCGAGGCCTTGAATCACCACGATCCACCGGGCCCTGCGCTTGACGGACAGCCCGCGTAACGCCCCGGTCAGATTCCCAAACGGGAGCGTCATGGGGCTGGCACACTGCTACCCGATTGGGCCCATGCTCGGCCAAGCAATCGGACGGGAACATCTTCTGCCGGATCAAACCACCGCGTTGTATGGTCAACCGGCAACAGCCCTGCCTGAAGCGAGCGGGATTGCGGGCGAGCCTACAGGAGACGGACGCCCGCAATCCGAAAGTCCCGAGAAGATCTTCAGCCCTTCTTGTCGCCGATCCTTACCACGGCGTACAAGATGGCTGCCGGAAAGCCCGCCAGCAACACCAAGGCGATGAAAATCCCATGCCCTTGCCCGAGCTTCCGAATGTCCGTGTAGACCCACGCGGCCAGCAGAATGTTGCAGACCGCCCACAATACCAAGGCCCCTTTGAGCAGTCCGAATACGCAGCGGATTTCCGCCTTCATGTCGGTGCCCGGCCACATCACGCGAACGACGGGCATCGGCTTCGACGCCATCTCGGGATGCTGGAGCGGTGGCACCAGGCCTTCTTCGTTTTGGGTTGCCTGACGCTCCGCCTCCTTGTCTGCGGCGACGGCAACGGGGGCAGTCCCACACACCATCAATCCAATGATGGCAAGAACCAAACCCAACAGAGCATTTCTCATGGTATCCTCCTGTTGAATCGAATCCTAGACCCGGTGACACACCCGGTCGAGGACAATCAATGAGGCTTACGAAGCAGCCCGGATAACAAGGCGGGCGACTCTGCAAACGGGATTGAAACTTGATCGTCTCCGGCCGCTGGCGGCCGAGACCTGACGGGCCCATGGCCGTGGAACGCATCCGGCTGTGATATACTGGAGCAGGAACCATTAACTAGGAGGTCGTCATGGGACTCAAAGTGAGCAATGTGGATGTGTGGGCGGCAACAATTGAAGACCGGACAGGCGGTCTGGCCGAGAAGTTGGCTCCGTTGTCGTCGGCCGGGGCCAGCTTGGAGTTCGTCATTGCCCGTCGAACGCCCGAGCAGCCGGGCCAGGGAGTGGTGTTCGTGACGCCGTTGACGGGTGAAGAGCAGGTCAAGGCAGCCACAGATGCGGGCTTCCGGCGGACCGGCAGCTTGCACTCGATTCGCATCGAAGGACCCGACCGGCCGGGGCTCGGCAGCATGATGGCAAAGGCACTGGCCAATGCCGGGATCAACCCGCGGGGACTCTCAGCCGCCGCCATCGGGCGGAAGTTCGTCTGCTATCTGGCGCTGGACACCGCTGAGGAATCGGAGAAAGCGCTCCACGCCGTGAAGAATTTGTCCTGACACCCGGGCACAGTTCCGGCCGCAGGAGAACTGCTCAAAGAGGAGATGATGCCATGAGTGCCCGCCTGTGCGACCGTTGCGGCCAGTTGATCGAGGACGGCGCGTTGCGCTACGTCGCCAAGATCCTGGTGTATGCCGCCTACGATCCGTTGAAGATTACCTTCGAGGACATGACCCGTGACCATACCAGCGAGATCCGGGAGATCCTGAAGCGTTGCGAGGGCCTCAGCGAAGAGGAGTTGATGCAGGATGTGTACGTCGACTTTCAGTTCGACCTGTGCCGAGCCTGTCAGCGCACATACATCAAGGACCCGCTGCCTGCTGTGGATGGCGCGGTGTAGTCTGCGATGGCCGCCCAAGGCCTGACCAACGTCACTCCTATCATGCCCCACTCACGTCGCAACGGGTTGCGACCGATGCTGCCGCTGGCGCAAGCCGACGCGCAAGCGGAACGACCGACATGCTACAATGCCGCCGGGTCTTGTTGGTAGTACAGCTTCAACTCTTCGTAAAGTTCCGGGTGCCGTTCCTTGAGCTGCTGCGGCTGCTCAAAGAAATACTCCGTGACAACGGCGAAAAACTCGGCGGGATCAGTCGCCCCATATTTGTCCAGAAACGTCGGGCGGTCAGCATCGGCGGCTGCGGACAGCGCCTGATATTCCCGCCCCAGGATACGGGCCCACGCTCTGTACATCGAGGTCTTTGGAAGTATCGGCGCGCCGTCGGCAAAGCCTTTCTCCGTATCGAGCTGATGAGCGAATTCATGGAGCACAACGTTTCTTGCGCTACCGACCTCGGCGGGGCGACGCAGGACATGATTCCATGAGATGACAACGACTCCGGTTCGCCAGGACTCGCCGGCTCGTATCTCGTGGCCTTCGACCATCGTGTTTCCCGGCCCACTGCGAACCACGGGCACCGGGTACGCATCGGGATAGACGAGAATCGATTGGAGTCGAGGATAATAATCGTGCTGGCGGTGCAGCAACAAGATGCAGGCGTAGGCGGCGATGGTCACTTTGATTTCGTCGGTCGTTTCCATGCCGCCGCAACCCTCGAAATTCTTTTCGGCGACGAAGACCTGAACGGTTTGCCGTAATTCGTGTTGCTCGGGCGGGGAGAGTCGCTCGTAGTAAGGAACATTGCGTTGGAGAACCGTCAGCCACGACTCGGGAAACGGTTGCGAGCGAAGGCGGTTGCGGCGTCTGGTTTTGTACCCGAACATGGTGAATTGATTTGACCAAGCATACCACGGTTGGAGAAATTTGGGTGCCGGAGCCTCGGAGTCGCACCGACGTCCTGATCCGCCACAAGCCGATGGTGCAGCGCAACTGGTTCAGAGCTGCCGTTGCATTTCTTGCGGCAAGTCGTAGATTCCTGTCGGCATGTTGACCGCCGGAGATTCGAGCGGTCACCCTAGTGAAACAAGAGCGTGCCGAGTGAACAAGCCCATCCAGGAACGAATGACGCAGCGGTTGAAAGAACTGACAATTGTTACTCCCAACGAACCCGCCAACCTGGCCAGGGTGCTGGACGCCATCGCCCGCCGCGGGATTCTTATCCTCGCCATAAATTCATCGCCGGGCTTCGACCTGAACACGGTGCGATTGGTTGTGTCCGATCCAGAAGCAGCCAGAAAACTTCTCACGCGCATCGGCTTCGCCGTTACGACGGCAACTGTCCTTGGTCTTCGCCCCATCGTTAAACAAGGACAGTTGGCAAAGATAATCGACGCTCTGGCCGAGAAAGCCATCAACATCGATTACTTGTACGGCTGTGCCCCCAGAGTCGGGATGGAAACCCTGGTCATCATCCATGCTTCCAACATTGTCGCCGCCGAACGTGCGCTCAAGAAAGCGGGCTTCGGGTAGAATTATCTTCCGGTTCTTCCGCCCCGTTCTTGCCCCCCCCGCCAAGCCGCACGCCCAGCCGGTTTGAAAGAACTGGCATCAAGTCGGGTTCTCATTGTTCTCTCCCGAAAAAGCAAATTCCCAACCCCTCCTTGGAATTGCAGGGATAGAAGGTTGGAGGCGGGTGTCGGAATCGGCCATATTTTCCCGCCGTTGCACCCCAAATATGCCTGATTTTATTGGCTATTCAAGCAAAATCGGTCTTATCCGTTCCTATCGTTTTTAATCCGTTTGGTGTCCGTTTTGGTGTCCGCTCCGTGAACCTGTCCTGATAGGGATATTGTGACTTGTCCGGTCACTTGTCCGGCGACTTGTCCGGTAGAAGGTGGTTTCGTAAAGCCATGCTTGAACTATTGCGCCGAACCCAAGCACAAGCTGAAGCGATTGGCGGCACGGATGGTGCCGAGTTCCACCGCCGGTCGAGGTTGGAGGGACGTTGCAAAGTCAGTTTCAAGTCGGCGCCGCAATCTGGCGCATGATGTCCGCCACCCACGCGGGTGCATGGCAGAGGTCTTTCATGAGTTGCGCCTTGTGATTGGCGTTCAGATTCCGGCGCAGTTTAGCGATGATGCGATCATCCACATAGCAGCGGCCTATCCAGCGCAACGCCTGAATCACATGGCCGCTGACTGTGCCAGCAGTGGCCATCGTGCGGGATGAGGCGTGTTTCAAGGTGATCAGACTTTTGCCGACTTGAATGCGGCGGCTTCGTCCATTGGTAAGATACACTGCCTTGGCTGGCACTTGGTCGGAAATACCAAGGTCATTGGCACAACGTCCGCCGGCGGGTTGCAGGACAATGCCATCCCGGCGGGCGATGGCTTTGATGACGGCATCCGGGGAAGAAGACAGCGGACCGATCAGTGGATGTTTGTGCGGCACGTCGTAAAGTCCACGTGACGCTTTGCGGATTAGTCCGGCGCGGCAATTACGGGAAAGAGCCT
>JBEKUF010000226.1:0-4233 GCA_049515295.1 Verrucomicrobiia bacterium | reverse complement strand
GATTATTTCGACTGGCCGATTACCTTGTCGCTGAAAGACGGGCTTGCATCGGGTGTGGTCGTGATTGGCCTGCTTGGCGCAACGGTGTGGGCATTCCGCCGCCAACCGTGGTTGGGGTTTTTGGGCGCCTGGTTTTTCCTCATTTTGGGACCGACGTCGAGCTTTCTGCCGAGCGTCGGTGAAGCGGCCGCGGAGCGTCGAATGTATTTGCCGCTGGCGGCAGTGGTAACGCTCGTCGTGCTCGGCGCGTTTGCGTTCGGGAAACGGCTGTGGAACAAACAGCAGGGCGTTGTGCTCGGATGCGTGGCGGGCGGGTTCGTGGCGGTGCTGCTCACCTTCCTGACGATCCAACGCAATCGGGACTACAACTCGGCGCTGACCATTTGGCAGGACGCCGTAGTGAAGCGTCCCGACAACCCTCGGGCGCACAACAACCTGGGGACGGCGTTTCTTGAAGATGGCAAAGTGACGGAGGCCATCGGCCATTACGAGCGGGCGTTACGAATCCGGCCTGGTTATGCTGAGGCGCACAACAACCTGGGGACGGCGTTGCTCCAAGCCGGCAAGGTGCCGGAGGCCATCGGGCAGTACGAGCAGGCGTTGCGGATCAAGCCGGATTACGCCGAGGCGCACAACAACCTGGGAAATGTGTTATTCCAAGCCGGCTCGGTGGCGGAGGCGATCAATCATTGGGAGCAGGCGTTGCGTCTCAAGCCCGATTATGCCATGGCGCACTACAATTTGGGGAATGCTTTGCTCCAGGCCGGCAGGGTACAGGAGGCCATCGGGCACTACGAGCAGGCGTTACGAATCGATCCCGATTTTGTCCAGGCGCAAAGCAGCCTGGCGCGAGCGCGGGCTGCTCCGTGAGCCGGTAGACTTGGGCAGTTCAAACGGCAAGGTTCGCAAATCGTCCAAGGCGGGGAGCTAGTTTCACAACCCCGAGTCGAGCACGGAGCGGACGAGTTGGTTGAGGGACTCCATGTTGTAGGGCTTTTGGAGGTAGCCGAGACAACCGTGGCGCAACATCCGCCGGCCTTCCTGGTCGTGGCTGTAGCCGCTGGAGACGATGACCCGCACTCCGGGGTTGATCTCCTTCATGCGGGCGAATAGCTCGGGTCCGCTGATGCACGGCATCACCATGTCGGCAATCACCAGATCGATCTCCTCCTGCCGCTGGCGGAAGGTCGAAAGCGCCGTGGCGCCGTCGGGCGCGGTGAGCACCGTATAGCCCTTCGATTCGAGTCCCAGTTGGGCCATTTCGCGAATCACTTCCTCGTCCTCGGCCAGCAGGATGCACTCGTCTCCGCCGCGGGTCGATCCTTCGGTTTTGGCCGGCGGTGCCGTGAGCGCCTTCTGGGAAGCCGGCAGGAAGATCTCAAACACGGTTCCCTGTCCCGGCTGGGATTCGACGTGGAGCTCGCCTCGGAAGCTCCTGACGATGTTCATCACCAGCGACAATCCAAGGCCGGTGCCTTTGCCGGCGTGTTTGGTGGTGAAGAACGGCTCGAACATGTGCGCGAGCGTGGCTGCGTCCATGCCACAACCCGTATCGCGAAACGCCAGCACCACATAGTCGCCGTCAGGCAGGGCCACCGCGGGGCGGAACGGATTAGCCCCGTCCAGAAGAACGTTGCGGGTGGCGATCGTGAGGATGCCACCGTCGGGCATCGCGTCGCGGGCATTAACGGCGATGTTAAGGAATACCTGCTCAAGTTGCGATGGGTCAACCTCGACCGTGTGAAGGTTCTTGTCGATCTGACGCTGAATGAGGATCGATTTGTCAAAACTGCGTTCCAACATTTTGAGCGTTTGCTCGATGCAATCGTTCGGATTGACCACCGTCAGATGCGGCCCTTCTCGTCGGGCGAATGCCAGCAACTGTTTCGTCAGCGCCGCGCCCCGGTGCGCGCTGGCTTCCGTCGCTTCCAGGTAGCGATACGTTGGGCTGGACGGATCGGTTTGCTGCTTCACGTAACTGGCGCAGGCCAGGATGGCGGCGAGCACGTTGTTGAAATCGTGGGCAATTCCACTGGCCAACGCGCCGATGGACTCGATTTTTTGCACCTGCGCGAGATCGCGGCACAACCCCCCGGCTTGCACGGCGCCAGCCACGAGATTGGCCACGGTTTGCATCTCGGTGGTCAACGACGGCGAAATGCCCCGTGGATTGCGATAAAAGACACCGATGAGGCCGACAATTTCATGGCGGCACGCGACGGGATTGAGCACGGCACAGGCAACGCGCTCGCGTTCGCACAGGACTCTGAGCGCGGCCGGCGCTTGTTGGTGCACGTTGGTGATGACGAGCGACTGAGCGTCTTTGGTCGATTGCTCGAACGCAGGGAAGGCCCATTCCACCGCTTCCAATTGCTCGAGCTTGTACGCCGTAAAACCAAATGCTCCCTTGAGAAGGAAGCGCGTTTGCCCGTTCTTCTCGGTCAGCCAGACGGCGACGGCGTCGGCTTCAAACAGCTGCGCGATTTTTTCCAGCACGTCCGTCGAGATGCGGGCGACATCGAGGTTGTCAATCAACGCGCGCGCGATCTGGTTCAATGTGGATTGCCGCTGGAAGGCGAGGCGCTGGGACGATTCGATTTCGCGGGCGCGACAGGCCTGGAGTTTTTCCTGGTTTCTCTGGACGCGCTGGACGTAGAGGCAGGTTTCCGCGGCGGCGAGAGACACCAGCAGGAGGGAAGCGCTGCTCAACGGGAGGCTGACCTGGACCCACAAGTCGTTGTCGTTATTGAGCTGCCCGATGAGCATGTAGGACAGCGTGATCACCAACGCCATGCCGTACAATCGCGCGCGTGGTGACCATTTCCGGACGACCGCCCTGGTGATGATTGGCTCCGCCATGAGGAGGCCTCAACGTGGATCACAACATAATTGAGCAAGGAATATGCCGCTTCTGAGAATTGAGAAAAAAACTCCAGGTCTCGCGCCAGCGCGGCGAAATTTCCGCAATTTGGAATGACGGAGCGACGACAGCAACGCGGGGATGCAAATCGGCATTGTTGGCCATCCAACTTTTGTGACGGGGCATCGACGAGGCCGATTTTCGGATTGCGCGGCATGGCGGATGCCAGTATGTACTGAGTTGGCCAACGACAGACGTATTTTTCATGAAACGCAAGACGCGATTTTGGCTCCGGTTCATTCTGCTGGGACTGTTAGTGGGAGGGGTGTACCTCCTGATGCGCAACTACGAACAGGAGTTTGTCTACGCCCCCGGCCCGTTCGTCAAGAAAACGCCCCGTGACGCCGGGATGGCTTTCGATAGCGTCGTGCTTACATCGGACGACGGGGTGAACATCCAGGGCTGGTTTGTCCCCGCACAGATGTCGGACCAGCCGCCCGCGACGAATTCATCACCCTTGACACTGCTGTTCTTCCATGGCCGGTCAGGTAACATGAGCGACAGCTTGGAAAAGATCCATCTTTTCCACGATATGAACCTCGACGTGTTTGCCATCGATTACCACGGCTACGGCGCCAGCGGCGGCACGCCGACTGAGAGCGCGTTGACGGGCGACGCACTGGCCGCCTATTTCTACCTCGTCGACAAGCGCAAGGTGAGGCCCGAACGGCTGTACGTCTGTGGTGAAGACCTCGGTGCGGCGGTGGCCATCGAACTAGCCGCGCAGGTGGTCCCGGCCGGGCTGATCACCGAGGGAGCGAACGCGTCGATCTTGCAGAAGATTGAAGATGACTGGCCGCTGATCCCCTGGCAGTACCTGTTGCGCAATCAATTCGATTCCCTCAACAAGATCGGCGACGTGCACGTCCCGGTCTTGATGTTCCACAGCAGCGATGATGAGTTGGTGCCGTTCAATGACTCCCGCCGGCTCTACGTCCTGGCGCATGAGCCAAAGGAACTCGTCGAGATTCACGGCTCGCACCGGGACGCCTTCATCAAATCGTTCGATACGTACTACGACAAGATCGACCAGTTCGTGCATGGAGAGTCCAGGGACAAGACTGCGGAGACAGCTTCTTCAACACAAACCAACGACACGGCGTCGAGACAGCCAACGCCATGATCCGGACGGCTTCGCTCTTATTGCTCTGTCTGCTCGGCCTCCAGCACACGGCGCTCGCCGTCGATACGTTGCGTCCCGAACAACTCCAGCCGGGCATGAAGGGCTACGGCCTGTCGGTATTCAAGGGGACCAAACCCGAGCGTTTTGAGGTCGAGATTGTTGGCGTGTTAAAGAATGTCATGCCCAGGCA
>JBEKUF010000225.1:0-4236 GCA_049515295.1 Verrucomicrobiia bacterium | reverse complement strand
ACCCGCAGTTGTTCGCGGCCCTTGCGCCGATCTTCCTCACTGGCGTCGGCGAGTTCTCGCGCGGTGGCGCGGGCGCGGTCGATTGTTCGCGCCAAACGATTGGTCATGGTCAGCAACAAGAGGCCGACGCCCGAGATCAGGATTGTCGGGCCGACGGCTGTCTGCAAAACCGGGATAAGCTCCGCGACCGATAGTGTTTGCATGGTGGTTTTCCACCCAGACTAGTGCGGCCGCCGTAGCGGGTCAATAGCCCATCGCGCGGCCGGTAGGGCAAGCGCCGAAGAACTTCTTGGCTTTGTGCAGCATCTCGATGAATACATCGACTTCGTCGCGGGTGTTGTACAGGTAGAAGCTGGCACGGGCGGTGGCGGCGATGCCGAGTTTCTTGTGTAAGGGCATGGCACAGTGATGGCCGGCACGAATGGCCACGCCATCCTGGTCGGCAAACGTGGCGATGTCGTGCGCATGGACGTCGCCAAGGGTGAACGCAACCAAGCCACCGCGTTTCTCGACATCCTTTGGGCCGTATACGGTGATTTCGGGAAACTCCTTCAAGCGGTCAAGCGCGTACTGGGTGATTTGCTTTTCGTGCTGGCGAATCTTGTCGAGGCCGATCCCGGTGAGATAATCCACGGCAACGCCCAACCCGATGGATTCGGCAATGCTTGGTGTGCCGGCCTCAAATTTGTACGGCAGATCGTTGTACTTGACGTGATCGAACCACACTTCTTTGATCATTTCCCCGCCGCCCATGAACGGCGGCATGGCTTCCAAAAGGGCGCGTCTGCCATAGAGTACGCCGCTGCCGGTCGGGCCGCACATCTTATGGCCGCTGAACGCAAAGAAATCGCAATCCATCGCCTGCACGTCGACCGGCATGTGGGGAACGCTCTGGGCGCCATCGACGAGCACCACCGCCCCCTTCTTATGGGCGGCATCGGCGATCTGTCGGACCGGGTTGATCGTACCGAGGACGTTGGACTGCTGCGTGACCGCCACGAGCTTGGTGCGGTTGGTGACCAGCTTGTCAAGGTCGTCCAGATGTAACATGCCGTCGGGATTCAATTCGATGCGTTTGATGACCGCGCCCGTGCGCTCGCAGGCCTGATACCAGGGCACCGTATTGCTGTGGTGCTCCATGAACGTGGTGAGAATCTCGTCACCTTTCCTGAGATTCGTGAGCGCCCAGGAATACGCAACGAGGTTGATGCCCTCGGTCGTCCCCCGGGTGAAAATGACGGAATCGGTCGAAGGCGCGTTGATAAACCTGGCGACCTTCTCACGGGCACGTTCGTACTCCCTGGTGGCGCGCTCGGCGAGAGCGTGGATGCCGCGGTGAACGTTCGCGTTGTACCGCTCGTAGTAGTCGTTGAGCGCCTCGATGACGATCCGCGGTTTCTGCGAAGTCGCCGCGTTGTCGAAATAGATCAGCGGCTTGCCGTGGACTTTCTGCCGTAGGACCGGAAAGTCATCGCGGATTTCTTCCAACTCAACTGCATCGAGGACTTCGATCATGCTTTGCGTACTACCTTATCGTGGACCAGCTTGGCAAACTCCTTTTGCACGCTTTCGACCTGGATGCGTGCCAGCACCGGGTCGAGGAATGCTTCAATCAATACATCGCGCGCCAATTCGGAAGTCAGACCCCGACTGCGCAAATAGAAAAGCTGTTGCTCCTCCAATTGGCCGACGGTCGCCCCGTGGGTGCAACGCAACTGGTTCGACTCGATTTCCAGAATGGGACGCGTGTCGCAGCGGACTTCTTTGCTGAGCACGAGGTTGCGATTGGCCTGGTAGGCGTTCGTACCGTTGGCATTCTTCTCGACCTTGATGACGCCCGCGTAATTGCTGATCGCGGAATCGCGGAGCACGTTCTTGAACAAGAGGTCGCTGGTGGTGTTGCCCGTCTTGTGATGCTGCCTGGTGAACTGGCCAAACTGCTGATGGTGGTCGAGCACGCCGACCGCGTACATGAAGCTGGTGCCACCTTCGCCTTCCATGACGCACTCGACATCGTACCGCTGGAACGACGCGCCAAACATCCCGAGCACCCAGTCGATCTCTGCATCGCGGGCGACGTGCGCCCGCTTCAGCGTAAAATCGTACACATTGGGTGAAAAATTCTGCTCGCTAACGTAATGGAGGTGGCCGCCTTCCTTGACAAAGACTTCCGTGCCGCTGGCGTGGATGCTCGGCGCGCCATTGGTGCCCACCTGTGGTCCGCCAACGAACTTCTGGACGAGCGTCGCTTCCGCACCGGGTTCGACGACCACCAACGTATGCGGGAACCCGGCGGTATTTTGTCCGGCAAACTCATACACCACTTCCAGCGGCTGCTCGATGCGGAGATTCGACGGGACATACAAAAACGCGCCATTCCTCCACAACGCGGCATGCAACGCGGAGAATTTCGCCGGTTCGTCCGGTGCGATGCTCTTGCCGAGGTACTCTTTGAGGAGATCGCCGTGTTTGGCGACCGCGGTGACCATATCGCAGAAGATGACGCCACTGTTGCCGAGTTCCGCGGATAGCGGAGAAAGGTGCTCGTTGATCGCCGGCTGGTCAGCCGACAGAAAAACTTTGTCGAGCTTTAAGGCGCGGATGTCGAAACGCTGCCACTCCAGGTCGCGCCTGGTCGGCAGCGGGAGTTTCTCAAACGTCTTCCAGGCGGCGAGACGCTGGGACTTCAACCATGACGGCTCGCCGGAGCTAATGGCTTCCAGAGTTTGCTGTGTGAATCCAGTTGTCATTGTAAATTGGCGTGGGAGCGGGGCCACACCGCCCCACGGGTTCTCGGTCAGCCGTTGCCTCTCACCCGACTGATCCTTCCATCTGCAAATTGATGAGTCGATTGATCTCGACGGCAAATTCCATGGGCAATTCCTTCACGATCGGCTCGATGAAACCGTTGACAATCATCGAAACCGCATCCTCCTTCTTGATCCCGCGGCTCATGAGATAGAAAAGCTGCTCCTCGGAAACGTTGGAAACGCTGGCCTCATGCTCGACCGTCGCCAGGTCGCCGTCGATTTCCATCACGGGATACGTGTCGGAGCGGCTGACCGGGTCGAGGATGAGGGCGTCGCAATTGACCTGCACGCGGCAGTTCCTGGCCTGTTCGTTGACCTGGACGAGCCCGCGATACGAGGCGCGTCCACCATGGCCGCTAATCGATTTGGAATTGATTCGCCCGGTGCAGTTCGGGGCATAAAACACGAGCTTGGCGCCCGCATCCTGCCACATTCCCTTGTCGGCACTGGCGAGGCTGAGGATTTCGCCGTGCGCGCCCTCGCCGACCATGTAGCAGGACGGGTATTTCACGGTGCGCTTCGAGCCGAGGTTGCCGTCGACCCATTCCATGATGGCGTTCTTGTAGAGATACGCCCGCTTGGTCACGAGGTTGTAAACGTCGGTCGACCAGTTTTGAATGGTGGTGTATCGGCACCGAGCGTGATCCTTGACAAAAATCTCCACCACGGCGGAGTGCAACGAATTGGTGGTATAGATCGGGGCGCTGCACCCTTCCACGTAGTGGCAAAAGCTGTCCTCGTCGCAGACGATGAGCGTCCGCTCGAATTGTCCGAACTGCTCGGCGTTGATGCGGAAGTATACCGAGAGGGGGATGTCGCATTTGACGCCCTTGGGGATGTACACGAACGACCCGCCGCTCCAGAACGCCGAGTTGAGCGCGGCAAGTTTGTTGTCCTCCGGCGGAACCGACTTGGCAAAGTGCTCCTGGAAAATATCGGGATACTGCTTCAGGCCATCGTCGCAACTCAGGAACACGATGCCTTTCTTGGAGAGGGACTCCTGGATGTTATGGTAGGCCATCTCGCTGTCGATCTGCGCGCCGAGCCCGCCCAGCAGCTTTTGCTCTTCCTTGGCGATCCCCAGCTTGTCGTAGGTGCGTCGGATCTCTTCGGGCACGTCTTCCCAACGACGGGCGGATTTTTCGACCGGGCTGGCGTAATAGGTGATCGCGTCGTAATCGATGTCGCGCAGACCCGGCATCCACGCTGGCAGATCGTGTTTGAGGAACAGGTCGAGGCTGCGATGCCGGAACGCGCGCATCCAAGCTGGCTCGGCTTTCACATCGCACATGTAATCGATGACCTCGTGCGATGCGCCCTTCGGGACCTGGTGAAGGGCCTTGATGTTGTCGTGGAAGCCTTCTTTGTAGGGTCCCCGCAAAACTTGTTCGGGTGAAGCGGCGCTCATGCCCTAACCCTTGACCGG
>JBEKUF010000224.1:0-4236 GCA_049515295.1 Verrucomicrobiia bacterium | reverse complement strand
GCGATGGTTCTTGAGCCGCAACAACCGGAACCGATGCGGCAGCAGCGGTTGATTGATGACTACGACGTCGCGACCGTGCATCCAGACGGCTCGATATTCGCGATGGCCGACTTTCATACTCGACTACACCCGCCGACGGCCTTCCAACGCCCGGGCGAGCGTCACTTCATCGGCCGTTTCCAGGGCGCTTCCCGCGGGCAGTCCCAGTGCGATCCGGCTGATCGACACCCCAAGCGACTTGAGCTGGTCAATCAAGTGGCTGGTTGTCGCCTCGCTCTCCACGTCGGCCCCCAGGGCCAGGATGACCTCGGTCGGTTTGTCGCGCTTCACACGCTCCAACAGCCCCGCGATCCGAAGCTGTTCCGGACCCACGCCGTTCAACGGTGAAATCCGTCCCATTAGTGCATGGTACACGCCCTTGTGGACACCCGCGCGTTCCAGGGTGAGAATATCGTTCGGGCCTTCGACCACGCAAATCGAGGACTGGTCGCGCCTCGCGCTGGCGCAAATCTCGCAGGGGTCGTGTTCGGTGTAGCTGCCGCAGCGCGAACAGTTGCGAATCTTCGCCTTGGCGTCGAGAATCGATTGAGCGAGTTGCCGGTTGGTATCGCCATCGGACTTGAGTAGGTGCAGCGCGATCCGCTCGGCGCTGCGTTTGCCGATGCCGGGCAGCCGCGCGAACTGCGCGATGAGATTCTGAACGGGCGCTGGGTAATCCATCGCTAAACATGTACCCGTTTCAGCGCGCGAAAACAAGCAGGTCGGAAGCGGCTTGTTTATTCTTGCGTTGTGACCGTGCTCGGGCGTACAGCTTGACCCAAGCTGGGAGGGCCACTAGCGAGACGAATTGTAAGCACGACCAACTCGCGTAGATCGCGGGACTCTCTTTCCATCTGCTCGCGGCTGCGCAATACGGAGAATCCCAATGGAAGAAAGATCCACGACCGCGTCTCCTTTGCTGCCCACGGCAGATACATCAACCCTCGACCCCCTGCTGCAAAAGGCGAAGCAACTCGCCATAGATTTGGCCACTCGCCAGCCGCGGCATCGAGTCGCTGATATTCCAAGCGCGCGTGGGACAAGCCGTTTTGAAAGTCATCCCCATTATCCCCCCCATCGACTAGGTGTTTACTGCATAAGGCATAATCGCCATGGCACTTTGTACGTTGGCTCAGGAATCCTAAGAAAGCGCATTTGCGACAACCACGTTTCTCATCGAACAGGCAACAAGGGATTTCAGGCGGACCTACGGCGCGAATTCGAGCTGAAGCCTGATGTAGTTCGTGCATTCCTGAAAGAAAACTGTGACATTTCGTGGGTGCCAATTGATGGCGATGATGAACACCGTCAGAAGGATTTGATGCTCCTTGTTGAGTACCTCGTCATCGCATGGATGCGCCCGAACAATCCTCGCCTACTTAACGGGTACGGTGGAAGGAAAGAGGCAAAGCTGTGAACGATAGACAACGCAAGGTTCTGCTTTGTGGCGTGATCGCGGCGGTCATTGCTGGTCTTTTCCCGCCCTGGAACTACACACAAAGCCTTGCCTACCGTCCGACCGCGCTTAAGCCCGCTGGTTACTATTTCATTCTCGACTCACCAGTTCCTAAGAGCTTTTCGGACTGCGGAGTGTCTTTGGATATGCGCCGCCTATTTGTGGAGTGGGTTATTATCGCGCTTGTGGCCACGATCCCGCTCCTAATTCCACGGAAGCCGAAGGGAATCTCCTCGAAAGCGCTGGAGGTGACGAAGGTAGAGCGTCCCGCGCCAACTCCGCGCGAGTCGATCAAGAAGGAAGCGACTGGAGACAACCGAAGGCCGTTGTGGACTTACAACGAACCGACGTCTGAGCAAACGATCAATCCAAAACTACGGCTCTGGTGGCCCAGCAAGGGTGGATGGATGACCGCGATTATGAGGCGGGTATTTGGTAGCCGCGAATGAGGGCCCTAAAGAAGAAACGTAAGATTCTCTGTCTGGACGATGAGCCGCTGGTGTTGCCCATCTACAAGCACGTTCTCGAATCGCACGGCTACGACGTTCTGACAGCGCAGAGCAGCACGGAAGCGTTGGAGATCATGCTGCGGGAACCGATTGGCTTGCTGATTCAGGATTTGGCACGACCTCACATGGACGGCATCGAGTTATACCGGGTAATGAAGTCAGACGAACGGCTGCGGTGTATTCCTGTAGTGATCTGCTCTGGCTCTGAATGGTGGCGGAACAGATTCTTGGGGCAGTGCTTGGGGGCGGAAGCCGTTCTTGCGAAGCCATTTGACGTTGCACTTGCTCTTGGTGTCATCCGAAAGACCTTGCAGGCAGGCGCGGCGGAGTGAAGCAACTGTAGACGTCAGCAGTACGGCGGCCCAACTGGTTACATCATCCCCGGCAGGTTCATGCCGGCGGTGACCTTGCCCAATTCTTCTTCCTGCGTTTTTTTCGCGGTCTGTAGTGCGTTGGTCACCGCTCCGAGGATGAGGTCCTCCAGCATTTCCACATCTTTCGGGTCCACCACCTTGGGGTCGATTTTCACCGACACGATCGTGCCGTCGCATTTCGCCACGGCCTTCACCGCGCCGCCGCCGGCGGTGGCCTCGACTTGACGTTGCGCCAACTCCTCCTGCACACGTTGCATTTCGGCCTGCATCTTCTGGGCCTGTTTGAGGAATTTTCCGAGTCCGGCCATTCTCCACCATCACTTTCTGACTTCGACGATTGTTCCTTTGAAAATCTCCAGCGCCTTTTTGATCAACGGGTCGTTTTTGAATTCATCGAGGCCTTTTTTAGCCGGTTCCGCGGCTTTGCCCGGAGCCGCCGTCGTCCTGGCGGACGCCGGCGCTGCCGACTTCATCACTTCAAACTTCAATGCCACGTCCATCTGAAGTTTTTCTCTCAGTTTCGCCTGCAACACCTCGATGTTGCGCGGGCGATCGGCAAACTCTTTGCGGTCGGCAAACTCTTGATCGAACCCGACTACGAGCACGTTCCCCTGCATCCGCAGCGGACGCGTGCCCACCAAATAACTCCTGGTGATGGGAGTGACCTTGCCCAGATGCTCGACGGCGTGCGCCCACGCGTCCTCCAGGGAAATCGGCAAGTCCGCCGGGGCCGTGTCTCCACCGTGACGTTGCGGCACGGACGCACCTGTTTTGCTGACCCTCGAGTCGCTGGCGGCATGGATATTGGCCGCGCTCGGAGCATGACTCACGGGGCTGCCACCGGGCATCGCCTGCCCCTTCAATTCATTCAGCTTCTTCAACACGCCGTCAATGCCCACCAACTCGCGCGCCTTGACGGCTTTCACCAGGGCAATCTCCAGAAAAACCCGTTTGGACAACGCGTACCGCAACCGCCCTTCGGCTGCCGCCAGCGCGTCGAGGATGCGCAAGACCGCGTCTGCGTCCGCGCGCTTCGCTTGCGCCCGCAACAAATCGATCTCCGACTCCGGTACCTGCAACGATTCGATCCCCTCCTCGCCCAGGGTGACCACCAGCAGGTTGCGAAAATGGTCGAGCACATCCGCCATCAACCGTTGCAGGTCTTTGCCCACGTCGTCCAGCTCCTTCAGGACCTTCAAGGCCTTCGTGGTCTGTCCGTCAATGACCGCGTCCGTGAGTTTGGCGATCTGATCGTGGGCGACGAGTCCGAACACCGACAGTACATCGCTTTCGGCGATCTTGTTCCCGCAAAATGCAATCAACTGATCGAGCGCGCTCTCGGCATCGCGCAAACCGCCCTCGGCCCCGCGCGCGATGGCCGCCAGGGCCGCATCATCCACGGACACCTTTTCCTTCCGGGCGATATCCTTCAGGTGCTTGACGATCAAGCCTGCGGGGATCCGCCGCAGATCGAATCGCTGGCAGCGCGACAGGATCGTCGGCAACACCTTTTGCGGTTCGGTGGTGGCAAATAAAAACTTCACATGCGGCGGCGGCTCTTCCAGCGTCTTCAGGAGCGCGTTGAACGCTTCCTTCGTCAGCATGTGAACTTCGTCGATGATGTAAATCTTGAATTTGCCGC
This sequence comes from Verrucomicrobiia bacterium, assembly GCA_049515295.1. Classification (GTDB taxonomy): domain Bacteria; phylum Verrucomicrobiota; class Verrucomicrobiia; order Palsa-1439; family Palsa-1439; genus Palsa-1439. The sequence goes on along the minus strand of JBEKUF010000224.1, from coordinate 216 downwards.
GGGCGGGCGCGTACTTCACCGTCTCGCGCAACTCGCGCACCTCGTCGATGCCGCGATTGCTCGCGCCGTCGATTTCCAGCACGTCCAACGAACGGCCCTCGGCGATCTCCTTGCAGTTGTCGCATTCGTCGCACGGGGTGACGGTTGGCCCTTTGACGCAATTCAGCGCCTTGGCAAAAATGCGGGCCGTGGAGGTCTTGCCGATGCCGCGCGGCC
>JBEKUF010000223.1:0-4299 GCA_049515295.1 Verrucomicrobiia bacterium | reverse complement strand
GCTGATGCCCGCCAGCGGATTACGAATTTCGTGCGCGATGCCCGACGCCAATTCGCCAATCGAGGCGAGTTTGCCCGCTTGCTGGATCTGTTTCTCGTGGGATTCTTCAAGCTCGCGTGTGGTCTTCTTCAGGCTTTCCACCATGGCGTTGAAGCCGTTGGCCAACTCGCCGATTTCGTCGCTGGTTTCGGCCACGGCGCGGGCGCTCAAGTCGCCGGCCTGCACGTTGCGCATCTGCTCGAGCATGTTGCCGACGGGCTGCGTCACGAGGCGGACAATGAGCAACCACAGGACAATGCCCACCAACACGAAAATCACCGCGCCGTACACGATCAGCAAATTGCGATTGCTCGCGACGCTGGCCTCGGCGGGCGCAAACGATTTTTCCACGACGATGGCCCCGATGGCGGCGGCCTTCGGGTCGTGGCACCGTTGACAACTGACGTTGTTCAGAACGGGACGCATCACCACCGAAAGCCTTTGGCCATCCTCGACGCGCGTGCCCTGCAGGACCTGCTTCTCGGTGAAAAGTTCCGGCGGCACCGTCATCACGGCGCGCTGCACCTCCTGGGTGTCGGTCGAGAACACGACCGTGCCGTCGGGTTTGATGAGGCGGCCGCGCCAAATTTCGTCCGAACCCTTCAGTCTTTCCAGGAAGCCCTGCACTTCTTCGTGGCGATCGCTGAGCATGACGCCGTTGAGATATTCGTGTATCAGGGAGGTCGCGATCAGGTTTTGCGCCTGAGTGCGCTCGTGCCACCAGGCACTCTGCACGCGGATCACAAAGTAGGTGTAGATGGCAATCACCACCGCGACCGTCACGCCGACGGCGACGAGGATTTTCGCGGTAAGATTGCGCCTAAACATGCCGCGCCTCCAGTGGGACGATCGCTTTCTCGTGGTCCCTGGTCTCGGAAGCGTGAGAATGGCCGCCAATATCCGGGTGCTCGAATAACGGCAGGTAACGGGCTGCCAGACCAAAGATGACCAAGCCAAACGAAAGCAGATTCAGGACGACGGTGATTTCAATCCATGACGGGAAGTAGTTCGAGTGAGTAGCCGGCAACAGGCCGATCCAGGCCACGTTGAGCCGGTTGAGAATCACTCCCAAAATCACCGGGATCGCCGCGGCAAACGCCCAGCGCCGGCGGCCCGACCACCGGGTCTTCAGCAGCACGAATAACGGCAGCGTCAGCAGCACCATCTCCAGCGTGAATGTGAATCCCTGGAGCGGATAGGCAAACACATCCACCCACGCATTCCGCGCCGTGAGATCGGCAATGCGCAGGAACAAGTACAACATCAGGAACGGGGTCATGCCTTTCGCCAGCGCCGTGAGCACCTTCGGATCGAGGGGCCGGTGGAAAAGCCAGAACGACAACGCCGAGACAAAAATCGCCATCGCGAAACCGGAGACCAGCGCGCTGATGAAGAAGAACACGGGGATGAACGGCGTGTACCACAGCGGCAGCAGTTTCTCGGGCACGATCAGGAACAACGAGCCCAGTGACGATTGATGTACGGTGGACAAAACCACGCCGCAGATGACAGAGGGAACGGTCGCGGCGTGAACGAAACGCTCCAGGCGATGCCATCCGAGCTTTTGGAGAACAATCGGCGCGAACTCCACAGTCAACACGCAGGTGTACAGCATCACGCACCACGACACCTCGAAGAGCACCGACCGATGTTGCCAGCTCACGATCGGCATCCAGATTTTGTAGTAGCGCCCGAGATCGACGATCAACGCTCCCGACGCCGACAGCGTGTAGCAGAGGTAGGCGGCCAACACGATGGGACGCAGGATTGGGGTGAAGGTGCGGATGCGAAACACGTACGCCATACACGCGGTGAGAAAGCCGCCCGCCGCAAACGCGATCCCACAGAGCACCATCGCCTTCCACAGGCCCCACGGAAAAGCGTCCGTGAGGTTCGTGACGGCCCCCAACCCAAGCGTATAGCGGGCCGCGAGCGCGTATCCGCCAAGACCCCATAACGCGACCAGGAACGCATACCCCATGATGGCAGACAACGACTGCGGACGTTGCCGGCCTTGGAGAAACCAGCACGCGATCACCGCCAAACCCGCCATCACCAACGCGGCGAAGACCCGAAACAGAATCAACAGAAAGTCCATCTCAGCCATGATGCTCCTTACGGCTGCGCAGGCGGAACACGCCGCTGAGAACCAATCCCAGCCCGATCACAATGTAAGGAACCTTCGCCAGCCAATTCCAGGTCAGCGCGGGCATGGGCGATGTGGGTAGATTCGTGGGGAGACCGAGTTGTTCCACCGGAATATCCGACAGGTACAACCACGAGGTCCCTCCGACCACGTGGTCGCCAAACAATGTGACGTACCGCTTGGGTTGCACGGCGACACGCGCCCGTGCTTCCTGCAAGACCTCCGGGTGCCTTCCATACTTCAACGCGCCCGTCGGGCAGGCGCCCACGCAGGCGGGCAAGAGCCCGGCGGCCGTTCGGTCGTCACAGAAATCACACTTGTTGACGCGGGGCGTCAGCGCGTTGTCCCACTCGTATTTCGGCACGCCAAAGGGACAGGCGAGAAGGCAGTAGCGGCAGCCGATGCATCGGTCATCTCGCCAGACTACTGAGCCGCGAGCCGTTTTCTCCAGCGCAGCCACCGGGCAGACCGAAACGCAGGCCGGTTCCAGGCAGTGCATGCATTGCCGTTTCACGGGGACATGGCGCATCGTTCCGTCGAACATGGAGACTTCGCGGAAATCCACAAACGTCCGCGATTTGAAGGTCAGCTTGCCGTCGCCAGGCCCGTACCCGAAGCTCGCGGGCGGCAACCCCGGATAGCCCTGGCGTACCAAGCAGGCGTTTTCGCAAGCCCGGCATCCTATACAACGCGTGAGATCAACCAGCACCGCGCCGTACTGGCTCGTATCCCCGGTTTCGCTTTCGGCTAATGACACGGTCGTACCGACCGCCAGCAGCGACAGTCCCGCAATGCCCCGGCGACAGAACGTGCGCCGCGAGATGCGCTGGGCGAACGGATGATGTCGTGGCTCTATCATGGCTTCTTCACGTCGGGAGGTTGCCTGTTCGCGGCCTGGTCCGTCGGCGCACCCGAATCACCGCTCGGTTTGCGCGCACGGAAACGGGGCAAGGCGTACCCGCAGAATATTCCCAGCAGAAACGCCAGCGCGATCAATGGAACAAACACGCGCTGGTTCGCCAGCAGGTCGGCACGCAGCCTGGTGGTTTGTCCCTCCAGCAAGCCAACCTTCTTCTCCAGGACCTCGGGGTTGGCCGCTTTGAGCTGCGCCACTTCCTGTTCAAGCGTGGCCGCTTCGTTGTTTTGATGAACCCGGTCGCGGTGACATCGGATGCAGGTTTCGGCGCCGACCGTAAAGGTGTGGCCGCGACCGCCGATGCCCTCGATCTTCAACCCGCCCGGAGACAACTGCGGCATGTGGCAGGTGAGGCAATGCAGACCCTGGGCATGGTGCGTGGCATGGGTAAAATCCTTGAGTTGCTCGGCGTGGCAGGTGCCGCACATCGCGTCGGGATCGTCCTCGCGCAGCTTCATCCCGTGCATCTTGTGGCAGTCGAAACACCGGATATTCTTCTGGCCGTGCGCGCTGACGCGCCATTCGCCATACGTGATGCTATGGCAGGCCTGGCAGACGTCCGAGGTCACGGGCAACGCCATCTTTTCCTTGTCGGGATGATCATCCTTCGCCGGACCATGACAGGATTCACAGCTGACGCCTTCGTGGGAGAATTGTCCGGTCTTGCGGTCGTACTGGCTGGTGTGGCACACAAGGCACTCCCACTTGTTCCCCTGCTGCTCGCGGGTCGCCAGAAACTCGGGATTGACCGCCCGCGCGTGGGCCGAGACTGCCCAATCCTTGGTATCCTGTTCGTGGCAGAGTGCGCATCGCTCCGACGACTTCTCTTCGTTCTGTGAGCGCGCAATGGTGGGCGCGAAGGTGAGCGCGAGCGCAAGGGCCATCCGAATTTGTCTAGGAAGCAGCATCTGGTGGAGTCTCCTTCTTGTCTGCAGCCTCGGCGGACGAATCCTGCGGAAGCGCGATGCCCGGCAACACCTCGACCGGTTCCTCACGCTTTGGCTCCGCCTCGTGTTTGTGCGGCGCTTTCTTGCCGATGAGCCACGACGGATTCATCGGATACTCTTTCGGATCGAAAATCACCCAGTAGAAATGCCAGACCACGATCGCCAGCGTCGCCAGCAATGCTTCGTAGTAATGGATCACCTGGGCCACGTCGTTCCAGACCTTCGGCCACAAGCGCAACACGGTCTCGGTG
>JBEKUF010000222.1:0-4334 GCA_049515295.1 Verrucomicrobiia bacterium | reverse complement strand
ATTTACGCGCTCATGTACGTCATTTTCGCCGTGGAGACGGTCTTCCTGTACCCGTGGGCGGTCGCGTTTGGCGGATTGGGCTTCGGCGCGTTCATCGCGATGATGGTGTTTGTGCTGCTGCTGGTGGAAGGCTTGGTGTACGCGTGGGCCAAGGGCGCATTGGATTGGAAATGACATGGCGGTCGACGAGGGCCTAAAGAGCGAGCTTCAGAAACAGGGGATCTTCGTCCTTCCCTTCGAGCAGCTTTACAACTGGGGTCGCAAGAGTTCAATTTGGCCACTGCAGTTCGGGTTGGCTTGCTGTGCCATCGAAATGATCGCCAGCGCCGCGGCCCGCTACGATTTGGCGCGGTTCGGCGCCGAAGTTTTTCGCGCCACGCCCCGTCAGGCCGATCTCATGATCGTCGCGGGCACGGTCACCAAGAAAATGGCCCCCTTGGTCGTTCGCCTCTATAACCAAATGCCCGAACCGAAATACTGCATCGCCATGGGCGCCTGCGCCATTTCGGGCGGACCGTTCAAGGATGGTTACAATGTGCTGAAGGGCATCGACCGCTATATTCCCGTGGACGTGCATATCCCCGGTTGCCCGCCGCGTCCCGAGGCATTGATTCACGCCATCATGACTCTCCAACGAAAGATCGCGAATCAGCATCTCGAAACGGAGAACCGTCTGCGCTGGTACGATAAGGACGCCGAGACCGAGTTTCCGATTCCGTCCTACGGCGAGCATGATTTGCAGCCGCCGGCGAATCGCGAAATCTGGCAGCCGCCACGGGGCTATCGCGACGTGACGCTCGATGAGGTCAAGAAAGCCTGATGGAAGCGATCGAGAAAATCAAGGAAGTCGCCGCGCTGGCCGTTCCCGGCGCGCAAATCGAGATGGTCAACTCGACGCCCGCCGCACAGCAACCGGCGCTCCTGGTTGATCGCGAGCACGTGTATGCCGTCGCGAAGTTTTTTAAGGAAGATCCGCGTTTCCAGATGGATTTTTGCTCGTGTGTGACGGGCGTCGATTATCTGCCGAAGGCCGACAAACCGGGCTTTATTGAAGTCGTATATCATTTGTATTCGGTTGCGCAAAAACAGGGGCCGATCATCGTCAAAGTGCGCGCGCCGCGCGAACTCGACCAGTGCCGCGTGCCGTCATTGACGCCTCTCTGGCGCGGCGCCGAGTTCCAGGAGCGCGAAGCCTACGATCTCTTCGGTGTGAAGTTCGACGGTCATCCCGATTTGCGCCGCATCTTGATGTGGGATGAGTTTACCGATCATCCGATGCGCAAAGATTACACGCCGCCAGCGGATTACGAGTGGGAACCGACTCCTCATGACGACACGCTTCAGCGAGCCGTGCAGGCTGGCGGCATCATGCCGCCCACGGCAATCGAGGAATTGGAAAAGGCGAAGAAGAAATGATCCAGCCGCTCACAGAAGAGAAGCGGTTCACGCTGATGCCCGGGTCGGAAGGCTTGATCGAAACCCAGAAGCTCGAAGTTTCGATCGGGCCGCAACATCCGAGCACCCACGGCGTATTTCGAATGGATTGTGTGCTGGACGGCGAAACGGTCATCGCGCTCAAGCCGGTGATGGGCTACCTGCATCGCAACCATGAGCAATTGGCCGAGAAGATGGCCTGGCTCGGCTCGATGCCTTACACCGACCGGCTCGACTACCTCAATTCGATGACGAACAACTGGGCCTACGCGCTGGCCGTCGAAAAACTCGCGGGCATCAAGGTCCCTGAACGCGCCGAGTACGTCCGCGTAATCATGTCGGAGCTGGCGCGTATCTTGAATCACTCATGTGTTATCGGCTTCATGCTCCAGGACCTGGGCGCGTGGGGCACGCCGTTGCTGTACGCCTTCCGCGAACGCGAAAAGATCCTCGACCTGTTCGAGGCCGTCAGTGGCTCGCGCATGATGTGCAATTACATGCGCTTCGGCGGCGTCCGCGCGGACATGAGCGGGAAAGATTTGGCCGCGGCGAAAGACATCGTCTCCCGCTTCCCACGCTTCCTTGACGAATTTGAAAAACTGCTCACGACCAATGAAGTCCTGCTCGCCCGCACTCAACGCGTCGGCATTCTGCCCAAGGAACTGGCCATCAATGCCAGCATCAGCGGCCCGATGGCGCGTGCCAGTGGGGTGGAATACGACGTCCGCAAGATCGACAAGTACGGCGTGTACGGCCGGTTCGACTTCCGCGTGCCCGTCGGAGAGGCGGGCGACGTGTACGACCGGTACTACGTCCGCGTATTGGAGATGCGCGAGAGCATCAAGATTCTGCAACAAGCATTGCGCGATATTCCGCCAGGCCCGTATGTCGCGGCGGAAGTGAAGCTGCGCAATTTCAAGATCCCGCCCGGTGACGGTTACGGCCGTATCGAAGCACCGAAGGGCGAGCTTGGTTTCTACCTGGTTTCCGACGAAGGCGGGAAACAGCCATATCGCTATCATGTGCGCCCGCCGAGCTTCATCAACCTGACCACGCTCGAAGACATGTGCCTCGGCCACAAGGTCGCGGATGTCGTTATTATTCTCGGCAGCATCGACATCGTGTTGGGGGAGGTGGATCGCTAATGGGTTTCGTCGGTAAAGGTCTGTTCGAGGGCATGGTCGTTACCGCCCGCAATTTCGTCGGCAGCTATTTTGACAAGGAGCGGCTGGTCACGGTGCAGTATCCCGAAGAGCGCGTCCAGACTCCCGAACACTCGCGCACGTTCCCGTTCCTCGTGTACGACGATGACAAGAGCCCGGTCGACACGATGCGTTGCGTCGCGTGTAAAATTTGCGAGGTCGAGTGTCCGCCCCAGTGCATTTACATCGTCATGGACCGCGACGAGAAGGGCAAACCGCGACAGCGCCCGAAGGTGTTCGACATTGACATCAGTGTTTGCATGCAATGCCAGATTTGCGTCGAAGTTTGTCCGTTTGACGCGATCAAGATGGACAACGACTACGAGAAATCCCAGTACGGGCGCTTTGATGAACTGGTGGAACATCTGCCTGATCTGCTCAAGTCGAATGAGTATTACAACCGAATCAAGCCGACCGAGGCGTCAACCGTTGATGCGAAGCTGAAGGCGGACAAGGAAAAGAAAGCCAAGAAAGCTGCACCGGCCGCCGCGGCCAAGCCCGCAGCAACTCTGAAACCAACAGCACCGGCGGCGCCCAAACCTGCACCGGTGGCAACGCCGGCTCCAACAGCGAAACTCACAATTCCCGAAGATGCACCGTTCACGCCGGAGCAGCGTCAGTGGCTCAGCGGATTTCTCAGTGCCGTTTCCGTCGGCACTGCACCCGTAGCAGGCGCAGCAGCGCCGTCAGCGCCTGTGCCTGCGGCCGGAACGCCCGGAGCTGCGGCTCCTGCCGCCACACCTGCGAGCGAAGCGCCATCTGGCAACTGGCCATGGCATGATCCCGGCATGGGCATGCAGCAACGCCTTGACTCGGCGAAAGGCGCGTCGTTGGCCGACAAGTTAATGGCGGCGATGGCCCAGACGGACTGCCATGCCTGCGGCTACGACTGCCGTGGGTATGCCGATGCGATTGCCAGTGGCGCCGAAAGCGATTTATCACTCTGCCTGCCAGGAGAAGCCGAAACGACCAATATGCTCAAAAAGCTGATGGAGGAGGCGGGCAAAGCGTAAGCGTTGTCTGGAGTTTGACAGCCGTTCGTTGTTTCCCTATAACGAGCGGGCTTTGCGGGGGATTCACTGATTGGAGACGGTTTATCAACAATTGCGTAGTTGGTTCGCACAGGCACCTGACAGCGAGCTGTTCTGGGTGTCAGTCGCTATTCCCATTTTGTTCGTGCTCAGCGTTTTCCCCGGTATCTTTGCCTACACGACCCTCGTTGAACGCAAGGCGCTGGGGCGAATCCAGAACCGCTTCGGACCGAACCGCGTCGGGCGTTGGGGCATACTCCAGCCGATTGCCGATGGTGTGAAGTTGCTCATAAAAGAGGACATCGTGCCGCGCCGCGCCGATCAATTTGTCCATTTCCTCGCGCCGGTGATCGCGGTGATCCCATCGATCCTGCTTTTCTCGGTAGTCCCGGTCGGCGCGGGGCTGGTTCCCGTGAACCTCAACATAGGGATTCTGTTCGCCTTCGCGGTGAGCACGGCGAGCGTGTTGGCGCTATTCATGGGCGGCTGGGCGTCGCGCAACAAGTTCTCGCTTCTTGGCGGGATGCGCGCGGTGGCCCAGGTCGTTTCCTACGAAGTCCCGATGGTGCTGGCGGCTGTGGCGGTGGTGATGGCCGTTGGCTCGCTTTCGACACTGCGGATCGCCCGGGCGCAGACAGGTGGGATCCTCAACGTCACCAACTGGTTT
>JBEKUF010000221.1:0-4362 GCA_049515295.1 Verrucomicrobiia bacterium | reverse complement strand
CCTGCCGCCAATCTTCGGGATCGCGTCGCTTGCTCTCGGAATCATCGCACTTAACCAAATCCGCAAGTCGGGCGGCAGAATAAAGGGGCGCGGATCGGCAATTGTAGGTTTAATAGCAGGAGGAGTTTCTCTCTTGTTCATAGGCTACCTGCTCCTGCACCCTTTACATAATGAGCGAACGAAAGCGCGTGAGGCCGATTGCCTAAGCAACGTCAAAGCCATCGGTTTCGCGTGTGCCATGTACGCTGACTCGCACGACGGCAGATTGCCACGCGACTTCGATGATCTGAAGAACCAGATTACGTCGGACAAGCTGTTTATCTGTCCTTCAGCAAAGGATCAGACTCATTACAGTTACGCATTCACGGGCGCGACAAACATTTGGGGTGTCAGTTCCAACGTTGTCATTCTCCGCGAGATTGAGCCAAATCATCGTGGCAAGCGTGTTGTTCTCTATGACGATGGACACTTTGCGCTCGAGCCCACACAGCCATAAGGTTTGTCGCGGCTTGGCGTGCAGCCACGACTGAGGTAGTGTAGCTCCATGTTCGTCGACAAGGTCAAAATCCGCGTCAAGGCGGGGGATGGCGGGAACGGGTGCGTATCGTTTCGGCGGGAGAAATATGTCGATCGGGGCGGGCCGGACGGCGGCGACGGCGGCAAGGGCGGGGATATCGTGCTCGTGGCGGACAAGAACGTCACCGAACTTTCGGATTACTATTATCAGCCACGACTGGTGGCCAAACACGGCGTGCACGGGCGCGGGAAGAATTGTTTTGGCCGGAGCGGGCGGACCGTCATCGCGAAAGTGCCCATCGGCACGCAGGTGTTTCGCCTGACCGCGCCGGTGAAGCAGCGCGCGCCATCGCGTTATCATCCAGCAGCCGCGACGGAGGAATTTGACCCGCGAGTAACCGTGGGGATGCCGTTTACCCCGGGTCGGGCGAAACAGTTGGTGGAGGCATCGCGGGCTGATGCGCCTGCAAGCGCTCCGGTTGTCGTAGAAGCGGAAGCTCCTCCTGTCGAGACGGGCCGCGAACTCATTGCTGATCTTGTGGAGGACGGCCAACAATTCGTGCTGGCGAAAGGCGGACGCGGTGGACGCGGCAACGCGGTGTTCAAGAGTTCGACGCACCAGGCGCCGCGCGAGTTCGAGTACGGCGAGCCGGGCGAGCAACTCGAAGTCGAATTGGAACTGAAGACACTGGCCGACGTGGGTCTGGTCGGTTTTCCCAACGCGGGCAAATCGACGTTGATCTCAAAGATCACCAACGCTCATCCGAAAGTCGCGCCGTATCCGTTCACGACGCTGACGCCGAATGTGGGCATACTCAACTACGACGATTTCACGCGCATCCGCATCGCCGACATACCCGGGCTGATCGAGGGAGCGCACCGGGGCAAAGGTCTGGGACATGATTTTCTGCGGCACATCGAGCGTTGCCAACTGCTGGTGGTATTGCTGGACATGGCGGGTGTCGACGGCCGCAAGCCGCGGGATGATTACCAGCAGTTGCTCGATGAACTGAAGTTCTACAATCCCGAGATTCTGCAGAAGAAGCGGCTCGTGGTGGCCAACAAGATGGATCTTCCCGACGCGAAGAAGAACCTGACAGCGTTCAAGCGGAAAATGGCGGGACGGGCGTCCCGGCCGTCAAAGAAGAAGCCGGCGGGCGGAACCGCTTCGGCGGGCAAGCCTGCTCCACAAAAGATATTGGAGATTTCGGCGCTGGCGGGCGAGGGCCTGGAGAAATTAAAGCTGGAGTTGCACAAGGCGCTGGCGTAGCGTAAACGCCGCTCCCGAGGTGGAGTTGGCGTTGAGACAAGGGAGCACGGAGGCCAATGTTCAAGATTATCGGTGGTGATGGCCGTCAATATGGCCCGGTCAGCGCGGATCAGATACGACAATGGATCGCTGAGGGGCGCGCCAACGCCCAGACACTGGCCCAGGCTGAGGGTGGCGTCGAGTGGAAGCCGCTCGGCCAATACCCGGAATTTGCTCCAGCAGCGCCGCCGCCTTTCACGCCACCAACGCCACCGGGCGCTCCGCCGGCACCGACTTTTCAGCCGCGGCAACACGTCCCCAGCTATCTCGTACCGGCGATACTGAGCACGATCTGCTGCTGTCTGCCGTTTGGCATTGTGGCGATTGTTTTCGCGGCCCAAGTGAACGCGAAGCTTCAAGCGGGCGACATGCAGGGCGCGCTGGAGGCATCCCAAAAGGCGAAGACATGGGTTTGGCTGGCTGTCGCGTTTGGCCTTATCTCCACGATAGTTTGTCTGCCATTCTTGCGATTTCACGCGTTCCGGCTTCATCGATTATGGTGATTCGACTTAAAACAATCCTGCTCGGGCTGGCTTTTGGGGCGGTGGCCGCCGCGTTGTTTGCCTTCGACCCGGTCCGGGTAAGTGTTTTCCCGGTCTGCCCGTTTCATCAACTGACCGGTCTGTGGTGTCCCGGTTGCGGGACGACGCGCGCGCTCCATCAGCTTTTACATGGAAACCTGGCGGCGGCATTTCGATTCAATGCGTTGTCGATGTCGATGCTGCCCGTGGCGGGCTACCTGATCGTGAGCGGCGACGCCAGCACGTTGAAACCGACGTGGATCTGGGTGCTGCTGGCGGCGATTGTTGCGTTTGGCGTGTTGCGCAACATTCCCGCGTACCCGTTTACTCTGATGGCGCCGTAGGGATGTCACCTGATGCGAATTCACGGAGGTTGGCATGTACAAGATCATAGGCGCTGATGGTAAAGAGTACGTTCCGGCAAGCGCGGAGCAGTTACAGCAGTGGATCACCGAGGGCCGCGCCAATGCCCAGACAAAGGCGCAAGCCTCTGGCGAGACCGGGTGGAAATATCTCGCTGACTTTCCCGAATTCCATGCCACGCTTGGCATTTCGGCAGGGGCGCCTCCGCCGATCTCACCCCCGGTGCAGGCGCACCTCGTGACGAGGCCGCCGGGAGCGGACAAAAAGATTGTCGCGGGCGTGCTGGCCCTGATTCCGCACACCGGGTGCCTGGGTATTCACAAGTTCGTCCTCGGCTACACCGGCGCCGGCATCACGATGCTGCTGGTTACCGTGCTCACCTGTGGCATTGGCGGCGTAGTCATGTGGGTGATCAGCTTGATTGAGGGACTCCTTTATCTGACGAAGTCCGACGAGGAGTTCGTTCGCACATACATTCTGAATAGGAAGGACTGGTTCTGACATGTATAAGATCCTTGGAGTTGACGGACGCGAATACGGCCCGGTTACGGCAGAGCAACTCCGACAATGGATTCGCGAAGGTCGGGCCAACGCGCAGACCCAGGCGCAGGCCGAGGGCAGCGCGGAGTGGAACCCGATCTCGAGTTTTCCAGAATTTGCCGATTTGGCTGGTGGGGTTCCTCCATTCTCTGGCGGGCCGCCGACGGACGGATCTTTGGGCACCGGCGCGTTTGCTGCAGAAGCGGCGGCCCGTCAGGTGGACATTGGCAGTTGTATTAGCCGCGGCTGGGAATTGGTTAAGAACAATTTCTGGAGGTTGGCTGGCACATCGCTGTTAGTTCTCTTGCTTGTGGGCGGCGTGGGCGTCGTTCTCCGTTTCACGGTCAATTTCGCTCTTGGCGTGCCGCTGCATGCCCATCGCGGTAACGCCTGGGGGGCGATTGTGGCTCAGTGGCCGGGCATGTTCGTCAACATGTTGTGGAATCTGGTTGTGGGTGGGCCACTGCTGGGCGGACTTTACAATTACTACCTGAAGCTCATGCGCGGGCAGCCCGCCGATCTTGGCGATGCGTTCGCGGGATTTGGCAGCGCCTTTCTCCCGCTGGTGCTGGCCCATGTGGTAAGCGGCGTGTTAACCGGCCTTGGGTTTCTCTGCTGTATTCTGCCGGGCATTTATTTGGGTGTCGCCTGGAAATTTACGCTGCCCCTGGTGATCGACAAGCGAATCGGTTTTTGGGACGCGATGGAACTGAGCCGGAAAACTGTGACGCGCCAGTGGTGGATCCTGTTCGCGCTGTGTCTCGTGTCGGGGTTGATTGGCGCGGCGGGCGTGATCGCCTGCTGTGTTGGCGTGATTGCCACGATTCCGATCGGGATCGCCGCCACTTTGTACGCGTACGAGGATATCCTTGGATCCCAAACCACCACCCAAGCTGGCTGAGACACGGCTCGACCGCGGCCCGGCCCGTCAACCCGCCATGGTTGACCAACCGCCAGTCATTTCTCCGCCGCCGAAGCCGGTGAAGCGACTGGCGGCATGGGTGTGTCTGTTGCTCAACCTGTTCGTGTTACCGGGATTGGGTTCGTTGATTGTTCGGCGACCTCTCAAAGCCGCCATCCAGATCGTTCTGGCCCTCGGCGCCTTCGCGCTGA
>JBEKUF010000220.1:0-4504 GCA_049515295.1 Verrucomicrobiia bacterium | reverse complement strand
TTGCTGGGGGGGGCGGAGCTGGCGGATTCGATTCGACCGAGCGGGTACGAGAATCTGGAGATCATACCCAGCGAGGTGGATCTGGCGGTGGCGGAAGTGGACGTGGCGCGGACGGAGAATTATCTGCAGCGGTTGCGGCAGGCGTTGATGCCGATCCACGATGCGAACCGGTACGAGTTTCTGTTGGTGGACTGCCCGCCGTCGCTGGGGATATTGACGATGAACGGGCTGGCGGCGGTGGATCGGGTGTTGGTGCCGCTGCAATGCGAATACTTTGCGCTGGAAGGGTTGGCGGTGATCATGCGGGTGGTGCAGCAGATCCGGGAGAGCGGGGCGAGCCCCGGGCTGGAGTTGGAAGGCATTGTGATGACGATGTTCGACGGGCGCACGAATCTTTCCCAGCAGGTGGTCAACGAAGTGCGCGGTCATTTTGGCGAGAAGGTGTTCAAGACGGTGATACCGCGAACGGTGCGGCTCGGGGAAGCACCGAGTTTCGGCAAGCCGATTACGGTGTACGACACGCACTCGCAAGCGGCGACGGCGTACCGGGCGTTGACGGCGGAATTGCTGGCGCAACCATGGCCCGTGCCTGTGGCTCCTGTGGCTCCCGCGGCTCCCGCGGGTTCAGCGCCGGAGAACGCGCCGGCCGGAGTCGAGTCGCCCGCGCCGGCGGCCGGCAGTTAATTCGCAAGGCGCGACTTGTCGTCCACCATCCGAATTTCGAGGCGGTAGAGCTGATGCTCGGAGGCGCCCTGGGCGATCGCCAGCCGCATTTTGTCGGCGGTATGCTTGAGGTAGATGCCGGGGGCGGAGAACGGTTGCCAGCCATCGATCCAGGTCGAGTCACCCTTGTCGTTTTCCAGGAACGCGTCGACGACAGACGGCGAGAGGGGCACGGGATGGGTGAATTTGTCGCCGCTGTTGTCCTTCCGCCAGACGGAGCCGGCACGGAGGATCTCGCGGGCGGAGCGGCCGGAGAAATCGGCGCCGTTGTATTTTTCGCCGGTGGTGCCGATGTACACGACGATGCCCAGCCCATTGGTCACGAACAGGTAGCGGGTTCGCGTTTCGACGAGGTCCATGCCGTAGCCGATTTCGTCGTAGTTCGTGCTCAACTGGGCGATGAGGCTGACGTTGGTGCCGTAGCTTTCCTTGAGTTCGGCGTACTGACCTTTCTGCGTGGGGATATCGCCGGTGGTCGACTCGATCCGTCTGGGTTTTCCATAGCGCTGGGTGAGGGTGTCCAGGGAGTCACCGAGCCAGGCGTTGGCGGTGGTGGTCGCCGCCAGCATGGCGGCGAGGGCTGACGCAATCGATAGGGGCTTCATTGATCCTCCTGCATGAGCCACAGTGTACCGCAAACGAGCGTGGGCGCAAGGCAGAGTGAGTGGGGCGGCGATTCCAAAAGCTTTCGAGGTTGGTACGCCCGGCGGGACTTGAACCCACAGCCTTTGGCTCCGGAGGCCAACGCTCTATCCAATTGAGCTACGGGCGCACACGAGATAACGGGCAGCAGTCTACTGGCAGAACGCAGCGGGTTCAATCCCGAAAGGGACGGTGCGCGGGTGGAAAAATTGCTTGCCTCGCCATGGACGCCCGCCCATTCTAGCGGGGCATGAAACGCCCCGACGGTCGCCGCCCCGATGAACTTCGTCCGGTAAAAATCCATCCGCATTACGTCAAGGCGCCGGCGGGATCGGCATTGATCGAGATGGGCGAGACGCGCGTGGTATGCGCCGCGTCGATCGAGGAGGGCGTGCCGCGGTGGATGCGCGATCAGGACATGAAGGGCGGCTGGATCACCGCCGAGTATTCGATGTTGCCGTACGCCACCGCGCCGCGCAAACCCCGCGAAATATCGCGGGGGCGGCTGGAAGGGCGGACGCAGGAGATTCAGCGGCTGGTCGGGCGCGCGTTGCGGTCGGTCACCGACATCGAAAAGCTCGGCGAGCGGACGATCTGGATTGACTGCGACGTGTTGCAGGCCGACGGCGGGACGCGGACGGCATCAATCACAGGCGCGTACGTGGCGGTGATGTTGGCGATGAACAAATTACTGGGCGACGGTGTGCTCAAGGAATGCCCGGTCACCTCCTGCGTGGCAGCGGTCAGCGTGGGGATACTGGATGGGGAGCCGCTGCTGGATCTGTGTTACGCCGAGGACTCGAAGGCAGCGGTGGACATGAATGTGGTGATGACCGATGAAGGCCAGTTCGTCGAGGTCCAGGGGACGGGCGAGGATGCGCCGTTTACGCAGCGGCAGATGACGACGATGCTGAAACTGGCGCGCGAAGGGATCGCGGAATTGATGACGATCCAGAAGAAAGTCTTGCGCTGAAAAACAACGGCGCACGGTTGTGCGTCCCGCGTGAATCTGGCTGGAAGCCGCGGCTCAGGCGATGTACGAGGCCAATTTCCGTTCCAGGTCCTTCTTGCCGGTCATGCCGACAACGGTCTCTTTGACCTGACCGCCTTGGAACAACAGCAGGGTGGGAATTGCCCGGATCCCGAACCGCGTGGCCAACTCCTGATTGTCGTCGACATTGACCTTGGCGACCTTGACCTTGCCGATCTTTTCCTCGGCGAGCTCGTCGAGCAACGGCGCGAGCATCTTGCACGGGCCGCACCATTCCGCCCAGAAATCGACCAGCACGGGCGTGGTCGATTTGGCGACTTCCTGTTCGAAGTTGCCGGTCGAGATTGTCACAACATGCGGGCTTGCCATGAAATTACTCCAATTACGTTCCAGCTTTTAAGATGCGAGCCGAGCGCGGTTCGATTCGGTCGAATCAACCAAAGGCGATGTAGGCCAGGTAGCATGCCACCGCAACCGATAGAACGAGCGCCACGACGGACAACATGCTTTCCGCCGCACTGGGCGGACCACCGGCAGCCACAGGCCTCGGGGCGGGCTTGCCACCCTTGCCGGCGGGACCTGCCGCTGATGCAGGGGCTACGGCTTCGGCAGCGGGAGGCGCTTCATGCTGCAATTTGATCGACGGACGAGCGGCTTCCGCGGTGATCGGTTTGGCGGCAACAACCTGAACGCGCGAGGTGTCCTTCTTCGGCTTGGGCGCCTCGGTTGGACGAGCCATGACCGCCGTTTCTTTCTTGGCTTCCTCTTCGGGAACGACGGGAGTGCCCGGAGGCTTCGGCTTGGCCGTAGGCGATGGAGCGCCGGAACCCGGCCCGCCACGCCCGGTCAACCCCGGGGGCAAATTGATGCGGACGGTGTCTTTCTTTGACTCTTCTGCGGGTCTATTTGGGTCGAGATTTTCGTCAGCCATGGGTTAAATCCTCCGACAACTTGGCTAAACATACGCGTCCAACCGCGCCACTGTCAACCGGTTTCTCCCTTGGGAAATGGCAACGCCCTGAAGAGGACCGGCGAGCCACAGATTGCCGCGAAAGCAGGGCCGCGGCGTTTGCGACCCGGGCACGACATGGTCGCGTTTGTCGCACACGACAGCGGCGTCTTCACTCCGTTTCGGCTCCGAAGACTCGGCTCCGTCCGACTCGGCTTACACGGATGGCCGCGTGACGCTCGTGCGAGCGAACGCGGGCTTCGCCGCGGATATTTACTGCCCTTCGACTTCGCTCAGGGCAAGCGAAGGCCGGGGTGGGGAAGGCGCTGACTGGCGGATTGGTGAATGGTGAAGCGGTGAGGCCCCGCAGTCTGGCATCTTTCATGTCTTTCATGTGCCTTTCGAAGCCAATGTACGCGTCCGCTTGCGCCGTCAGAGCCGAAAACGAACCCAATTCCGGCAAACGAAGCCAAGTGACAAATTGGCGCACTCGGTCTCTTAACCACTTGTCCCTCAAGCCAATCCACAACCGCACCCACTCCAAAACATTGGCTTCGTTTGGCAGAATCAAGGGTTTTGGGAAACCCCGGAAAGCCGAGTCGGACGAGACGCCGCTGTCGTATGCGGCAATTGGCTTCGTTTGGCAGATTTAACATTTCGGGCGGGCCAGTCCTCTCCATCATCCCCTGACCCGGACGCCAAACCCTATTTCAAAGAACAACGTCCAGATAATATCGTATCACGATAATCAAGTCAACCACTTTCTGTCTTCCGAATTCCGCCCCCCGCCATCGCCCGTGTAGCGTCCGCTGTCCACAGCGGAGTCCCGCTCCCCCCTTTGAACATTGCCTCTCACGTTGAATAGGCGTCCCGCCTGTTATCATCCGCCCCCCCCCTTGAATTTTCCGCGTCGAACGCGCGTCCCGCCCGCTCGTTGTGCGCCGGTCTCCCTCATCCCTCATCCTTCCGCCTTCATCCTTGGACTACCTCCCTGCCGCCTCGCCCACCCGCCGCTGAGTTTAGTTCGCGACAAGTCGCATCCCGCTCACAGTTGGTACCATCATGAGCGGGATGCGAGATGTTTTCCCGCTGGTGACTAACGGTAGGCAGCTTGCCTAACCGCCGCCAATCCTGCCCACGCGAGCGTCGATCCCTCAGCAACAATCACGCTGAATGAACTCCATACTGTAGCTGCGGCT
>JBEKUF010000219.1:0-5851 GCA_049515295.1 Verrucomicrobiia bacterium | reverse complement strand
AGCTGCCGAACGCGCCGCGAAAAATCTCTCGGTACGCCACGAGCGGATTGACCCGCAGCACTGCAAACAACACCGCGATGGCTCCCAACGCCAGAAGCAGCGACACCACCGGCGCGGCGATCTTCACCAACCGCGACGGCTCAACCCTGCGCTCGATCTTCATGCCCCCTCGCGATGGATGCCGGCCATCATGCGGCCGATCGTTTCCACGTCGGTGCTCGCCGGCACGATGCCCATGATTTCACCGTTGAACATCACCGCGACGCGGTCGCTCATTTGCAACACTTCCTCCAAATCTTCGCTCACCAACAGCATCGCCGTGCCAAGGGCGCGTTGCTGAAGCAAGAGTTGCCGGATCGTTTCGGTCGCGCCGACATCCACGCCGCTGGTCGGATGTTCGGCGACCAGGAGCGCGGCCGTGCCGGAACATTCCCGCGCGAGAATCACGCGCTGAATGTTGCCGCCCGAGAGCAACCGAATCGGCGTGTCCCGGCTGGGAGTGACGATTGAGTAAGACGCAATCAAACCGTCAGCGTGGCGGGCAATTTCGGCGCGCCGTAGGAACAATCCTTTGGCAAACGGCCGGTGCCGATAGCGTTTGAGAACAAAATTCTCCGCGACACTCATGCTGGGGACAACTCCAATGCGTTGTTCGCCCGGCACGTAGCTGAAGCCGTCGCCGCGGATTCGGATTCGGCCCCCGGCCACCGGACGCAATCCGACGATGGCTTGGATCAACTCGCGCTGGCCGTTACCGGCGACGCCCGCAATGCCAACGATCTCACCGGCGGCGACGCTTAGTGTCACATTTTTCACGGCTTCCAGACCTTTGTCGTTGAGCACGCGCAGCCCTTCGATCTGCAACACGGGCTTGCCGGCTCGCGCAGGTGTTTTGTCGAGCCGAAACAAGACTTCCCGGCCGACCATCAGGCGAGCCAGTTCGCGCTCGTTGGTGTCTTTGGCTTCGCGCGTGGCCACCACTTTGCCCTGACGCAATACGGTAACCCGGTCGGTGAAGGCCGTGATTTCGTTCAATTTGTGCGTGATGAAAATCACCGAGTGGCCTTCCGCAGCCATCCGGCGGACGGTCGTGAGCAAGTCTTCGATCTCGCCGGGCGTGAGCATCGAGGTCGGCTCGTCGAGAATCAACATCTTCGCCCCGCGCCAAAGCGCCTTGAGGATTTCGACGCGCTGCTGTTCGCCGGCGGAGAGATGCCAGACCGGCGCGTCGAAATCCACGCGCAGGCCATACTTCCTGGAAAACTCTTCGAGTTTCCCGCGCGCGGCCCTGTCGGGGCGGAAGAATTTCTCCCGCGAGCCGAGCACGACGTTTTCGGCGACGGTGTGGCTGGCCACCAGCCGGAACTGTTGGTGAATCATCCCAATGCCGAGCCGCATCGCATCGCGCGGAGAGTGGATCGCGACCTTTTGACCGTTGATGAAGATCTCGCCGGCGTCGGGCTGGTAAAGGCCATACAGAATATTCATCAGCGTGGTCTTACCGGCGCCGTTCTCGCCGAGCAGCCCGATGATTTCGCCCTTGCGGACTTCGAGGTCGATGCCGTCGTTGGCGGTGACGCCAACGAAGCGCTTACGGATGCCGCGCATCTCGACCGACGGGGTCATTACCGGGGGACTTTACCCACAACACCTTCGACGAACCAGTCGATCGTGGTCAATTCCTTCAGCGTGGCGCGCTGGCCGTCTTTCAGTCGCAACGTGCCGGTATTGTCCTTGATCGGCCCGGTAAACGGATCGAACTTCAACGCCTTCATCTCGTCGATGCGTTTGAAAACCAAATCGTACGCGCTGACATTCCCAACCATCGCGGCCTTGAGTGGGTTGACAAATTGGGGATTGATCGGCTCGCCGAACTGCGTGCCGATCTGCGCCACGCCTTCGCGCATCAGCCAGAAGTAATCCACCTCCTGCAAATTGTTTGTGGTCAACGCGCCGGAGTGGATCTTGGTCAGGATTTCTTCGTACAGAGGCGTCCAGTCCATGAGTTGGCCACTGACGACGGAGTCCGGGCCGAACTGTTTCATCGGACTGTAGTGCGAGAAGCTGTACACGGGTTTGCCTTTCTTGGTGTATTCCTCGGCGACCTGGATGACCGTCGCGCTATCCTCGGTGAAAGCCAGCGCGTCGCAGCCTTCGGCGACGAGCGCCTCGGCGGCCTCACGGGCCTTGGCCGGATCGTACCACGCGAACAGCCAGCGGATGTGCACTTCGGCTTTCGGATTCGCGGCGCGCACGCCGAGAGCGAAGGCGTTGATGTGGCGGACGACCTCGGGGATCGGTTGCGCGGCGACGTAACCGACTTTGCCGGACTTGGTCAACACACCAGCCATCAGGCCGTTGAGATAGTACGTTTGATACAGATCGCCCCAATAGTTGCCGGAGTTCGGTTCGCGTTTGAAGCCGGCGCAGTGGAAGAACATCTTGTTCGGAAACTTTTTCGCGGCCGCAATCGTACCATCCATGAACCCGAAGCTGCACGTGAATACCACGTCCACATTTTGCTCGACGACGTACCGGGCGAGAAAGCGGTCGACGTCGGACTCCGGCACCGCTTCGGCGTACACGGTGGTCAACCAGGGAAGTTTTGCCGCCAGATTTTTTCGGGCCTGATCGTGTCCACACGTGAAGCCCATGTCGCCGACCGGGCTGACATAAATCCACGCGGCTTTGAGTTTATGCTCGTCTGCCTGCGCCGGCATCGTGGCCGCGACAATCAGGCTGCCCACAAACATCCACCGCCAAAGTTTGTGATTCACCTTCATTCGGTTGCTTTCTTTTTTGCAGCATTGACTGTTCGAAGTCAACTTAGGAAACTACCGTCGTGCCGTATGGCAGACCTGCATCCATCGCCCTTCCGTGATTTGGTGACGCGAATGTTTCTGGAGCGAGCACGGCAGCAGACCATCTTCGATCTGCCGCTCCTGCGTAGCGGGCAGCGACA
This sequence comes from Verrucomicrobiia bacterium, assembly GCA_049515295.1. Taxonomy (GTDB): domain Bacteria; phylum Verrucomicrobiota; class Verrucomicrobiia; order Palsa-1439; family Palsa-1439; genus Palsa-1439. The sequence goes on along the minus strand of JBEKUF010000219.1, from coordinate 2,889 downwards.
TTTGCGGAAATCATCGGGTCTGTTCCTGTACGGCGGAACCGGGGTGCGGTTCCAGCGGATAGTTTCGCTCCCGCCACGCATCGATCCCGCCCGCCAGTGGACGGACGCGTGTGATACCGCGCTTGTATAGAATCAATGCCGTACGAACGGCACTCGCGTCATTCGGACAGGAACAATAAAGCACCACCTCCTGATCGCGCGGGATTTCGAGGATCCAGTTCTGCACTTCTTCCAGAAGCAGGTGCCGCGCGCCGGGAATGCGATAGGGATCGCTCTTGGCGGCGAGGGTGGAACGCACATCCACTGTGAAGGTCCCTGTCCCATATCCAACCGCTGACAAAGCTCATCCACCGTAATCCGAGCCATCTGAAGTTGCCGCAACGCCCGTTGCCGCTGGATGTATTTCAAGGCGATGTACGCAACAAGCAATGACACCAGCACCACGAACGCGCCGCGCCCCAGTCGCTCCAACCCTTCGGCGACCTGCTGAAGCTGGTTGCGAAACAGGAACCCCAGCAGCACGAAACACCCCACATATAAAAATCCGCCCAGCCCGTCGAAGAAAAGAAACCGGCGGACGTCCACCCGATACATCCCCGCCAGCGCTGGCATGACCGTACCGAGGCCAGGAACAAATTTCGCCACCACCACGCCCGCTCCGCCACCTCTTGGAACGCCCCGGCCCTCGACGTCCACACCCTCAGCAGGAGTTCCCAAATATCCGCGCTCGAACGTTTAGAATGGCTCCCCGCTTTGGACGCTTGGTGAACCTGGCAGTTTGAACTGTCCGAGTCTGCCTCTCACGGTACAGCCCGGGCTCTCGCCAGGGCATTCTGAGCCCCGACAAAGCCGGGCTTGATGCGCAGGGCCTGCTCGTAATGCTGGATGGCTTCCGGCGTGCGCCCCAGCTTTTCCAACGTGACCCCCAAGTTGTAGTGCGCGTCGGCAAGATCGGGCTTGATGCGCAGCGCCTGTTCGTAATGCCCGATCGCCTCCTGTGGCCGGTCCAGTTCGTCCAAGGCGTTCCCCAAGTTGTTGTGTGCCTCGGCAGAATCAGGCGTGATCCGTAGCGCCTGTTCGTAGTGTCCAATTGCCTCCTGTGGTTTGCCTACCCGGAGCAAGGTATTCCCCAAATTCAATTGGGCTTGGACAGAATCGGGCTCGATTCGCACAGCCTGCTCGTAATGCTGGATGGCCTCCTGCGTGCGCCCCAGCTTTTCCAACGTGACCCCCAAGTTGTAGTGCGCCTCAGCGTAATCGGGTTGGATCCGCAGGGCCTGCTCGTACTGCTTAATCGCCTCCTGTGGCCGGTCCAGTTCGTCTAGGGCGTTCCCCAAGTTGTTATGTGCCTTGGCATCATCGGACTTGATGCGCAGCGCCTGTTCGTAATGCCCGATCGCCTTCTGCAGTCTGCCCTGTCCCGCCAAGGCAATTCCCAAGTTGTAGTGCGCATTGGCTAGGTCGGGCTTGAGATGCAGGGCCTGCTCGTTGGCCCTGTCGGACCAACATGGCCCCCAGGTCGTTGTGCCACTCGGCACACTGCTTGACGCTCGCCAACAGGTTAAATGCTACCGAGAAACCCAGCAGCAGGCTCCAGCCCCAGCGCATCGCGCGCCGCCAGACCGGCCGGCCAGCTAGCCCCGACTCCCAGGTCGGGTCCAGCGCGCGCTCCAAACTCAAGAGGCCAATCACGGCCAGCAGCACCAATGCGGGCAGGAACTCCATTTCGTAGCGACCGGCAGTGTAGAAAAACAAGCCAAGCGTCAGCGCACCGATCCCGAAGAGCAGGGCTACCGCCGTCAAAAACCCACACAAACTGGAACGCGCCTCCGCGGACCGACCACGCCATGCCAGCGGCACAGCCAGCGCCAGCCACACCAGCGGAATATTGGTCAGGACGCCGAAGGGCTCCTCAACCCCAATACTGCCCGTTGGCACCGGCGGCAGGACGATGTCATGCACAAATGGAAACTGACCGCTCCAGCGCGCCGGCTCCAGAAAATAGACCCGGAAGTTGAACCACAGATACCCCAGACTGAAGAATTGCCGCGTCAGCAGCCGCTTGCCGAACAACTGATAGTGCCCGCCGAACTCGAAGGGACTATCGAACCGCAACGCATTATACAGCATCAGCCCCAGCCCAATCAGTGCAACGGGGACCGTCGCCGCCAGCAACGGAGTCAACACCGTCCGTCGCTCACGCCAGGCCTGGGCCACCGGCACCAGCAGGATGACCGCACCAAACAACAACGATGGCCGCGCTCCCACGGCCAGCCCGTAGGCCAGACTCGCCGCCGCCAGCCACCAGCACCGTCGCCCCGACTCATGCAGTGCCTTCCAAATCCCCGCCACCGCCAGCATCGTCAGCGCATACCCACAACTGATCGGCACCTCGTTCACCTTGCACTGCGCCAACATGACCGGCACACCCGTCGCCAGGCCGAGTGCCAGCCCGCCGACGGCCACCACTGCCACGCTGACCCCGGCAAAGTAGCGCCGCCACAGCGACCACAGCAGACCCATACTGGCTAGGAAACCGACAAGACAAAAAATCACCACGGCGTCTCGTTGAAGTAGATAGTGGCCCGTCAACGCCACATACGGCCAGAACAACACCACGGCGGGCGTGACCCCGAAATACAGGTATAACTTCCCTTTGTAATAACTCATGTCGCCCGCTTCCTCACGATAGGAAGCATAGGCGCTCGGATCGTAGGGGTCGGCCAGCTGCACCAGCGCCGGCGGCACCTCTTTTTTCAGACTGAGCTGACCGGCGCGAAACCCCTGCACCAATAAATTGTAGTAATTGTCAGGCGCACTCATCCTCCCCGATACAGGAATGCCGGAGTGGGCCGCGCACGCATAAACCCCGATGACCAGCGCGCACAC
>JBEKUF010000218.1:0-4666 GCA_049515295.1 Verrucomicrobiia bacterium | reverse complement strand
ACAGTGGCTTGGGCATGAACGTGACCGTCTTGTTGTGTCGCTTGGCGACGTTCTTGACGACATATTTGTAGAGCATCATGGCGTCGGCCATCACGACCAGCGGGCTAAAACGAAGATCGATCTCGGCCTGGCCGGCGGTGGCCACCTCGTGGTGCTCGCGTTCCACCTGCAGTCCGCAATCCTTCATCACCATGATCATCTCGTTGCGGATGTCGACTTGTGTGTCCTGCGGGGGAACGGGAAAATAGCCTTCCTTGTGACGGATCTTGTTGCCCAGGTTCGGGAATTCCTCGCGCCCGCTGTTCCAAATGCCCTCGTTGCTGTCGATGTAGTAGTAGCCGCTATTGGAGGTTTGTCCAAAGCGGACATCGTCGAAGATGAAAAACTCGGCTTCGGGACCAAAGTGCGCCGTGTCCGCGATGCCGGTTTGCTGCAAATACGCCTCGGCTTTGCGGGCGATGTTACGCGGATCGCGCGTGTAGGGCTCGCGGGTGATCGTGTCGATCGAGTCGGCGACGATGCTGAGCGTGGTGACCTGCGGAAATGGGTCGATGATGGCGGTGGCCGGATCCAGAATCAGCAACATGTCACTGGACTCGATAGATCTCCAGCCGCGGATGGAAGAACCGTCAAATCCCACGCCGGCTTCGAACGTTTCCTCTTCCAATTCGGCGACGGGCAGGCAGAAATGCTGCCAAGTCCCCAAAAAATCGCAAAACTTGATGTCTACCAACTGCACATTCTTGCTCTTGCACAACGCCAGAACTTCTTTGGGTGTCATTCTGTCCTCCCGGCCAGTCGGTGGACAATTCACCGGTCTGGCTGAATTTTTGTTACTTGTTGGTCCAGTTTCGAGGGGCGTTACACGGCTTGGTCCCCGCGTTCCTCGGTGCGGATGCGCACGGCCTCGTCAATGGGCAGAACAAATATCTTGCCATCGCCGATCTTACCCGTCTTCGCTGTTTTCAGAATCGCGTTGACCGCAGCCTCCACGGCGCCATCGGGCAGCACAATCTCCAGCTTCAGCTTGGGCAAGAAATCCACAGTGTACTCACTGCCGCGGTAGATTTCGGTGTGGCCCTTCTGTCGTCCAAAACCCTTGACTTCTGTGACCGTCATACCTTCGACGCCCACGCCAGCCAGGGCTTCCTTGACGTCTTCGAGCTTGAACGGCTTGATAATGGCCTCGATCTTCTTCATTAATCTCCTCCCCAAGTGCGGCTGCGAATACTAGAGAAGCGGCACAGGCATGTAAACAGAAAAAGCGCCTCGTCAAGTCCTCGCGACAATCACGCCGGGGACGTGTACACCCGTGTGCGCGTGGACTTAGCAGCCAATATGCCACCGCCGCCTCGCTCCATTCAAACTCCGATCGCAACCAGTTGTGGAACAATCTGTTACCTGTGATCAGAATCTAACGCCAGCCACAGCCGATAGCCCGTTGGACTGCAGCCATTTATTCATCGTGGTCAAAAACAAAACGCGTCGGCGGTTTGCTGTTGCTGCCGCTTTTCAGCACGTGCTAACGTCAGCCCGTCATGGACGCGCCAGGCACCGTGCCGGACTCGATCAATTGCCATTCGTGCGGAGCGATTCTCGATCTCACGGGCCAGATCGGCTTCACCCACGTCGAATGCAAGCATTGTGGCGCGCCATCGGTTGTCCCCTTGAAATTTGGCGACTTCCTGCTGCTCAATGTAATCGGCACCGGCGGCACCGGCACGGTCTACAAAGCCATCGACGTCCCGCTCAACCGTTACCTGGCCCTCAAGGTCCTGCGCTCGAACCTCGCCTCCGATCCGGAGTTCGTTGCCCGGTTCTCCGGCGAGGCTCGTGCTACCGCCACCGTCAATCACCCCAATGTCGCCCAGGTCTATTCCTTCGGTGAGATCGACCACTGGTACTACATGGCGATGGAGCTTTGCGACCAGGGCAGTCTCGACGACCGTATTACCAAGCTCGGACGTCTTCCGGATCTCGAGGTGCTGACCATCGGACTGCAGATCGCCTCTGCCCTGCGCATCGCCTGGCAGCACGGCGTGCTCCATCGCGACGTCAAACCCGGCAATGTCCTGTTCAATGAAGACGGCGTACCGAAATTGGTCGATTACGGTCTGGCCAGCGGGCCGGGTAACGATCCCCAAAGCGGCCTCGCACCGGACCCCGAACGAATTTGGGGCACGCCCTACTACGTGGCACCCGAAAAACTTCGCGGCAAGCCAGAGGACGAACGCAGCGACATCTACTCTCTTGGCGCAACACTGTTCCATGCACTCGGAGGCCAACCGCCGTTGGACTCCGCTACGGCAACCGACGCTGCCGGCAGGCGCGCCATGGATCCCGCCGCTTCGTTACGCAGCAACGCGCCGAGCGCCCAGAAGCGCACCATCCACATCATCGCGCGTATGCTCGCCCAGAATCCTGCCGAGCGCTATGGATCGTATGATGAAGTCATTCAAGACCTTATGGAAGCACAGGATTCTCTGAGGAAAACCCGGGCCGTGACGACGGTCGCCGCCACGGGACGCAAACGTTTCGCCGCATTGTATCTGCTCGGTACGCTCCTCCTCTGTGGCGGGGTCGTCTGGTTCGTCTGGAAGCACGGCACCACAGTCTTTCAATCCGTGCGCCCCTCAGCACCGGCGACCAGCGTCCCCGCACACACCGCACCGTGAAAGAGCCGGGCCCGTGTTCCCGCCTCACTGCGTGACGCTGGGAGTATTCACAATAATCTGGTTCGCCACGGACTTGACGCCCGCGACGCCGCGGGCCGCGCCTTCCGCGCGCCACGATGCGGCCAGATTCGGCGCCGCCCCATGCAAGGTAACCTTGCCGTCCTCAACCTCAACGACAATGCCGACGGCGGTCGCGGGGTCGGCATTAAGCCGTCGTCGAATCGCAGTGCCAACGGACTCGTCCGTAGGCGCTTCGCTGGATGAGGTGTCTGAGGAAGCTGGTGACGGGAGGGGCTCTCCCGGCGCGCGCATCGCGGGTTGAGAGTCAGCTTGAGCAGACTTGTCAGCCGACGGGGAAGCGCAACCGCTGCAAAACGCCAGGGTTGCCATGATGACCGCCGAACCAAACAGGAACCACGCCCGCATAGGACTCCAGCCTTTCCACCCGTACCGTAGCACAGACAATCCCGCTCGTGTAGAGATTTCTTCGGGGAGATGATCGGCGCGGCGCCGTCGGAACCAAGCAAAGATTGGTGCGCGGGACAGGACTTGAACCTGCACGTCGTTGCCGTGTGCGGGACACGCCAGTTTCGGCAGTGTCAGTGCATCGGCCGGGCAATCGTCGGCTCCGTGCCGGGTCGTACAGGCGCAACCGTGGCGGATTGCCCCCCATCGCGATGTCCGCCGCATTTTGCCCATGCCGACCGACTGCGCTTGACGCCGCGTAGAACGACCATGGCGAACCGTCCAACACGGCTCCCCGCTTTGGACGGTTAGCGAATCCTGCGGTTTGAGGTTCCGAGGGCGTGCCGTTGCGCCATCGGCAAATCTTCGGCGCGTCTTGCTCCGCTGGCGCTGCGCTCGGCTTACTGGCCAGCTTGCCGTCGCGCCAACGCGTTCTGCGCTTGTGTAAAATCGGGCTTGGTGCGCAACGCCTGTTCGTAATGCTGGATAGCCTCCTGCGTGCGCCCCAGCTTTTCCAACGCGACCCCCAAGTTGTAGTGCGCCTCGGCGAGATCAGGTTTAACCCGTAGCGCTTGCTCGTACTGCCCGATCGCGTCGTCGATCCTGCCCCCTTGCAGCAGAGCACTCCCAAGGTTGTCGTGCGCCTCGGCGAGATCAGGTTTGATCCGCAGCGCCTGCTCATACTGCTCGCTCGCCTCTTGAACCCTCCCCAGTTGCGACAGCGCAACCCCCAGATTGACGTGCGCCTCGGCGTAATCGGGGTTGAGCCGCAGCGCCTGCTCGAAGTGCGCAATGGCTTCTGCCTCCTTGCTCTGTTGAAGCAGAACGCTCCCGAGATTGTAGTGCGCCTCGGCGCAACGCTCGGCGCTCGCTAACAGGTTAAACGCCACCGAGAAACCCAGCAGCAGGCTCCAGCCCCAGCGCACCGCACGCCGCCAGACCGGCTGGCCAGCGAGCCCCGGCTCCGAGGTCGGGGCCAGTGCGCGCTCCAAACTCAAGATGCCAGTCACAGCCAGCAGCACCAATGCGGGAAGGAACTCCACCTCGTAGCGATTGGCTGCAGCACAGAACAGAACCACGGTCAACGCGCCAATCCCGAAAAACATGGCTACTGCCGCCAAGAATACACATAAACCGGAACGCGCCTCCGCTGAGCGCCCCCGCCATCCCAGCGGCACGGCTAGCGCCAGCCATACTAGCGGTATATTGCTCAGGACGCCAAAGGCGTGCTCCACTCCCCGCACGTGGCCCGCCGGCAAGAGAGGCACGGTAATGTCATGCACGAACGGAACCCGACCGCTCCAGCGCGCCGGCTCCAAGAAATAGACCCGCAAGTTGAACCACAAATACCGCAGACTGAAGAATTGCCGCGTCAGCTGCCGGTTTCCGGCCAACTGGTAGCGAAAGCCGAACTCGAAGGGACTATCGAATCGCAACACATTGTAAAGCATCAGCCCCAGCCCAATCAGTGCAAGGGGGCCCGCCGCTGCCATCACCGGAGCCAACACCGTTCGCCGCTCACGCCA
>JBEKUF010000217.1:0-4745 GCA_049515295.1 Verrucomicrobiia bacterium | reverse complement strand
GCGCGCGCGAGTTTCCACGTGGCTTCATAATTATCGGGAGACTTGTCGTGCGCAGCGCGGTAGGCCTTCAACGCCGAGTCGAGATCAAACCGGGCGAGGGCGGCATCGCCTGCGGCAACTTCCTGCTGCGCCTGAACCCCCGTGACGATTCCGAAAAGGCAAAGAGCCAACCAGAGGCTACGGCTCATAGTCATCCGCGGGGAATTCCGGCTTCATAATCGGCTTGTACCCCCGGGGGAAGGGGACGGGGAACGTGATGACATCGTAGACCCCCGTCGCTTCACGACCGATCCAGCGGGCAAATCCCTTGCCCACGCCATAAGTAACGCCGGCGCCACCACCATGTTCCGCGGTGGTCTTGGTGATTTGATTGGGAACCTCCACGATGCCAAAGAGGACATTGGCGAAGCCGCGGCAAAGTTTGCGGAGAGCGTTTTGGCCACGCGGAACGTCCTCGGTATCCGCCATGGCAGAAACGGGAAGAAGCAGGGCGAAGACCATCAACACACCGAGCAGTTTGGCTTTCATGGTCGCACTATAGCGGCTCCGCAATGGTTCTTCAATTTCTTTCCCCAGCCGCGTGGCCATGATAAAATGGCTCCAGCCGACGCGGCACCGCGGCGTGTATCGGGCTGAGAGACGGCCCGGAAACAGTCTGCCGAATTTATGACTTGTGAGACGTGCCCCCGGCACAACCGTTATTTCTTGGCGATCTCTTCACCGGTTTTCTTGATGAAGGGCGTGAATAGCTCGATGGGCAACGGGATGAAGGTCGTCGTGTTGTGCTCACTGGCGATCTCCGCCATCGTTTGCAGAAAACGCAACTGCAGGGCGATGGGTTGCGCGGCGATCATGCCGGCCGCCTGCACGAGTTTCTCGGCCGCCTGAAACTCGCCCTCGGCATTGACGACCTTGGCGCGACGTTCGCGCTCCGCCTCCGCCTGTTTGGCCATGGCGCGCTTCATTGTGTCGGGCAGCACGACATCACGGACCTCCACACTGGTGACCTTGACGCCCCACGGCTCGGTGTGCTTGTCTATGATTTCCTGAAGCTCTTGATTGATCTTGTCGCGCTGGGCCAGCAACTCGTCGAGCTGCGACTGGCCGAGTACGCTACGCAGTGTTGTCTGGGCGATCAGCGAACTGGCTTTGAGATAGTTCTCCACTTTGACCACCGCCGATTGCGGGTCGACGACACGGAAGTAAATGACCGCGTCCACCGTGGCGGGCACGTTGTCTCGGGTCATCACTTCCTGTTTCGGCACCTCGATCGTGATGACCCGGAGATCGATTTTGACCATGCGATCCACAATCGGGATGAGCAGGATCAGCCCGGGCCCTTTGGCGCCCAATAGTTTGCCCAATCGAAATATCACCCCACGCTCATACTCGCGCAGGATGCGAATCATCTGTGGCAGCACGATCGCGCCCAACACGCACAACACCACTATCCAAGGGATTAGACCAAACGATCTTTGAGCAACGTCCATGATCGACACTCCGTTAGGTAAGTTTGGGTTTCACTTTCAATGTCAGTCCCTGCCTCTCGACAATCTCGACGCGCTGGCCTCGCTCCACAGGCACATCACTGACGGCCTGCCAGTATTCTCCTTCGACGAACACCTTGCCGCCCCGGCCGTTAATATCCGTCAACGCCGTCACCACCTTGCCGTGCATTGTCTCCGCGCCGGCCTTGACGGGCATCCGTTGCGCCCGTAAGCCGCTGCCCACCACGAAAATGAAAAACAATGCCGTTACCGCCGTGGCCGGTACCACCCACGCCAGGGACAACCTCAAGTACGGATTGGAACGGTCAAACAACATGAGCGCGCCGAGGAAAAACGCCACGATACCGCCGGCCGTCAGAATCCCGTGAGTAGGGGAAAACGCATCGATGAGAAACAGCGCGACCGCCACGCCAAACAACACCAGTCCGGCCACGTTCATCGGCAGCGCCGTCGCCAGATACAGCAACAACACCAACGCGATCACGCCCGCCACACCGGGTAGTATCGCTCCGGGGCTGGTCAGTTCCCCAATGATCCCGTACATGACAATCAACGTCAGGACCAGCATCATCTGCGGATGCGCAATGGCCTGAAACACCTTTTCGCGCAGGGACATCGGAAACTCCGCCACCGTCGCCGCAGCCGTTTTCAGTTTCTTGTTGTTCACCTCGCGCGCGTCGAGTTGCTTCAATAGGGCTTCGCGATCCTTCGCGATGAGATCGATCACTTTCAATTGCAGCGCCTTTTCCGCGGTGATCGCCGCGCTCTCGCGCACCGACGACCTCGCCCACTCCGCATTCCGCTTTCGTTTGATGGCGATGCTCTCGATGTAACTGCTGTAAAAATTCTCCAGCTTCTCCTTCATCGTTTTGTCGATCTCGCCACCGCCCATCTCGACGGGGTGCGCCGCGCCGATGGCGGTGGCCGGCGCCATCGCCGCCACGTCGGCTGCCAGCGTGATGAAACAGCCGGCGCTGGCTGCCTGTGCCCCTTCTGGCGCGATATAGACGACCGTCGGCACGGTGGAGGCAAGAAACTTCTGCACGATCTCCTTGGTCGGATCGAGCAGCCCGCCCGGGGTGTCGAGTTGGATGATCAAACATTGCGCGCCTCGCAAGGCCGCTTCGTCGACGGCGCGGGAAATATAGCTGGCCGTTGCCGGGCCGATCACGCCGTTGACTGTAATGAAGCACACGGTCTCTGCGTGCCCGGTCCCTTGATCGGTCCCGCAAAGGGACGAGCCTGCCGCTACTACCAGGACGCAGGTAGCCAGAATTGCTCCCCAGCGTTTCATGGCGGCCCCAGCCTATCACATCCGTCGTCGTGAGCAACGCGAAATCTCTCGACAATGACACCAGAGCGCAGAGCTGTATGAGACCTGAGATGGCTGCCCAGATCGTCGCTCCTATACGGGTCTATCCTGAGAGACTTGTGTTGAACGTCTGCGAACTGGCGGACTTCTTGAGGGTTCGCAAAACCGTGGAAATTGGCACCGCTTTGGACGGTTTGCGAGTCTGCAGTTGGAACTTCCGATGCCTGCCGCCTCACGTTAACGGTTGCTCGGATTCGTCATCGCCCACAGATTGAAGGTAAGCGTGTCTGCTGCGATACAGTTCCAACCGAGACTAAGGTCGTCTGCCGACCCTCAATTCGACGCCATCCTTCAGCGACTCTGCCGTTTGGAAGGGACAGTTCATGCCGAGGATGCCGAGGGCCTCGATTACTGCGGCATCCATGCCCGGCAGGTCGCTTAATTCCATCATCACGTCCATACCCGAGCTGGAAATTTCCTCCTGTTTGGACCGCGGTACGTCGGACAACGGTACCCTCAAGGATATGCTTGGCATAAGTCCCGATGGTTTGGCAACCTGGACATCGGTCTTCCATCCCGCGTCACGAAAGACGGAATCCAACTGTGCGCCGAATGCAATGCTTTCATCATCGCCGGCATTGGAAATTGTGGTGATCCTGGAGCCGGCATAGGGAGCGAGGATCACCCTCATACCCTCGTGCTGCTCGGGTGTGATTTGTCGCTTCGATGCGGAGTTTCTCTGGCAGACGGCGAACTTCCAGAAGTTGGACACGACGGTGTAATTCTGGTCGATCCATTGGTTGACGGGATGCCACAGGCAGTCGTAGGTTTGCCAACCATCGATGATCACGATCGGCGGGGGATTGGCCTTGAGCTCGAGCAAGGTCTGTTGAGTCAATTCGTTGGTGAGCGGACCCTGGATGAGCGGGTAGTACCAGATCACTCCGGTAACGGGTCGCTGGCCGGATTCGAAGTACATCTCCGGTGACTGGCCCCAGACGTAGAACGGTTCATGGAGCGTTTCGGCCAGTTTGCGGCTCTCGGCGTAGTTGTCCGTCTTATGGAGGTCGCCGGAGAGCTGGTCGAGCGGGATGCGATATTGGGGAATCTCATGGAGTAGCAGCAGCGCCAGAGCGGACAGGGTGATCGGGATCGAACGGTGGAGGCGCTGGACTGCCAGCCCGGCTCCAAGACAGAGCACCGGCATCCAGACGATTTGCTGGTAGCGGTAATGGCCGCCGAGCCAGATCATGAGCCAGACGGATGCGGCCAGCAGGGTGTAGGCGCGGTGCCGGCGGAGCACGACGTACGCGCTCAAGACGACGAGCGGCCAAAGCAGCCAGAGTTCCGGCGTGAAGAGTTGGGCGAGACCAGCGAGCCGCTCGGGCCAGGAATCGTAGAGTTTGTGCGCGGCGTACCAGCGGTTATATTGCCAGAGCGCACGCCACATACGCACCTCCAATGATGATGAATGAGGGTTTGAACAGGCAGCCCGCGACCACGATTGCCCCCGTCAGCCAGTACCTTTTCCGCGTTGCAGCTCCGTAGCCGAGTACCGCGAGCAGAGCCAGCCACACCTCGACAAACGGCTCGTTGGCCTGCATGTAGGCGTCTGCCTGAATAACCGTCCAGAAGACGCAACCCCATAGACCGGCACCGGCCCAGTAGAGCGCGAATAGAGTGGAAACCGCTGCGGTGGTGCCAAGCAGCCAGATTTCCCAGTCGCCGTACCCGATAAGCTTCTCGGCGATAGCATCCACGAGATAGACGCCTGGCGGCTTGTGGTCGAATACGTCCACGTAGAGCCGTTTTCCGTGGAGCATCTCGTTGGCGATGACGGCGAAACACGCCGGATCGTTCGTCAGTGGGAAGTGGAGGTAATGGTAGCGCGTCCAACCAATGACGAGGGACAGCAGCAACAACCA
>JBEKUF010000216.1:0-4750 GCA_049515295.1 Verrucomicrobiia bacterium | reverse complement strand
GTTGAGTTGGGGAATCGCCTTTTTCGAATACATGTTCCAGGTGCCCGCGAACCGCATCGGCTACACCTCCCTGAGTCTGCCGCAGTTGAAGATCATCCAGGAGGTCATCACGCTCACGGTATTTGTGCCGTTTGCCATCCTCTACATGCGCCAGCCCATCAAACTCGATTTTGTCTGGGCCGGGTTGTGTCTGGTCGGTGCGGTCTATTTCATCTTTCGTGCGTGACCGTCCACGCGATGGACGCGCCCAACGCGTTGAGGCGATCCCGTCGCGAAAGTCGTTGGCAAAGGAGTGGTTTGCCATTAAAACTTCTGCCGCCTTGCTGCTGCGAAGAATAATCCTTTGTTTGGTTTTGGCCTTGGGGTACGGGCGATGGGTGCCGGCACAGAGCGATGTCGCCTCCAACGCGCCGCCACCACAGCTTCCGCATTACGCGCTGCAGGACTGCATCAACCGCGCCTTGGAGCAGAATCCCGACATCCTGGTGTCGAAGAAACACCTCGAAGAAGCTGCAGGAGCCATTGTCGAGGCGCGGGCCGGCTTCCTGCCCAATCTCACCAGTTATGCCAGCTACGAGAAGCTCGAGACGGACTACGCCACGCTGGGAGGCACCTCCAGCAATCGCACTGAGATTTGGAACGTTAATATCCGTCTGACCGAGACCATTTACGCGGGCGGCGCAATCCGCGCCCGGATGGACATCGCACGGCTCCAACGGCAATCCCGCACCTTGGATTTCGAAGCCCAGGTCGATCAGGTAATTATGGATGTCCGCATCGCTTTTTACGACATCTTGCGGAATAAAGCCGATGTCGCCGTACACGATCAGGCGGTGAGTTTTCTCGCGGAACAGGCCAGGAATGAGCGGGCGCGACTCGAAGTGGGCACGGGTCAAAAGTTGAACGTTCTCCGCGCCGAGGTGAACCTCGCCCTCGAGCAGTCCGCCCTCGTGGATTCGCGCAATCGCCTCCGCGATTCCTACCTGCGCCTCAGCGAATTACTGTCGATCCCATACTCGACTGACCAGGACAATGTTCCCTTCGATGTCGATGGCGCGCTGGCCTACGAGAAAACGACCCTGGACCTCAACCGTTCCCTTTCTGAGGCGCTCGTCCAACGCCCCGAACTCACCGCTCAAGAGAACGAGATCAAGCTCCAGAAGAAACAGCTCATCGTCGATCGTAGTGAACTGCTGCCCCATGTGAACCTGTTTACCGGCTACGACGTCGTCAGCGAGCCGGACGTCACCCTGCCTCAGGACCACTACGAAGGATACGTGGCGGGGGTCGAGGCGAACTGGCATATTTTCGATGGCTTGGCAACCAAGGGCCGCATGCGTGAGACACGGGCGCGCATCGAGGCCGCCGGGATCTTGTTCGACGCTATTCAACGGAACATCCAAACCGAGGTGCTCCGGGCGTATCGGGATCTGCAGCGAGCCGAGGAAAACATCCAGACCCAGACGGCCAACGTCCAACTCGCCACCGAATCGCTGAGCCTGGCCACCGCGAACTTCGCGGTAGGGTTGACGAGCCAGTTGGAAATGTTGCAGGCCCGGCTCGACCTGACACGCGCGCAGACGGCGGAGTTATCGGCACGGTTCGACTACAACGCCGCAATGGCACGGCTGCAGCGCGCGATGGGCACCCAGTTTCAGATCATCGACGCCCGGTCGTTGCGGGGGAGTGCAAAATGAGCTCGTGGCGCTGCATCCTTGTCGGCTGCCTGATGGTATTGGCGGCGATGTCGCCGGCCGTCGCCCAGATCGAGCAGCAGGCGCAAACGTACGACCTGACATTGGATGACTGCCTCGCGTGGACGTTCCGTCAGTATCCCGAAATCCAGAGGTTGCGCGCCGACGTCGACGGCGCCGTCGGTACGAAGATCGTCTTTCGTTCCCGCGCGCTGCCGCAACTCTTTACCCAAACGGGGATCGGCCTCCGTGGCGGCAACCTCTATAATTCGCCACAAATCGGGCCCCACTCGACCAACAACGCCACGGTCCTCAATCCCACCCCCTTCAGCTCGCTGTCGGCGTGGTTCTCCCAGCCACTCATCGACGTCGGAATCCCTCCTTCTTTGCGACGTGGAAGGCTGCAGGTAGTCATCGCACAGCAGAACCTCAACCGCGAAGTGACGGACCGTTTGCACGAAGCTCGCACCACGTTTCTGCGGGCCTTGTACCTTCGCGACCTTATCGTATTGCACGAAGACATTGATCAGCAGCTTCAGGCGAACGTACGAACCGAACAACAGCGACTCGATGCCGGCACGGTCAATCAGGAAGCGCTGAAATCGGCCAAAATCCAGGAATTGAACCTCCAACTTGAACTCTCGAACTTGCGCGGCGACCACTTCGCCGCCGTGACAAGGATCACCGAGTTATGCGGGCTTAACCTCAACGAGGATACAAAAGCCGGAAGACAATTGTGGTTGCCGAGACCGGTGGGCGAACTACAGTACGTACCGGCGAAGGTGGACCTGCCGCGAGAATCCGCGTACGCGCTGGAGCACCGCGCCGACCTGAAACTGTTGGCCGCGCTGATCGATGCCACCGCGGCGGACAAACGGATTACCCAGGCGGATTACTTCCCGTTGGTGTCAGTCGTCGGTTCGGGGTTGTTCATTCCGGAGAATTATCTGCTCACCAGGCAAACCCAGATCGTGCCCGGACAGCAAACCCAATCGTCCGAAGGGCGCGCCGGCGTGGCGATGAGCTGGCAGGTCATCGACAACGGCCGGGTCACGGGCGCCAGCCACCGCCTTGAAGCCACACGCGAGGCCTACAAGATCGACCTGCACAAGCTCGAACAGAACATTCCGCGCGAGTTGGCCACGGTGGAGGGCTCGCTACAAGATGCCGACGCGCGCCGCGCCGCCCTCGTCAAATCCGCCGCAGAGGCCGAGGAGAACCTGAAGTTGATCGAGACGCAAGTCGCGGTCGGCCAAGCCACACAACTGGATTTCCTGAACGCCCAAAGGAACCTGCTTTCCGTGCGCGCCGGCCTTGAGGATGCCACGTACTCCCACGAAGTCGCGAGGGCTGAACTGGATCGCGTCACGGGCCGCTACCTGCAATTTCATTTCGAGGGCGTCCCGTGACGGCGCTTGTCTTGCCGCGAGGTGACGATTAGTATCCGCACGGATGTTTCCAAAATGAAACGAACCATGATACTGGCCGCGCTGATTGTTTCGGGGACGGCGGCGATCTTGTACGGCATGTGGGCGTCACGGCCCGTGGCGGAGGTGTACGTCGCGCAGCGCGGCACCGCGGTTTCGGCGGTGTACGGGACCGTGAAGGTCGTGGCGTCGATGACGGTGAATACTCATGCGCGCAACAGCGGCACGATTCATTTTTCCAATCGTATTGCCACGAATACCACCGTCGGCCTGGTGGTCACCCAGGGGGAGTTGCTGGCCACGATCGTCAATGAAGATCTGGATCGTGAGGTCGCCAAGGCCGAGGCGGATTTGAAGGCCGCCGAGGAACGGCAGCGGCTTGGCCCGCCGAGCCTGCCGGAATTGAACGCGCAGCAAGCGCAACTGTCGCGGCTGGAGAGACTGGCCGAGATGCAAAGCGTCCCCGCCACCGACCTGGACCGGGCCCGCAGCACCGTTCAGACGCTGAGCGAACGCGTGCGCAACGAGCAGGTGGAAGTGGACCGGGTGGTCACGATCACCCGCGAACAGGCCGGCGTGCTGGAGGACCGCAAGGCGCGCTGTTTCATCACTTCGCCGTTGGGCGGCTATCTGGACACCATCAACTTCCTCAACGGTGAGTTCATCAACGAAGGCAGCACACCGTTCGTCGTCGCCACGAAGTCGATGTACCTGAACGGCGAAATCAACGAAGAGGATGTGGGCCAGATTGCCCCCAAAATGAAGGCGACTGTGCGGCTATATTCCTACCCCGATACAAACTTGATCGCCACGGTCACCCAGATTCTGCCGACGGCCAACAACCAGCGTTATACGGTCTTCCTTATGCTGGACAAAACGCCACCCAACCTGATGGCGGGGATGACCGGTGAAATGAACATCATCGCCGGCCAACGCGAGAACGCGCTCATCATCCCCTCACGCGCGGTGTTGGGCGGGCGCGTGCTCGTCGTCAAGGACGATGTGGTAAAACCTCGCAACGTGAAGGTTGGATTCCACAATCTGGAGCGCGCCGAGATCCTTGACGGGCTCCACGAGGGAGAACAGGTCGTCGTCGCCGACCAGGATTTGTTCCGGCCGGGGCAGCGTGTGCGAGCAGTCACGATTAACATGTAGCCGAGACCATGCCTTCGCCGCTGTACATCGCCCTCCGTTTCATTGGACATCGCAAAAAAGCCATCATTCTCAGCCTGGGCGGGATTATTCTCGGCGTGGGCTTTTTCATTTGTACCCAGGCCCAAACCCAGGGGTTTGAGCGGTTCTACATTCAAACCGTGCTGGGAACCTCGGGAGCCATTGTTGTGCAGGAGCGCTTCCAGGATCGCTATTCGGGGGCCCTGCAAGAACAGGGGATCGCCCTCGTCAGCGTGAAAGGCGAACGGCCGCGCAAGTACTACGAAGGCATCACTGATCCCGAGCAGGTCATGCGCGCGATTCGTGAGTTTTCCAGCGTTATCGCCTGTGCGCCGGTCCTGGAAGACAGCACCAGTGCCCAAACCGACTTCCGCAGTGAGGTGATTCGGTTGCAGGGCATTGATTTGGACGCGCATCTCCAGGCGACCGATTTGCACAGTTATCTGATTGACGGCG
>JBEKUF010000215.1:0-4873 GCA_049515295.1 Verrucomicrobiia bacterium | reverse complement strand
TCTTTGGCCATTCGATCCAACCAGACGATTCGGCAACAATCTGTTAGCCCACGACCACATTTCCGATATGACTTACGCCCCGCGACTGTCACGGACCATTCAGTCCACGGCACCAGCCGCACGCGGTCATAGCGAGCGGGTCCAGCATTGCCAGCCTTGTCCAGTCCGTCCGCTCGGAAGCCAACCGTACCCCATGTGCTCAGCCGCATACATAAAAAGAACCGTGGGGGCAGATTCACCCTGTGTGCTCTGTCAGCCGGATACATTCTAGCAGTCTCCTAAAGGAAATCTCCGGTCCCGCCACGCGGCCTTTTTGATGGCACCTTGAAGTCCCTGCCGTGCCGCGCAAGCAGAAAATCGGCTCCCCCTGAATGTCTCCCCCAATTTTCCGCATTGCCCGTTGCGGCGGGCGAGCCGTTTGACCGTGGACTCGCCATCGACGAGGGCGACGACGATTTCGCCCGGCTCGGCGTGGTTTTGGGCGCGGACGACCACGAGAGCGGCCTCGGCATCCGTGCGGCGTCAGCCGGATGCGGCCATTCGGCTGGCGTGAGGCGACCGCCCCTTTTCCCAGCCGAGGACGGAGCAAGGCTAATTATCGTGGGGCGATATTTTTGCTGGACGGGGCCTGGAAGTCGTGCTAGAGTCGGGCGGTTGTAGTTGTTCTTTGATATGGGGAGAAAGCGAAAGATGGTTAATGCGGAATGGCTCATGGGAGGGGGGTCCCCCTATATATGTAAAATTACCAAACGAAGCCAATGTTTTTTGGTGTTAGCGGTTGTGGATGGCTTTGATGGATAAGGTGTTGGAAGAGCAAGCGTGCCGTTTTGTCGCGTGGCTTCGTTTGTCAAAAAATGGCTTCGTTTGGGGTCTGATTTGGGTTCGTTCGGGGGGATGCGCCGTCCGCACACACTCGGCGCGTTTGCGCCACCAGCAAGTCTGTGGCGTGTCTCGGCGACCAGTGCCGCCTTCGGCTCCGTCGGACTCGGCTTCGTGCTTCCGTTTAGAACTTGCGCTCGTAGCTGCGGATGACGCCGATGACTTTGCCGAGCACTTTGGTGTCGCCTTCGACGGGGATCGGCTGGTAGCGAGGGTTGGCGGGTTGGAGCCAGAGTTTGCCGGCGCGGCGGGCCAGGCGTTTGACGGTGGACTCGCCGTCGACGAGGGCGACGACGATGTCGCCCGGCTCGGCGTGGTTTTGGGCGCGGACGACCACGAGATCGTCCTCGCAGATACCGGCGTCGATCATCGAGTCGCCGTGGACCTTGAGGGCAAAAACTTTTTCACCGGCGAATTCCTCAGTGAGGTCGAGCGTACCTTCGATGTTTTCCTCGGCGAGCAACGGGCCGCCGGCGGGGACGCGTCCGAGGATGGGCATGGGCGGGAATTTTTCCTGGAGGATGGCGGGCCAATTGCGCGGGACGAGGCCGCGGGATTTGCCGGGAAGTTTTTTGAGATGGCCTTTGGCCTCGAGGGCGCGGAGATGGTCGCGGGCGGTTCCCGTCGACCGATAGCCGAAGGCGTGGCAGATTTCGCGAACGGTCGGGGGACGACCGCCGCCGCGGATGCTGTCGAGAATGTAGGCAAGCAGTTTTTGCTGTCGTGGCGTCAGTGGTTCCTGCACGAAGACAGTCATACCACACAGATGTGTGGTGTGGCAACTGAAAAAAGGAATCCGGGGGTTACGCCGCGAACGCGCCGTGGATGGCGCGATCCAGGTCGGTGACGTCGAAGGGTTTTTCGAGGAAGCCGCGGGCGCCGGCTTCGCGGGCTTCGCTCTCGGTGGTGCGGCTGCCGGTGACGACGACGACCTTGGCGCTGGGGTCGGACTTGGACAGCAGAGAGGTGCAGGTGAGACCGTCCATGCGCGGCATGCGGACGTCCATGACGATCAAATCCGGGCGCATGCTGGCATATTTTTCAATGGCCTCGTGGCCATCGGCAGCAAATCCAACGACCTCGTGGCCGAGATATTCCAGGGCCAGCCGCAACGCGTATCGAACCGAATCAGTATCGTCTGCAATCAGAATCTTCATGCGGGTATTGAATTTAGCACTAGTCATGCCACGGGCTTGCAAGGCAGTAAAAACGGGCCTTTCGCGGGTCTAGGGATGGAAATCGGGCCAAAATTGGCCATCCGATGAGAGGCCGCAAGTCCGAAATGTAAGGAAAGCCATTACGGGCAGGGAACAAATGGGCTGGGAGCGTTTGCCGGTGTTGGAACTGGCGGGAATATCTGGTTGGCAAGCGTGTCGTTTGGGTATGACGCTCCTAGCACCAGCGAGTTCACAAATTCGACGTGGCCATCGAGAAAGAGATAGTTGCCCTTCAGAGTCTGGTTACCGTGCTTCGAACTGGGAGGAATGTGAGAAGTTCCATCCCATGTACCGTACGAACTCGTAACAAAGGGGCTGCCGCCGCCATTAGGACCGACGACGCCATTGTCTTCGATGGTGGGGTTAATAGTGTCCGAATAATACTCCGCGACAATCGCGACCGAACTGTTCGTCAAATACGGACATGTCAACCGCGAGCCGGCAATCCAAAAGTTACCACCGCCGGCGCCGGGGCTGCTGTAGAGTGAAGCGGAATTATTGTAGCCGATAACCATGGCATAGGAACGCGGCGTGTAGGTTTTCCCACCGATTACCTTCGTGAACCGCCGGTCATCCGGGCACTGAAAAACTTTCGGTGTTGCGTAACCGCCGTTCGTCAACGCGGTGTACCACATGGAAGGCGGGAGCTGACTTCCGGTCGGGCTAAGCCCCGGCCCGTTCATATTCGCTGTGGGGGTATGGTTTTGATAATCCCCTGCGTACACCATGATCGCAACGCCGAGCTGGTGGAGATTGCTCTGACAGGCGATCTGCTTCCCCCTCTCGCGCGCGGCGCTCAGCGAGGGCAACAGCAGGCCGGCTATAATGCCAATAATGGTGACGACCGTCAGCATTTCAATCAGTGTGAAACCCCAAGACCGGTGATCCTTGCTGGTATGCATTGTGGCCTCCGAACGCTCCGTCCGCCCCTAACTACACACCCCCCTGGGCTTCGTCAAGGACGATCCTTGTTTGTCATCCCTCGCTGTTTCCGCATGTTAGCATGAGAGTCTGCATCGACCCTCTGCAAAAGATAATATACGACCTTGACATGTTTGTCAATACAATGTATGTACATGGCGGGTACAGGAGATGGAGTTTGACTGGACAGAACCGCCATTCAACCCGAAGGATTCGCCGACACTTCGCGAAATCGAGGAGTCATTCGAAGATCCGCTCGGTATCCGGCTCATTCCCGACTCTGGGCGATTCGCCAAGGAATCCCGCGCATTTTGTCTGGGGCGCACCCTGACCGGGCGCGGCATTTTTAGCGTATTTCGGTCCGATGGCAAGCATGTTCGCGTTATCGGGTCGAGGTCGATGACCGAGGAAGAAGACTATTTTTACGACCGGAAGGTGTCCGAATGGATGTCGTAACCGAATGGGAAGAGATACCGCAGTTTGGCTGCGAGCACGATGAGGCCAAGTTCTGGCTATCGCATCGGCTCGACTCCAAGCTCATGGAGCGATCGGTCATCGGCGCGGACCAATCCGAGTCCACCGCGATCACGTTGCGGATCGATCCGCGGATGCTGGCGCGAATCAAACGTCTGGCGCGTTCGCGGTACCTCAATTACCAAAGCATGATCAAACAATGGATCAGCGAGCGGATGGAGGACGAATTGCGCGACCGCGGTAGCCGGTGAGGAACGAATTGATGACGGCAGAAACCGAAAAATTTGCGGCGGGGGGGAGTACCGAGGCTGAGAAGCGGACGTTGGGGGTGCTGAGGCTCCAGTTGGCCAATGGCGCCCCTTCCACGGAGGCTTTCGGGGTGAACCTCAGGAACTTTTCCCCCGCCGCTTTTTCACTGATCGAAGTGCTGTTCGTGCTGGTCATCATTTCCATATTGGCGGGACTGGTCATCGGCACGGCGAAGTACGCCAGCACGAAGGCCGCCACTTCTCGAGCCCAATCCGAAATCGCCGCCATGGAAATGGCCCTGGAACATTACAAGAGCGATAACGGAGTTTATCCCAAGAGCACTACGACACGCCGCACCGCTTCCGGGTTTCCGGGATTGATCGAGATTAACAATTCCATCGCCTTATACGGTGCGCTGACCAGCCCAAAGGCGTACATGTCGTTCAAGCCCAACCAGACACGCGTCGATCAGGCAACAACCAAGATGTACCTGATCGATCCCTTTGGTGCCCCGTACAATTATTATTGCAATCCTGGCGCCCTGGATCAAACGAACACGGCCTCATTCGACCTGTGGTCCTACGGCCCCAACGGCTTTAATGACGAGGGCACCAACGACGATATCACCAATTGGCAGCAGCATTAGGAGGCATTATGAGACACCACACCCGAACCGACCGCGCATTCACCCTGATCGAGTTGCTCACCGTCATCGCCATCATCGCCATATTGGCCGGGCTGTTGTTCCCCGCCATCAAGAGCGCGCTGGTCAGGGCGGAAGTGGTCAGAGCGCAGAATGGAATCGCGAACCTGTCCCACGCGTTCACGGCCTATTACACCGAGTACGGCAAGTGGCCGATTAACGACATTGCGCCGCTCACAACGTACAACACCTATATTATCGACCAGAATTTCGTCGCGCTCCTGCAAGGCGCAAATCCCATTTCACCACCCCCTGCCGTCGGGTTCCCATATCCCGCATATTCTGGCAACCCGGCTCCGATCGGCAGCGCGACCTTGCAAGGCAATCCCCGGGGCATCCACTTTCTGGACTTCAAAGCAGCGGATCTCGATGGCACGGGCAGTTTCGTCGATCCATGGAAGAAACCGTACTACTGCCGTTTTGATTTCAG
>JBEKUF010000214.1:0-4879 GCA_049515295.1 Verrucomicrobiia bacterium | reverse complement strand
CATTTTTCTTAAAATAGTTCTTCTCGATGACCGCGACATCCCCATTCGTCCAGTAGACCGCTCGGCTCCAATTAGTGAAAAAGTTGCCCCGAATCGTCACACTGGTGTTATCGTAAGGCTTGGAGACGGTAATCGCGTTCGCGCCGTAACTGCCCTGGTTGGCCAATTGCATTGACAGCACGCCGCTCAGCCCGCCCGTGATGATCAACAGACTGGAAACGCCTGGTCCCGGCCTGAGAATCGTGGCGTCCGGCCCCTGGCCTTCGAGCCACACGCCCGCGCCCATGACCAGCGGTGCATTGCATTGGCACACGCCCACCGGAAATGTGATATATCCGCCGCTGGGCGAATTGGACATGACCGAGTTAATGGCCGCTTGGATGGCGGGTCCGTCATTGTTGACGCCGTCACAGACTGCCCCGAATGAGAGAACGCTCACCGGATTGGTTACGGCGGCGATACAATTACCAGCAAGCAGCAGGATGACAAGCCATACCGAAGTTTTCATCTGAGTTGGCCTCCACGCCGTTATTCGACAGGACGAATCGCGACCTACATCCAGCCGCTGTTTGTGTCAAGATGTTTTCTTGTTCGCCTGATTATCGGCGACAGATAATTCTGCTGGACTGGGGGTGGAAACCGTGCTACGCTCCGCACAGTTCTTTCTCATATGCTTTCGGCTATCAGTTGCAGCTCTGGGCTGTCAGCGGTCGGCGCACCGGGAGCCCCGACCTCGTGGAACGAGGTAAATCTCGGAATCGGGGTAAACTTTGCGCTGCAAACGACCTGATCGACGGAGGAGAGGGAGAAGATACCCTCTCCCCCCTGTTTTTGCCAAACGAAGCCAATTTTTTTGGACGGAGGTGTGCGTGGATGTGGTTGAGGGGCATCGGGTTGTGTCGGGAAGCCCGCGAAAAATCAATTGGCTTCGTTTGTCCGGATTGGCTTCGTTTTGGCCCTTGTTTGCCCCGTAAATGCGCCTTTTTTTGGGGTGCGCAGGGTTAAATCTGGTCGCCTTCCGCGTTGCCAGAGGCAAGCAAGCCTGCGGCTAAGGGCCGGTACGCGTATCCGGCGCCGGCGCGGCGGCTCATGGAAGCACAGTCTGCAAGTTCCCGGTTTCCGACGCGTTCTTTCCGCCGCCAAGAAACGAAATCCGCGGGTCGATGCCAAAGTCCACGACCGCGGTGGCGAGCAATCCGTCTTCGGGCTGCACGCGAAACATCGCCACGTCAATCAGCCGATGGAGAAAGACTTCCTCGGACTCGATCGATCCCAGAACGCCCGCATTCAAAAAGTACACCCCGGGGGCCAGCGAACAATGGAACGGAAACTCGACCTTGACCACGCTGCCCGGCGTGACGGATTCCAAGCTGCTGTCCCGCGTGTGAGAGGTGGCCCCACCGAGTTCGTAGCCGCTGACCGTCTTGATGAGCATGCCAAACCGCACGTCGCGTCGGGCCTCGGTGAACTTCACGAAGTACGTGTATACGTATTCCTCCCCGCGGTTGAGCACGTTCACGAGGCGACCGTCGGGCCTGCGAATCTGTGGGTTCTCAATAATTGCCCCGCGGCTCGGGTACACGACCGTGCTCTTGGGGACCAACCCCGGGTCGTGGAAGTCCTCGGCGGCCCTGGGTTTGGAGGGTGTCGCTGCGGCAGGAGCAACGGAAAGCAGTTCCTGCATGTGGCTTGCGCCCTGCTGGTGGAGTTCGCGGATCTCCTGGCAGATGGCGGCTCGCGACTCCGCCGGCGCAAACAACAGTTTGTGGTACCTAGCCACCACCAGCTTCGGTGGCCCGTCGATGAGCAGTTCGCCGCCCTCCAGCAGGATGGCCCGCTGACAGAGTTCGATGACCGCGCCGACGCTGTGAGAAACGAACAGGAACGTGCCTCCCCGTTCTTGCAGGGCATGGATACGCGCGTAGCACTTTCGTTGAAAAGCCTCATCGCCAACGGAGAACGCCTCGTCCACGATCAAAATGTCCGGGTTGATGACCGCCTGCACGGCGAACGCCAGCCGCAGCACCATGCCGCTGGAGTACGTCTTGATCGGCTCGTCAATGAATTCGCCGATCTCGGCGAACGCCTCGATCTCGGCAAACTTGTCCCGAATCTCCTCGCGCGAGAGTCCAAGCACGGTGCTGTACATCTCCACGTTCTCGCGGCCGGTAAATTCCATATTGAATCCCGAGCCGAGTTCCAGCAGGGCGGCAACCTTGCCTTTGACCGATACCATGCCCTCGGACGGCTCCAGGGTGCCCGCCAAGACCTGCAGTAACGTGCTCTTGCCGGAACCGTTGCGACCGATGATGCCGACGCTTTCTCCCTGGCGCACGGTGAACGAGACGTTGCGAAGCGCGTGGAAACTTCGGAATGACTCATGGGAGAGCTGGTTGCAAAGTTTTCGAGTCGACAACGGCAGGAACGGCATTTGCCCGACTCGCCCCAACAGCGGGCCGTGGAGACGAGCCGCCGGCGACGACCAAATCGTGTAAGCCTTGGCGACGTTCTGGACTTGGATGACAATGTTGTTTGTATTCACACCTTGTTTTTCGGTGTTGCCCATGCAACACTGGGCTCCGGTGATTGATCACCAAGGATTCGACAAACGGGGTGATTATGCTATTTGCGGACGAATCATCGAGCAAAAAATTGCCCTTGTTGCGTCTTCTGTTGCCGTGGGAATTGGTGCTGCATCTCCGACGGCATGGAGCGTTGATTCGACAGTTTACCGTGCGTGACGTGCTGGGACGCTATCGCGGCTCTTATCTCGGTGTGTTCTGGTCGTTGCTGCGGCCGCTCTGCTCGTTGGCGGTATTTTTCGTCGTGTTCGGGTACATCTTTCAGTCGCGTTTTGGCCATGACCCTAATGAGAGCAGAGTCGACTATGCTCTGGCCTTGTTTTGCGGGCTGATCGTGCTCGATTTCATCGCTGAATGCATTTCGCGCGGGCCAACGCTCATCCTGTCGAATCCAAACTACGTGACCAAAGTGGTCTTTCCGCTGGAGATTCTACCTGTTTCGGCGGTGGGGGGGGCACTGGTGCACCTGATTGTCAGTTCCATCCCGTTGTGTCTGGCGTATTTCTTCGTGCACGGCTCGTTACACCTGACCGCCATGTACCTGCCCGTGATATTTATACCGCTGGTGTTTCTGGGATTGGGAGTGATGTGGTTCTTTGCCAGCCTCGGCGTATTTATTCGCGACATCAACTCGTTTGTTCCTGTTTTGATTACGATTCTGATGTACGTCAGCGCCATCTTTTATCCGATCAGCAAAGTGCCGCCACCGATGCTGCCGGCAGTGACGCATAACCCGGTGGCCGTGATGGTAGACAATCTGCGCAACGTGTTCATGTGGGGGATGCCCATGAACTGGGGGCAGTACCTTTCGATGACGGTCGTCTGCGTCATCATCATGGTGATCGGCTACGCATTCTTCATGCGGACCAAGAGCGCCTTCGCGGATGTGCTCTAGGCGGGCGGGCCGCTGCGGACGACCACGCCATCCTTCATTTCGTGGATGAAATCGCTGGAGCGTGCGATCAGCGGGTTGTGCGTGGCCAGCAGGAGCGCTTTCTGTTCGCGTTTCACCAGTTCGGTGAGCAACCGGAACAGGCGCTCCGAGTTTTCCGTGTCGAGGTTGCCGGTCGGCTCATCGGCAAGCAGGATTTTCGGGTCGTTGGCCAGCGAACGGGCGATGGCCACGCGCTGTTGCTCCCCGCCGGATAGATGGTTGGCCAGGCGATGGAGTTTGTTACCGAGCCCCACCGCATCGAGCAGCATCCCCGCGCGGTCGCGCATTCCCTTCCCGTTGAGCCGGCCCAGACGCCGCATGGGAATCATGACATTTTCGAGCGCCGTGAACTCGTTCATCAAGAAGTGAAATTGGAAGACAAACCCAATCAACTCATTGCGCCTGGCCGAGAGTTCGTGATCCGGCAGGCCGGACGCGTCTTCGCCGCCGACGATAATCTGGCCCTCGTCGGGGGTGTCCAGCAATCCGAGCACGTACAGCAGGGTGCTCTTACCACAACCGGAGGGACCGACGATGGAATGGACCGACCCGACCTCGACATCGAGCGTGATTCCCCGCAAGACATGGACGCGCGATTCGAACTCGCCAAGGAACCGGTGCAATCCGCGACAGGACAACGGCGCGACCGGCGCCACCGGCGCGGTCGCATCCGCCGCGGACGTACGGCTGTTGGTCATGTCGACCCTCTCATTGCCCCGAACCACGCAAGATGGCAACGGGCGCCAGTGCCGCCGCGCGACGCGCTGGGAAGTAGCTGGCCAGAAACACGCCCACAAACGCGATGCCGATCGCGGCTGCGTAGTGGTGCCAGGTCCAGTACACCAGGAAATGGTCGGTCGCGAAGAACCCGCGGACTCGGACCGGGATGCGTGACACGCCCCATGTCAACAGCGCGCCCAGAATACAGCCCAGGGTCGAGCCGATGACCGCCACCAGCAGCCCTTGCCACAGAAAAATCGCACTGATATCGGACCGCCGGTATCCCATCGACCGCAAGATCGCGATCTCGCGCACCTTCTCGAGCACCATCAACGTCAAGATGTTGAAAATGCCGAAGCCGGCCAACACGATGATCGTTGACACCGTGATGGCCGCCGAATAGCGGATCGCCCTGAAGATTTCCAGGTTGCCGCGTTCCCGCTCCTGCCAACTGCGCGACCGGTGTTGAAGTAATTCCTCAAGGTGCGCGGCCAGTTGCGGCGCCCGATCCGCATCGCGGAGTTTGACGATGATGTAGGACACTTCCGACGGCTTGTTGAGCAGACTCTGGGCAACGCGCAAATGGACATAGGCCCGCTTCTCATCGATCATGTTGTCGCCCGTGCGAAAAATGCCGCTGACG
>JBEKUF010000213.1:0-4926 GCA_049515295.1 Verrucomicrobiia bacterium | reverse complement strand
TGGGTGGTTTTTCCTCATTTTGGCGCCGACATCGAGTGTCATGCCGAGCCTGGGCGAAGTGGCGGCGGATCGACGGATGTATCTGCCGCTGGCGGCGGTGGCGACTCTGGTCGTTGGCGGCGGGTGGCGGGCGCTGGAAGGTTTGTTTGGTGATCGTCGCACGGCACGACGGTGGGGGGCGGTGACTGTCGCCGCGGTCGTGTTGATTTTCGGCTGGTTGACGATCCGCCGGAACGAAGTTTACCGAAGCGACGTGGCGATCTGGTCGGATGTGGTTGCGCATCGCCCGCACAACACACGCGCCCTGAGCAATTTGGGGACGGTGTTGGTGGCGCACGGACGAGTGGACGAGGCGCTGGCGCTGTATCGTCAGGCGCTGCAACTCGACCCCGGCAATTCCGATGCGCAGTTCAATCTCGGTCTGACACTGGCGGGACGCAACGAATTGGATGAGGCGCTGGTTCATTTGAATGAAGCGGTGCGACTGGTGCCGCACAGCGCCCTGGCGCAGTGCGATCTCGGCGTCGTGCTCACCCAAAAAGGCGATCTGGTGGGCGCGGCGCGGCATCTGGCCGAATCGCTCCGGTTCGATCCACGAAATTCCGTGGCGCACAATGCCATGGGCATCGTTCTGGCGCGCCAGGGCAACGTTGCGGAAGCGGAGAAAGAATTTGCCAGGGCGGTGCGGTTGCAGTCGGACAACGCGGAGGCGCACGCGAACCTGGGGTTTGCGCTGGCGCAATTGGGCCGCATGGAGGAGGCGGTGCGTCAGTGGGAAACGGCGGTTCGGCTCGATCCGAAGCAGGAGAATGCGCGGCGGGCGCTGGAGCGGGTTCGCAGCGTCGGGCCGTGACGAAGCGGGTCGGAACGAGCCGCCCGTTTAGGCTGGCGGCGGGAGATGGAGGGACGGGAGCGGGGCTGGTCCCTGGAGACTACGGTTTTGGGGTGTCGTCCTTATTTGAATCGGGGCGATCGGTAAACAGGCTATAGAGGATGTATGCGATCATTGCCCATATGGGGAAGGCTATTAGCCAGAGCTTCGTCGCGAAAAACGTGAGCATAGTACCTACCTTTCTTTCAATTCGGGCACAATCGACACCGGCACGGCGTCGTGCGTAGGGTGCAGTGAATCTTCACGGGATTATAGTATCCGAAGTACAGCCGGATTGCAGCCATAAAATTTTCCAGGTTCTTGCTGGAGCGGGAGACGAGTTGGGGCAGGCCGCGGAGTCGGGGCAGAGACAGCGGTGGTTGTGGCATGAGGGGTATGGCATTTTGGATTTGACTCGCTATCGAATTGCGATATACTTTCTGCCGATGAAGAAGGAGTGTGGACAGGCAGGGTTCTCTACCGCGAATGGACGCGAATGGACGCGAATGCACACGGGGAGGGTAGATCCGCAAAAAGTGCAAATTTGCCAAACGAAGCCAATTTTTCCGACTGGGTAGGCTTTGGCAACAGATTGCATCACAAGCTGTTAGATGGCCGAGTGAGCCATATTGTCACTTGGCTTCGTTTGTCCGGATTGGCTTCGTTTTGGGCGGTTTGCATGCGCCCGGTGGCAGGAATGGGGGTGTTTTGAGGCGATGAACGACGGTGTAAGCGGACCATTGTGCTGGCGGCAACTCAACGGTGGTGGGACGCGACTGGAAACGTGTTGGGAAGAGGTTAGTGGCAGGACAGTTGCTGCGATGAGGCGTGGGGGACAAGGAATTCGCCTGGTCTGGGCGGGTTTGTCAAGCGGGACGCTCGACCTACAAGAATGAAACAGACGTGGAGAGAACGACGATTGGTGGCGGGCGGCGTGATCGTGCTGATCACGCTGCTGGCGTATCTGCCGGCGCTGCACGGGGGGTTTGTCTGGGATGACGACGCGCACATCACCGGCAGCCAGGCGTTGAGGACGGTGCACGGGCTGGCGGCGATCTGGGGCAAGCCCGGCGCGGTGATGCAATACTATCCGCTGGTGCACACGAGTTTCTGGCTGGAATACCATCTCTGGCAGTCGAATCCATTCGGGTACCATCTGGTGAACGTACTGCTGCAGGCGGTCAATGCGGTTCTGTTGTGGCTGGTGTTGGAGCAACTGGAAATTGGCGGCGCGTGGCTGGCGGCGGCGGTGTTTGCGATTCACCCGGTGCACGTCGAGAGCGTGGCGTGGATTTCGGAGCGCAAGAATGTTCTGTGCGGCGCATTCTATCTGTCGTCATTGCTGGCGTACCTGCGGTTTCGTCCGCCGCAGGTCGTCCAACCGGTGGAGAACAGACTCGGGAGATGGTACTGGCTGGCGTTGGCGTTGTTTGTGGGCGCGATGTTGAGCAAGACGGTCGCGTGCACGTTGCCGGTGACGATCCTGCTGGTGACGTGGTGGAAACGCGGATCGATCGGGCGGCGCGACATCGGGTTTTTGGCGCCGTTTGTTGGCGTCGGGGCGGCGTTGGGATTGATGACCGTTTGGGTTGAGACCTACCGCACGGGCGCGCGGGGAGCGGGTTGGTCGTTTACGTTGATTGAGCGCGTGCTGATCGCCGGGCGGGCGCTGTGGTTTTACGCGACGAAACTGGTCTGGCCCGAGAACCTGACGTTCGTCTATCCACGGTGGACCATTGCCGCGGGCGATTGGTGGGAGTGGCTGTTTCCAGTGGGAGCCGCTCTTGTGGTGCTGGCGCTGTGGACGATGCAGACGCGAATTGGGCGAGGACCGATCGTGGCCGTGGCGTTCTTCATCATCACGTTGGGGCCGGCGCTGGGCTTTTTCAATGTCTATCCGATGCGGTACACATTTGTGGCGGATCACTTTCAGTATCTGGCGAGCATCGGGTTGATTGTTGCGGTGGTGGCAACCGGCGCAAGCGTGATTCGCGAGCGGGCATTGAGGATGATTGTGTCCATCGCGGTGTTGGTTTCGCTGTCAGCATTGACGTGGCGGCAGGGGCACGTGTACCAGAGCGCGGAGACGCTGTGGCGGGACACGCTGGCCAAGAATCCGGATTGCTGGATGGCCCACAATAATCTCGGCATCCTGTTGGCCCATAGGGACGACCTTGCGGGAGCGCGTGCCGAATACCGGGAAGCGTTGCGGATCAATCCGGGCTCCTACGAATCGTACGCCAATCTCGGCAACCTTCTCATGCAGGAGTCGCAAGCGGCCAATGCTGTGGCCGAATACTGGAAAGCGCTGCGGATTGAACCGGGATACGTCCGCGGGCGGTACGATCTGGCGGTGGCGCTGGGACGGTTGGGTCGGGCCGATGAGGCCGTTGCCCAATATCGGATCGTGGTGGAGATGAAACCCGACGAAGTCGATGCGCACTACAATCTGGGCGTGGCACTGGCGAAACAGGGACGACTCGACGAAGCGTGCCGGCAGTTTGCGGAGGTTGTGCGGTACCAGCCGGAGTCGGTGAACGCCGAGTACAACTGGGGATTTGCGCTCGCCAAGCAGGGTGATTTCGCCGGCGCGATTCCACATTACCAGGCGGCGTTGCAGATGGACCCCGAGTACGCGGCGGCGCATTACGGGCTGGGAATGGCGTTGCTGGGGAATGGGCAGCGCGCGGCTGGTGTCCGCGAATTGCAGCGCACGTTGCAACTGGAGCCGGGCTCGTCAGAGGCGCAGCACGCGCTGGACGCGGCGAACAGGCGGGCGTAAATCACGCGTCGGAGCGGCGGGCGCGGAAGAAACTTTGCAACAGGTCGCGGGCTTCGGCTTCCTTCACGCCGGAGTGGACTTCGAGGACGTGATTCATCCCCGTGGCCGAGGTGATGGGGAAGACCGAGCCGGCGCCGCCGGCCCGCTCGTCGCGCACGCCGAACACCAGGCGCGTCACCCGTGAGAGCATGATGGCGCCCGCGCACATGGGGCAGGGTTCTTTGGTGACGAAGAGCGCGCACCGTTCGAGCCGCCAATCGCCGAGAGCATTAGCGGCCTGCGTGATGGCGAGAATCTCGGCGTGGGCGGTGGCGTCCTTGAGGAGTTCGACCTGATTGTAGGCGCGGGCGATGATCCGCGCGTCGCGAACGACGACGGCGCCAACGGGCACTTCGTCGGCTTCGTAGGCCATGCGGGCCAGCCGCAGCGCCTCGCCCATGAAATAGTCGTCACTGGTCAGATCGATGGGCTTGGGAGTTCCCTCGGGTTGAGGCGGCTGAGTCACAGCGAGAGGCTAACGAGTCCGATGGTTGGGGGCAAGCGATTTGGTTGTGGTGCGACGGTCGTCACGGCGTGACGAAGTGGCTTCGGCCACGCAGGCGGTCGTCACGACGTGAAAAGACCCGAAGGGGCGAGACGGTCGTTTTACGATTCGATCAGGGGTGATGGGGCAACGCTTGTGTGGGCTTTGAGGTTGCCGGCGCGTTTTTTCGGTTCTCGGACCATGGGTTGCATGAACGATTGCATGAGTCCCGAGAGAGCTTCGCGGGTGACCACGAGCCCGCCGAACGGTTGCCACTGGTCCTCGATGAGTTTGTTGACTTCGGTAACCAGGGTGTCAGGGTTGGAAGCGATGACGATCCTGTATTCGACGATTCGCGATGCTCGCATTCTCATCGGCCGGTCCTTCCCTGACTCGGCTTTGGCCAAAGACGGTTGGCGCGTGCCGGCAGTCGGTTAAGAACTTGTTGCTGAGTCACGGGATGCTCTTAGCATAATCAGGGATGAGTCGACAAGCGCCAAGCGGGCCGGGGCGGAACACGCTGACGGGAGCGCCGCGGCTGAACTGGAGGCACCGGCGGGGTGGGGGATGAGCCGACCCGGGGCCGGGAATATCCGGGCTAGACTTGTGAAAGTCCGTTGTTACGATTTGGCCATGTCGAGTACAGGATTGGGTCATGGGTAACGAACCGTTAATTGCCGATATTTCGGCGGCACGAAATCGACTGCGCATAACGGGCGCGGATCGCGTGGAATTCCTGCACGGGCAGTG
>JBEKUF010000212.1:0-5066 GCA_049515295.1 Verrucomicrobiia bacterium | reverse complement strand
CAGTCCAGGACCCCTTTACCGGCGGCAGCGTGCAGCCAACCAACCTGAATGCCGGGTTCCTGATTTGGTCGGCGGGTCCGGATAATCAGTATGACAACAACGGCGATTCTATTCCCAACCAAATTCCTTCACTAGTAAACAAAGACAACGTCAAAAGCTGGTAGCGCCCAATGTCACGACGACGCACAAATGGTTTTACGCTGATCGAGTTGCTGGCGGTCCTGGTCATTGCCAGCGTCCTGATCGGTCTGACCATTCCAGCGGTCACCAGCCTCATGTCCTCGGGCGGGGTCAGCGCCGCGTCGCGCGAGGTGGCCAACATGCTCGGTCTGGCGCGGCAGGTCGCCGTCACCCAACGCACCTACGCCCGCGTGGTATTTCCATACTGGCAGACCAACAGTCGGCCGGACATGTGGTATCGGGCGTATGCCGTCATGACCAACCGCGATAACAGTGCTTCCGCGACTACACCTTGGGTCTACGCGACCAAGTGGGAGTACCTGCCTGTCGGCGCCGTGTTTCTTGACAAGGCTCACGTGCTAAGCCTTCCCCCCAATGGAGCATTGGATGACACGACCTCTCTTAACCCAGGCACCATAGGTACGGGGCCGGGAACCATGCCGTTCCCGACCGCGGGGGTAGGTTCGGGAGGGCAGCTTGCCTACATCGAGTTTGGGCCGACGGGCGCGGGTACCGCCGTTCCGCCCAACAGCGCGACGCCAAGCACCTTGGCCATAACGGAGGGCTTTACGACGGTGGCCAGCGGTATCGCTACGCCGACGCCGACGGCTTCGAAAACCAACAACACCTATTTGGCGAACCTGACCACGATCAGCGTAGACACCTTGGTCGGACGCATTCAGGTGGCGCGATGATGAAAACGTATCCGGAAACTGATTTATCAGGGCCTGTCATTCTGAGCGGAGCGAAGAATCTCTGGTGTTTTCCGATGTCTTCTGTCTTCTCTGCCCCGAAGGTTTACGGGGTGAATCTTCTGTCTTCTCGGAAAAAGGGCTTCAGCCTGGTGGAAATTGTCATCGCTCTGGCGGTCGTCTCGATTGGCCTGATCGCCGTTGTCGGTTTGATTCCGCAGGGACTTCAAGCCAGCCGCGATGCCGCCGACAACACCCTGGCCGCCACCATCGTGCAGGATACGTTCAACGAGTTCCGTGCACAGGAGCTGGTCGCTTGGAACCCATTCGCAGGGACGCAAAATTTCTATTACGATGCGGCTGGCACAAATGAGTTCAGTTCGCCGGGGACCCTTACGTACTATCAAGTGCAGTTGACGACTGTCCAGTCGACCCTGAGCTTATGGACGCTCAGCGCGGCGGTCACGTGGCCCGTAAACTCCCTGACCGCTAAGCCGCTCAACACCAATTTCTATTTCACGGCAATTGCCAATTACCAGCACTGATCATGACCCGAAAACCGTCAGCACGATCCACGACACACGGCGAGCCACTTTCCCGCGCCGGATACACGATCGTCGAGCTGTTGACCTCCATGGCGATTCTGGGAGTGATGCTGGCGGTGTTGTTTTCCGTATTCGACCAGATCAACAAGGCCTGGCTGCAAGGCGAAAATCGCGTCGAGACTTTTACTGCCGCGCGGGCCGCGCTGGATCTCATGTCCCGCGAAATCTCTCAAGCAATCGCAACACCCAACATCCAGTTTTACGGGGACGCGACGCATGCTTATTTCGTCGCGCCGGTGAACTCCAACTCGAAGAATTTCTCGGATGTGTGCGAGGTCGGTTATGAGTTTGACCGGGATATGCCCAACGGTTCGCAAAATTGGACGTTTCAGCTTATCCGGCATTTCATCGAGCCGAGCAGCGCGGCCAACGCTCTCTTGATTTATACCCCCATGTCGTTAGGCAGTTTTGGCGCATCCGACGAGCCAGTGGCTCTGGCAACAAATTGCGTCTTAAACCTGGGGTTTCAGTACGGGACTATTTCCGGCGGGGCCATAACGTACTCCAGCACATGGGGCACTCCCAACAAGCTTCCGTATGCGATCGTCATCAACACGGACGTGGTGGATTCTCGCACGGCAACGAAGCTACGGTTGGTGCAAAACGTGGGGAACAACTGGGTGTCACTCACCAACTCCACGTTGCGAAGTTTCAGCACCACAGTCTACCTGCCAATCATTCAACCATGAACAAGCGCTCCACATTCAACACATTCGTTCGGCGCAGGCCTCTTGACCGCGCCGACCTGCTTCATCCCTCAGCCCTCAGCCCTCATCCTTCCGAAGGCGGCGTGGCGTTGATCCTGACCCTGGCGATCCTGGCGCTGGTCACGCTGCTGCTCATCGCGTTCGTCGCCAGCATGCGCGTGGAAAACGCCGCCTCGAAGAACTTTAACGAACTCATCAAGGCCCGCGAACTGGCCAAGGGCGCGATTGATCAGGCCGTGGCCCAGATACGGCAAGCGACACCGCAACGAGCACCCGGCGGCAACACCTACGTGACGTTCCCGGGCGGCGCGTATGTCAAGAATGGCGCCCTGGCCGCCACCCTGTATCCCTTGTATTCTGACCCCAGCTTGGCCGACCTGACGAATTTGAACTCCGGACTCTGGATTACGGGAGGGACAAACAATTCGGGCGAGTTCCCGGTCAACAATCCAAATACGGCGATCAACGTAGGCTGGTTGTATGTTGACCAAAGCGGAAACATCGGGTCGAAAACTGTGGTAAGTGGGTTTGGGAAACCGCTCGTCGGGCGTATCGCCTATTGGGTGGATG
The DNA here is from genome assembly GCA_049515295.1 of Verrucomicrobiia bacterium. Lineage (GTDB taxonomy): Bacteria > Verrucomicrobiota > Verrucomicrobiia > Palsa-1439 > Palsa-1439 > Palsa-1439. The sequence goes on along the minus strand of JBEKUF010000212.1, from coordinate 2,312 downwards.
ACGAAGCGTCCAAAATCAACGTCAACACAGCCACGGTCGCTCCGGGGAGCTGTGGGGACGCGCTCGGCGTCTGCAGCGGCTCCAATTATGTCGATCTCACGATGTTGTTGCCGACTCCGTTTGCGAACGCCGGCAATATCCAGGCCGGCGCGGTGACGCACCCGTACACCACCATCGAAGAGATCAAGCGCGCCAGTGCGAGTCTCACCGCCGATATTTTCGACGACAATCGGTTCGAAGTCACCACGTATTCGACCGATGGGAATTATCCGAATTACACGGACGATCTCGACGTGTTCGACCGGCAGCGGATACCCCTAAACCCGGCCACTCTCAATACGCCGCTTAACATTACGGGGCAAGGTGACCTTACTGGCGTTGGCGCATACACGCGCCTGTTTGATGCGAGCGGGAATTTGGCGAAAGTGTTTTCAGGCACCGGGAGCTTCGCTAGCAAGTACACCGCCGGCGGCGGCCTCAAGCAGCTCATTGCGAACATTATCGGGTATCAGATTGACCCGACCGTCACCGCCCCGCCGACGGATGGTGCCGTTCCTCCCGCTGCGTACCTCGGCTTGGCGAGGACGCCGTACATCAACCAGATCCAAATCGAATACGATGCTACGGCCCCTCCGAACGCTACCGTATCGCGCACCGTCTCGGTGGTGCTGTTCTTCATGTATAGCGGCAACAGTTACAACAGTGCCGGGGAGCAGCTCGTGATTACCGGTTTGCCAACGGTCGGCGGCCTGTTTTCCGCCAACGTGAACATTCCGGTGAGCGGCACCATCGCCAGTGGGGCCTACGTCCCGTTCAAGCGCATCGACCAGGGGGTGCCGTTCACCGGATCCCCGGTAGCCGCGAGCGGGACGCCGCTCATCCAGTACACGCGCGGTTATCTTCTGGATTACGCGCAGCCGACGCTTCCGCAGAACCAAATTCCCAGTGCCGGCGGCTCCGCGTACCAAGGGTGCCAGGTCGTTGGCGATCCTGCGGTACACGAATCTGTGGCGGGCGAGTGGAAGCAGTATACATCCTCAACCGCCCCGAGTTCCGGCTACCCGCCCGCCGACACTTCCAAAATTGTCATGCGCGCCGGCCCGATGCAGTCCGTTGGCGAGCTTGGCTTCATTCACACGCCGGGCGTTGCGTACGGGCACCTGACGCTGCAACCGGGCGGAGGCGGAGGGCAAATCCCCGACTGGGCCATGCTGGACCTTTTCACGGTTGGTGCCGGAGGCGCTGGCCGGATCAACATTAATAGCTTGATTAACCCCGGAGCGGCGGAACCCGTCACACAACGGCTCGTCCCGTTGAAGGCACTGCTGAACAGCGTGGGTCTGGGTGCTAATCTCGCCACGGTCGCACAGAACATCTATACTAGGTCTTACGGGGACACATACGGGAATCCCAATGCTTTCGACACCATTGGCGAAGTCTGCCAAATCGCGTCCCTTGCGAACGGCGCGTCCACGCAGGCTGGCGCGGAAGCGACTATCCGCCGGATTGGCAACCTGATCACGGTGCGTTCCAATACGTTTACGATCTGGGCGCTGGCCCAAAGCATCAGGCAGCCGCTTGGATCGACCTTTGGGACGTTCAATCCTCCGCCTGCGGGCCAGGATGTCATTACCGGCGAAGTCAAGGCGCAGGCGGTGGTGGAACGGTATGAGAACCCGCCCGGTTCGGCCCCCGAGTATCGCCTGCGCTACTTGCGCTACTTGTACAAGTAGGCGGGCTTTGCGGGTTGACGTGATGGGCGGCGCTGCTAGACTTTGGGGGTCATGGGGCGGATTCCGCTGGAGGATAATTTTGGCGATATTGTCGGCAAGGCGCAGCGCGGGTTGCGAGTCACTGCCGCCGAACTGGCCCGACGAGCCGGTGTGCCTGCCCTCCGAAGCCCCCTGTCCGCCGTAGCTTCAGCGAAGGCGGATGGCGAAGGAGGGCCCGCTTCGTTGGACGATGCCGCAATCCGCAAGCTGGCCGCGGCGCTGCATCTCGGCGCGGAGGCTCTGGTCGCCAGCGCACATGCTTCCTGGCGGCCCCGCGATCAGGAGCCGTTCGACGGTTTTGCGGCGTTCACCACCCCGTTCGACGACATGACCGTCAATGCCTATCTCGTGTTCGACCCGAAAACGCGTCAGGCGGCAGCGGTCGATACCGGTGCCGATGCCGATCCGATGCTGGAATTCATCCGCGAAAACCATTTGAAGATCGAGCTGATCCTGTTGACGCATACCCACACCGATCATGTCTACGAGCTGGATCGCCTGAAGCACGCCACCGGCGCGACGGCCTGGGTCAGCGAGCGC
>JBEKUF010000211.1:0-5145 GCA_049515295.1 Verrucomicrobiia bacterium | reverse complement strand
GCCTGGATGATGTTGATCATCTTGTACACGGCATTGTCGCCGAGATGATGGTGCGCCGCGTGAGCCGATTTTCCGTCGGCGATGATCCTCAACTCGAGGCGTCCTTTGTGCCCGCGATACACTTGCATCTTCGTCGGCTCGCCGATGACGACGAAATCGGGGCGCACTTTGGGGTCCACCTCGACGAATGCGTTCGGGGCGATGCCGTCGCACCACTCCTCCATGTTGCCGAAATAGTACGCGGTGAAACCGTCGAGCAATCCCAACTCCCGCGCCAGCGCCAAACCGTAGATCATGCCCGGTGTCGAGCCTTTCTCGTCGCACGTGCCGCGCGCGTAGAGCTTGCCGTTTTCGATTTTGCCCTGGAACGGATCCCACTTCCACTCGCGGCGATCGCCGATGCCCACGGTATCGACGTGCGAATCGTACACGAGCACGCGTTTCCCGGTGCCGATCCGGCCGAGGATGTTGCCCATCTTATCGAAACGTACTTCGTCAAACTTGAGCCGTTTCATCTCCTGGCCGATGCGCTCGCCGACTTCCTGGAGCTGCGAATCCATTGAGGGAATGGCGACGATATCGCGAAGAAACTTGACGATGTCGTCACGTTGTTCCTCCACGCGCTTCTTGATTGCCTCGCCCACTGGCTCCATTTGGCTCATTTTTCCTGTCCTCCAGACCGTGTCAAGATAAAAGACCAATTGATTCCGCGCCCGGCGCCGCCTATACTCGGCGCATGTCTATTCAACATGTTTCCCATCTCCGATGCGTTATCTGCGGCGAGAAGTATCCCGCGGACAATCGCTTAACCTGCACGAAATGCGGCGTCGAGGGCATCCTCGATGTCGAATACGATTACGACAAGGTCGCCAAGACGCTCACCCGCCACGCGCTGGCCCAACGGCCGCAGACGCACTGGCGCTATGAGGAGCTGATTCCCGTCGATTTTTCGCTGCCGCTGCCGCGGCTGCAGATCGGCTACACACCGGTCTGCCACACCGACCGTCTCAGTGAATGGGTCGGGCTGCGCGATTTCTATTTGAAGGACGACGGACGCAACCCGAGCGCGTCGTTCAAGGACCGCGCCAGTTCGGTCGGCGTGATGAAGGCCATCGAGTACCATACGAAGACCATCGCGACGGCCTCGACAGGTAATGCCGCCTCGTCCCTCGCGTGTTGCGCGGCGGCCGTGGGTCTCTCCGCGTTCATTTTCGTCCCCGAAAGGGCGCCGGAACCGAAGATCGCTCAACTACTCGTGTTCGGTTCGACGGTCATCAAGGTGAAAGGCAACTACGACGCGGCGACCGATTTCTGCATGGACGCCTGCGCGAAGTACGGCTGGTACAACCGCAATTGCGCCATCAATTCCTACCTCGTCGAAGGGAAAAAAACTTGCGGCCTCGAAATCGGCGAGCAATTCGCCGACATGATGCCGGACTGGGTATGCCTGAGCGTCGGCGACGGGTGCACCATCGCCGGCACCTGGAAAGGTATCCGCGAGATGTACCACCTGGGCTTCGCCAAGAAACTGCCCCGCATGCTCGGCGTGCAGGCCACCGGCTGCAAACCCATCGCCGACGCCTTTCACTCGGGCAAGGACCTCGTGCCCGTGGAGGGCGGCACCCGGGCCGACAGCATCGACTGCGGCACGCCGCGCAACTGGCGCAAAGCTGTTAATGCGCTTCGCGAGTCGAAAGGCGAGATCGTTACCGTGTCCGACGACGAGATCATGGAGGCCATGAACAAGACCGCGCGACTCAGCGGCGTGTTCGGCGAACCGAGCGGCGCGGCCAGCGTCGCGGGCGTCAAACGCGCCATTGCCGATGGCATCATCAAGAAGGGTGAAAGTGTCTGTGCCGTGATCACCGGCAACGGCCTCAAGGACATCAAAGCCGCCATCGAAACCGCTGGCACCCCCATTCACATCCCGCCCGATCTCGGGGTGCTGGATAAAGAATTGAAGAAGCGCAAGGTATTGTAGGTTTCGGGCCCCTCGCCCGACAAATAGCCGCGGGATCATCACCCCATGCAGGGCGGTGATCCCGCGTCAGTTTTTTCGCTAGTTATCCGCTATAGTTTTTTCAGGAGTCCGGTCTGACCGTTAAACTCGTTAATCAGCTTATCCCAGACGGGAATCTGCGCAAACATTTCATCCCAGAACTCCGGCGTCCAGAGGGCATCCAACTCTTCCGCGGTCTTGCCCTGCTGTTCCACCCAGGTGAAATATTTCAGGTTGTGCAGGGCTTTCCGGTCCCAGTACGAAAGCTCTTTCACCCAGTCGATCCCGACGCCCTGCAGATACCGCGCGAAATCGATTACCGCATCGGTTTCGGAGTACTTCCCGCGCTCCTGTTCCAACTCTTTCAGGCGGGACTGGTACATGCCGGCAGAATCCGTGAAGATCGTAAAGACGACGTCGTCCTCGTTCATCTCGTAATACTTGGCGAGTTTGATCGAAGCGAGAAGATTGCAGATGCTGGAAATCCCCAGAATGGGAAGTTTCTCGAGGAGTTCTTTCTTCACACCTTCCTTTTCCAGGCGTTTCTTGCCGACGGGCTCGTTGAACAGACGCAGGAGCCGCATCGTGTTTTCGTCGTCGATCGCGATGACGTTGTCGGTATTGCGGACGTTGTGAATCCACGGGACGTGCTTGTCGCCGATGCCTTCGATCCGGTGCCCGCCAAACCCGTTCAAGTAGAGAGTCGGACACTGCAGGGCCTCGGTCGCGCCGACCTTGATCCGCGGAAACGCTTTCTTCAAGTACTCGCCGGCGCCGATGGTACCGGCCGAACCGGTCGCCGAGATATAGGCGCTCAACCGCGATTTCTTTCCTTTGATTTTGTTGAAGACCTCCTCAATCGCCGAACCGGTTACTTCGTAATGCCAGCAGCAATTGCCGAACTCGTCAAATTGGTTGAATATGACGATCTTGTTGCCGCGTTCCCGTCGCAGTTCCCAGCACTTGTCGTAGATTTCCTTCACATTGCTCTCGCAACCGGGCGTGGCGATAATTTCGTTGGTGCCGATTGCCTCGAGCCACTCAAATCGTTCTTTGCTCATCCCTTTCGGCAAGATCGCGATGGCATCGCAGGCCAGCAGGGCACAATCGAATGCGCCGCCCCGGCAGTAATTTCCCGTGGATGGCCAGACCGCTTTTTGGGTGGTCGGGTCGAATCCGCCCGTTACCAGGCGTGGCGCCAGGCACCCGAATGCCGCGCCGACCTTGTGGGCGCCGGTCGGGAACCATTTGCCCAGCAGCCCGATGATCTTTGCCTTGACCCCGCTAAGCTCCGGCGGGATTTCGATGTAATTCACCCCATCAAACAAGCCGCTGCCGCCGTTTTCCTTCGGGTTGTTCTTCCAGGTTATCCGGAACAGGTTTACAGGATTCACGTCCTGCAGGCCGACGTTCTTCAATTTGTCTTTGATCTTCTGCGGGACCTTGGACGGATCCTTCTGCTCGGCAAAAGTAGGAATGATGATCTCTCTCTCCCGGCAGCGTTGAACGGTCTTGGTCAAAACTTTCTCGTTGACACTTTCCTTCATTGGTTCCTTTCTCTGAACTTTTTCTGGACTTTCTAAGGGATACGGCCCAATTGGGCGAGAACTTTCCATTCGTCCGTTATAATTGGCTCCGCACGTCGGGCTTGATCTTGGAAAGATCGCACAATCCGGCAAACATCGGGCCATAAACGGAATTTGATTTCGTGATGTCTGGTCTCCAATCGGCAGCCTAGGTTCCCGCGCAATCTAACATCCATGGTGCTTGTCGGGCAACAGTTTTGAATCACTGCTCCCCGCGCAGCCGGGCCAACGCATTGCTAGCGGACGTCAGATCCGGGTTGAGGCGAAGCGCAAGTTCGTATTGCCGGGCAGCCCCCAGCGCCTGGCCTGCCTGCTCCAAAGTGACCGCCAGATTGAGATGGGCCTCCGCAGAATCGGGATCGATCCGCAAAGCTTCTTCGTAATGCCCAATCGCTTCGCGCAGGTTCCCCTGTAGCAACAGCACGTTACCAAGATTAATGCTGGCGCTGACATAATTGGGCTCGATGCGCAATGCCTCCTGATACTGTTCGATTGCCTCAGACGCCTTGCCCTGTCGCAGGAGCGCGTTTCCGAGATTGACGTGCGCCTTGACGTCATCGGGATAAATCTGCAGCGCTTGCCGGTATTGCTCTTCCGCCGCGAAGGCCTCGCCCCGGTGTTCGAGCAACAGGCCCAGATTGTTATGCGCCAGCCAACAACCCGGATTCTTTGCCAGCGTGTCGCGCCAGAGTGTTTCGGCATCCCGATACACGCCGGCCTGCTTCCAGGTCAGTGCCCCCAGCACCACCAGAACGGAGGCGGACACCGCCCATCGTGTCTCGCGTCCCAGTTGCCAGGTGTTCGCCTGGCTGGATGCCGCCGCGGCGAACAGCGCGACCAGGCCCATGCTGGCCAGGTACTGGTAGTGGTCGGCGACGAACGAGAAGCGGAATGGATAGACGTTGAAGAACCCCAGCGCCGGTCCAAGGGTCACCACGAAGAACAGCACGGCAACCAACGGTCCCGTTCCCCATTGATTTCGCCGCCGCCACAACATCCCGATGGCTCCCGCAGCCGCCAGAGGGAAGAGCCACTGCCGCCAATCCGTCGGGTCGATTGACCATCGAGGGTAAATGAAAGCCACCTCTCGCGGCCAGAGGAGTTTGGCGCCGTAAAACCACAGTGCCCGACCGGCAATCAGGCACCGCTGCGCAAAGGAGAACGCGTACTCCGCCTGGACGCCATTCACCAGATGTCCCTCCATGCGCACCGTGTTCAGCCCCGCTCCAATCCCCACGGCCATGAACGGCAACAAGCAATACGCGTCACGCCAGAATAACCGGCCGCGTTTCCACCACGTCAGCAGCACGATCGCCACGGGCAGCGTGCAGGTCACCGATTTGCTCAACAAGGCGCTCACGTACAAGCCCAGCGCCAACCAGTAGAACTTCCACCGCTTGCCGCCGGTATCAGACGTTGGGGCGACCATAGTGGGGTCGAATCGGAAATACGCGAGCAGGGCACACAAATAAAAAAATGCCGAGAGCACGTTCTTGCGCTCGGTGACCCACGCCACCGACTCAACCTGCACCGGGTGCAGTGCGAAAATAGCTCCCGCCA
>JBEKUF010000210.1:0-5204 GCA_049515295.1 Verrucomicrobiia bacterium | reverse complement strand
GCCGCCGAGCACGTCCCGCACGATGCCCGCGTTTACGGACGGGTCACCACCGAACAATTCCTCCGGTTTCACCGTCACTCCGCGCCACGACGTGTGCGGCACCCGGAAATCGCGCTCGGCCTGTTCGATCCGCCCCGCCCACAACTCCGCCATGGTGTTCATCCCCATCGTCGATAACTCGTCGAGCCCGTCTCCGTGCACGACCATCGCGTGTTTCAAACCGAGCAGGCGCAGGACCTCGGCGAATCGTCCCACCAAGGCACCGTCGAACACGCCAACGAGTTGATGGGTGGGGCGAGCGGGATTGACCAACGGGCCGAGGATGTTGAATACCGTGCACTGCTTGCGTTCCGCCAACGCGCGCCTCACCGGCGCGATTACCTTGAACGCGGGATGGTAGAACGGCGCAAACAGAAACGTCACACCCGCGGTCTCCAGGCAACGCCGCGCCGCGTCCGGCGGCAGTTCGATCTTCGCCCCCAACGCCACCAGCACGTCGGCGCTGCCACACTTGCTGGTGATGGCCCGATTGCCGTGCTTGGCCACCGCCACGCCCGCCGCAGCGGCAACAAACATCGTGCACGACGAAATATTGAACGTGTGCGCCATATCCGCGCCGGTTCCGACCACGTCCAGCACCACGCCGCCGAACTGCTCGGAATCGATCTGCGGATCCATTCCCCGGGCACGCAACTCCAGAGCGAAGGCCGCGATTTCCTCTGCCGTCTCGCCCTTGCGTGCCAACATGGTCAGGAAGTCGGCCTTCTCATTGTCAGGAACCGCGCCATCGAGTAACGCCCGCACCGCCTCCGACACATCCTCTCGCGACAGGTGCTCGTGCGCCGTCACCTTCCTGGTCAATGAAACCAACGCCGTCATGGTCCAAAAAGTTTACCACAAAGGCGGCCGAAATGTTATCGTTCAGATAACGCTAGGGCCATGGCGAAGAACGACGATAACGATCTTCTTTCGGACGCAATTCGCTACGCGTTTCGGGCGGCTAAACACGGGGATTGGATCAAATTAAAAGAGATCGTTGCCTCCGATACCCGCGTTCTTGAATGTCTCGATTCGGACGGGCTCACCCTTCTCATGCAAGCGGCCAGGGCTGGAAATGTCGAATCGATCCACCTGCTTCTGGAATGTGGCATGGACATTGACACAAGAAATGAGGACGGGTGGTCAGCCCTTCGGTTCGCCGCCCGATGCCAGAACCGCGAGGCGGCGCAGTTTCTGTCGGATCACGGCGCAAAGTCGGACATTTTCGTTGCCGCCGCTTTGGGAGACAAGCAGGCTGTGGAGAATTCTCTGAAGCTTCAGCCAGATCTCGTATTTGCAAACGACGGCTACGGTGCGCAGCCGCTTCATTGGGCCGCTGAATTCTCCTACCCGGAGCTTGTCGACCTCCTGCTTCAAGTAGGCGCGAAGGCAAAAAGCTCCGATCATTGGGGCTCAACGGCGCTGCACTTTACCGCCCAAAAAGGAAGAGATGGCTGTGTCGAGGTGGCCACGCTCCTTTTGGATCACGGAGCCAAGATCGATGCTTTGGACCACGATGGAAAGACACCACTGCACTTGGCCGTCCGACGACGACGACTCGATTTGGTCAAGTTCCTATTAGCTCGCGGCGCAAGAGCCCGTACTCAGGACAAGACGCTTGGCTGCACGCCGCTCCACAGTGCGGTTGAGCGGGCCAACGAAGACGCCTTGCCTAGCATCTCAGTCCTAGAACTTCTGCTACGGGCGGGAGCGGACGTGAACGTTCGTAATGAATTCGGCGAGACCCCGCTCGGAGTTGCGCTCCGTTGCGAACAAACACAGATTGCTGATTTTCTTCGCCAGCGTGGCGGGATCGAGTGAATCAGGCTTTCCGAATTGTCTGACCGGAAAAAACAAAAGCGGGACAGAACCGAATCTGGCCCGCTTCTGAAAAGAGTAGTCCTACGACTTGCTGGCGGGCGCCGTAACAGGGTCGATGTTGACCCGTCGGCCATTGCGGTCGAAGCGGACATGGCCCTCGGTCAGGGCGAACAGGCTCCAGTCCCGCCCGGTCCCCACATTGCTGCCGGCCACAAACTTCGCGCCGCGCTGGCGAATGATGATGCTTCCCGCGGTGACGAGTTCGCCGCCGTATCGTTTCACGCCGAGCCGTTTGCTGACGCTGTCGCGTCCATTGCGTGAACTGCCTTGTCCTTTTTTATGAGCCATGACAAAACCTCCTGCGCTTCCCAGAAGCGCAGCTACATCACTTTACAACGATTTCTTTGATCTTCAAAACGGTATGGTGCGGGCGTATCCCGCGTTTGCGATGGTACCCCTCTCGCCGGCGGAATTTGAAAGCGATGACCTTCGTCCCCTTCTTGTCGGGGTCGACAACCTCGGCGGTGACACGCGCGCCTTTGACGTTGGGTTTCCCCACCTGCACGTTGTCGCCATCGGCCACCAGCAAGACGTCCTCCAATGCGATTTCCTTGCCCGTCTCGCCGTTGAGGAGTTCGACCTCCACAACGTCGCCGGGCTGGACGCGATATTGCTTGGCGCCTGTTCGTATAACTGCGTACATGAATGTTTTCCTCGTCCTCTTGGGAAGGGGCGTGAAAAATAACGGAATCACGCCCGTCCGTCAACGATTATCTTATTCCCCTCGCCATGCCGGTGCCAGCCCCTATTTATTGCCCCATAATCTGGGACTGGGGAGGCTGCGAAGATGGCTCAGGCATGTTTTGCAACTGCTCAATGGTGTCCTGAGCGGCCGCTTTCACATCCTCGTCCGGGTCGTTCAAATACCCCTGTAGAATCTGGATCCCGCGCCTGTCCTGCACATCCCCCATCCCATCCATCGCCTCCAGTCGCACCTCTTTGGGTTGATCAGCCCGCATGGCGGTGCTGAGGATCGCCAGCTTCTTGTCGTTCTGGCCGTCGACATCGTTCAACGAGTTAATCAACTCAATCTTCAGCTCCTGGTCCTCTTCATTCAGAAACAGATGGGCGAGGGCGTCGACGACATCGGGTGCGTCATCATTGGCGCTAATTTCGTAAATGAGGGTCACGCGCTTCTGAAAATCGGGCGTGTTCTGGTATTCGCTCTCCAATTGTTTCACCTGCGCGGCCAGCTCCGCCTGCGTCTGGCCGTCTCCGCTCTCCGGATTGGTATCGGCGGCGGAAGCCGAGGCCGCCGCTGTGAGGGTCGTCGCCGCGGGAGGCGGCAAGGTTGGCAGCGGCTGCGTTGCCGGCAGTGTCGTCACCGAAGGCGGTGGCAACGGCGTCTCCTGGGTTTCCTTCTTCGAACAACCAGCCATGGCCAACAGGGTCACCGCCGCCGCGGCGCCAACGACGGAGGGAACGCGTTGTATGTTGCTTGTCGCCTTTTTCATATCGTCGCTGGGAGCATACTCGCAACGGGGCCGCTCGTCCAGCCGGTGTTAACCCCGGGCTCCACCCATTCTCGCCCTTGACTCAAACACCACAATCGCGCCACAGTAGCCATGGTGATGAACATCGCTTTCGTCTCAACGCGGCTGGCGGGCACAGACGGCGTGACCCTCGAGACCATCAAGTGGGCGCGCATCTGTCGCGATCTCGGCCACAACGTGTTCTTCTGCGCCGGCCAACTCGACCCGGAAATCCAGCCGGGCTCCATCATCCTCGAAGCGCATTTCGCGCATCCCGAGGTCGCTACGCTTCAACAAAAATGTTTTGGGGTTCACACCCGCACACCCGAGACCACCGAGCAACTCCACGATCTGCGGCGGCGCCTGAAGACCGGCATCGCCGAATTTGTGAAACGGTTTTCCATCGACCTACTGGTACCGCAAAACGCCATCACCATCCCGATGAATCTCCCGCTCGGCATGGCGATCACCGAATTCATCGCCGAAACCGGCATCCACACCATCGCGCATCACCACGATTTTTATTGGGAACGCCAGCGCTTCATCATCAACGGCGTCCAGGACATCCTCGACGCCTCATTCCCGCCCAGCTTCCCCAGCGTCAAGCATGTCGTCATCAATACCCCGGCCCGCCGCGAACTGGCCCAGCGCAAAGGCATCGCCGCGTCGCTTATCCCGAACGTGTTTGATTTCGATACGGAACCGCCCGCGGTCGACGAATATGCCCGCGATCTGCGCGAGCAAATCGGCCTGAAACCCGATGACATTCTCATCCTCCAGCCCACCCGCCTCGTTTCCCGCAAGGGGGTCGAGCACGCCATCGAACTCGTGCGCCGCCTGAAAGAACCGCGTGCCAGGCTTGTCGTTTCCCACAGCGCCGGGGACGAGGGACTCGGCTACTATCATTGGCTGCGCGACCTCGCTCAGTCCGAAGGCGTGGACATGCGATTCGTCGCCAACCGCTTCAGCGAGACGCGAAAGTTCGATGACCAGGGCCAAAAAATCTTTTCACTCTGGGATATGTATCCCCATGCCGACCTCATCACCTACCCCAGCGAGTACGAGGGATTCGGCAATGCCTTCCTCGAAGCCATCTATTTCCGCAAACCCATCCTCGTCAATCGCTACTCCGTCTACATGCTGGACATCGAGCCGCTCGGGTTCGAAACCGTCACCATGGACGGATACATCTCCGACGACGTGGTCGAAAAGGTCCGCCACGTCCTCAACGATCCCGAACTGCGCCGGCAAATGGCCGACCGCAATTTCGCCATCGCCAAACAACATTTCTCCCTCGCCGTCCTCCGCCGCCGACTCCACAACCTCATCGAAACCGCCCAATCCACCCCCCCCGGCGAATTCTAGCCCGCCCTCCATGCCACGCGGCTTTGCCGCCCTGTTCACCCGGCTGTCGTGCTGTCATGCCGAGCTTGTCGAAGCATCTCTGTCGTTTCCACCTCCCGCCTCGGAAGCAGCAACCTCCAGCAGGTTTCCACATTTCCAAGACCGGTCATCGCGAATTTCGTCTTGTCCCGGCCTGCTCCAGAGCCTACGGTTCTGTGCGATGAGTAAGGACGCGAAATCGAATATCGAACCGGCCCCGGCTCCATCCGCAGGATCCTCGGGTGCCATACCAAGTCCCGTGACGATGGTCACGGAGGTTTTTGGTGTCAGCCGCCCGGTTGCGATTGCGGCGATCTCCGCCGTTGTCCTGCTGCTGATCGGCGCCGTCTATTACTTCGTCAGGTCAGCGCCTCCGACCACCATCGTCATCACCAGCGGCCCCGAAGGCAGCATATTCCAAACAAATGC
>JBEKUF010000209.1:0-5271 GCA_049515295.1 Verrucomicrobiia bacterium | reverse complement strand
AACGTACGCCACCGAGAGGGCGTGCCGTTGCGACTCCCTTGGAATGTCAGCACCAAAGAGTTCCAAGTAGTCGTACTTGCGAACCATCGCCTCGCAGAGTCTACGCTCGTAATCTGCTGTCTTGGCGTTCGCCCTTGCTCGTCCAGTAGTTGTCGGCGAATCTTTAGGAAGGTTGGTTGGCTTTGCTTCGGTTTTGGACCGCGCCCGGGTTCCACGTCTCACCGTAGCGAGTGCTGGCTTAAGCGTTTGAAACCATTCAAGGCGGTCGAGAGTCCAGATGCCATGCGGCGCGAATTTCCTTATGTTGCAGGCTACCCATCCTTGGCCGGTTTCTTTGTATTCGCGCAGCCAGACTCTTCCTTTGCCGGTCTTGCGGTCCAGTTGGACGACATTGAAACCATTCTTGTGATCCGAACGGTCATAACAGGCGCCTGCCCAAATGGTGGTATGGCCTGTCTTAGCATCAGTCTTAACCCACTCTTGGTGTTCGTGACCGTGCAATACAAACTGAAAGGTCGCCTCAAGGAGTCTCTGTACATTCGGATCCTCTTTCTCGACAAACCAGTTGCCGGGGTGGTGGATCAACGCGATGGAAAAGTCCACCTTCGACAGAAGGGGCCGCAGTTCCTCGACTTGATATTTGCCGCCGCACCAGAGGTGCGCCTTCTCTCCTTTTTCGCCAAAGCAGGACCAGGCGGAGTTCAGCCCGGCAATGCCAATTCGCAATCCGGCTACTTCTCGTGCATCTGCATAAATTAACCGGTTCTTGTCATCCGTTAGTAGGTGGTCATATCCATTGGATTTCAGAAACGCCTTGTAGTCTTGCAGTCGCTCCATAAAGCGCCGCCACTGGGCCTTGTCCTCTTGCATCATCAGGACAATTTCTTCAAGGGATCGCTTAGGGTCACGCAACCAAGCAGCCTGTGTATTGTCGGTGTCGTCGGTATTGATGTCGTGATTGCCGGGTACGAGGTAAATGTCTCTAGGGGCTAGCTCCGGACGGAAAGAGCAACGGACCTCATCCAGAAACTTCTGGGCCGCCTTATACTGGTCTTGGACCGAAAGGCCCGGCTTATCCCCGAGCTGTCCAAACATTGCATCACCCGTGAAGAATATGAAGTCCGGGCGCAGTTTATGGTCGTGCTGGAGTTCTTTGAGGTCATCACACAGTGACTTAGTGACGTGGCTTGCGTCCCATCCTGTTTTTGTAGGACAGGCGTGGAGGTCGGACAGATGTAGCCAAGTAATCGTTGTACGCATATCTTGCCTCACCCCGCGATTTCTCACGGTAGTCTACAAGCGGCTGACTTTGCAAGCAAACTCCGCCTACGGCGGGCAAGGCGTGACACGAGGCTTCCGCCGTCGCCACCGTCCTTCGCGGGGAGTGCGTGGAGAGGCGGATTGCGGCCACGGATACGACGAGGCGGCGTTTGCGCCACCAGCAAGTCTCTGGCGCGTCTCGTCCGACTCGGCTCCGGTGCTGTCGCAGCTCGGCTTTGGAGTTGACATGGATATCGGGTTGCGATATTGTACGGCACGTTGTGAGAGGAGTTCTTTGACATAAGTGGCGGGAACGACCGGGAGGGAATGAGGCCGCGGAGGCGGCTCACCGGGAGGTTCGCCCTCCCAAGGACCCGGTCCACGGCGACCACGTGATGGCCCGAAGGCCAAACGTGGCTGCGCGGGGAGGGGGCGGCGCAAAAAAGTGATTTGCGACCTGGGCACGGCGGGGTCGCTTCAAAACAACGTGATTGCGACCGAGGCACGGCGGGGTCGCTTCAAAACAACGTGATTTCGGAAAACGAACCCAAGTTTGTTCAAGCCGGTGTGGAAAATTCCAAAAAACAAAGCCAAAAACGAAGCCAAGTTCTGGGGGGGCGAAGCCAAGTTCGGGGGGAAAGACGGACGGGCGGACCGCGTTTAGCAACCCCGATGTAGGAATCGGGGCAAGGCGCGGCTACAGCGGAAGTCAAGTCGGACGGCGGGAGTACGACAGAGACCCCTCGACATGCTCGGGGTGACAGCGTGGGGAAAGGAAACAACCGGTCCGCGTTTACGAAACGCGCTCACTTTTTCGGGGCGTAGTTTTTGAGAAGCAATCGGAGTTTTTTGCGTGCGGCCGGGGGGATGGCGTTGGGCTGGGTCATGATGGCGGTGGCGAGGGCGTGGCGGCAGGTGCAATCGGTTTCGGGGTCGAGCGCGGCGGCGGCGAGTCGGATGATCTGCTGGGCGGTGGCGGAATTTTTGGCGAGGTTGGCGACGACCATTTGGACGGTGACGGCCTCGTGGTCGGCGTGCCAGCAATCGTAATCGGTGACCATGGCGAGTGTGGCGTAGCAGAGTTCGGCTTCGCGGGCGCAGCGAGCTTCGCCGTAGTTGGTCATGCCGACGACGTCCCAGCCCATGGCGCGATGGAAATGGGACTCGGCGCGGGTGGAGAAGGCCGGGCCTTCCATGTTGACGTAGGTGCCGCCGTCGTGGACGGTGGCGCCGGCGCGTCGGGCGGAGTCGACGAGGATGTGGCGGAGCCGGTTGCAGATCGGGTCGGCGAAGGCGATGTGGGCGACGACGCCGTGGCCGAAGAAGGTGAAGTCGGCACTGCGTTTGGTGCGGTCGATGAACTGGTCGATGGCGACGATGTGGGTGGGTTGGTACTGTTCTTTGAGGGAGCCGACGGCGCTGACGCTGATGATGTGGGTGGCGCCGAGTTTTTTCATGCCGTAGATGTTGGCGCGGTGGTTCAGTTCGCTGGGGAGGATGGTGTGGGCGCGGCCGTGACGGGGGAGGAAGACGAGGTCGCGATTGGCGAGGCGTCCCGTGAGGAAGTGGTCGGAGGGTTTGCCAAACGGGGTGGTCAGACGGATCCAGCGTTGCTGGTGGAGGCCGTCCATCTGGTAGAGACCGCTGCCGCCGATGACGCCGATTTTCATGATGGCGATGGTGCGATGAGGGAGAGTCCGATGCGTTGCATGATCACCCGAATAGATTATCCGGGAACGAAGGGCAAGACGATTCAGATCCGGCGCCGACACGACGGGCGGGACGGAGGGGGATGGACGCGGGCCGAGTGGAGAGAAAGGACGTTGCGGTGCCGGGAATCCGACGCATTCCCGAGCACCGCAGCGTCCCGATGGTGGCAAACAGCCGGAAGTCTAGTAGACTCCCCAGTCGATGCCGACACCGGC
Organism: Verrucomicrobiia bacterium; assembly: GCA_049515295.1. Classification (GTDB taxonomy): domain Bacteria; phylum Verrucomicrobiota; class Verrucomicrobiia; order Palsa-1439; family Palsa-1439; genus Palsa-1439. The sequence continues at coordinate 2,086 of JBEKUF010000209.1, read as the reverse complement.
CAGGGAACTCTTGGTGGCGGTGCTGACCTGGATTTGACCCGTGCCGGTCACGCCAGTGCCGCCCCACTGGTTGCCGAGCAGGTCGATGGTTTTCCATGTCGTCTTCAGGTAGGTGCCGGCGGCCACGGTATCGATGGTGGTGCCATCGGCGATGCCGCTATTGACGGACCACTCGTCGATGGAGGCGTCCATTTGGCGGCAGTCATTCATGATGCGGCGGCCTTGGGATTGCTTGCGGGCCTTGACGAAGCCGGGGACGGCGAGCGCGGCCAGGAGGCCGACAATTGCGACGACAATCATAATTTCGACCAAGGTGAAGGCTTGGCGGTTGCGACTGAGGATGCGGCGGCTCATATGTTGCGTATCTCCCTGTTTAGTAGGTACTTATGGTTTGATGCAGCCATTAATTTTGACATGGGTTTTGGTTGAGAGCAGTTGGGATGCCAGAGGATGGCCGAGGGGCTGACAGGGAAAACCCCGGCAATTGGGGAGCAGCTAAAGGAGCTGGGAGCGGGGCGGGCCGATGATTTCGTAAGCGACAATAATGTTGCGGATATTCTGGCGGTCGCGGAGCGCCTCCATCCATTGTGAAGCGCGAGAGGATTGGGCCGGTGGCTGAGCATTTGCCATCGGTTGCGTTGGAGCGGGAGCCTCTTGGGGGGATGGTGACGGAGCAGGGGGCGGAGTCAGCGGAGGCAGCGGAGGCAGGGGAGATGCTTCCGGTTTGACGACCGGCGGTGCTGGCGAGCGTAGTGGTGGCGTCGCCATCGGCTGCGGTTTTCGGCCCATTTGTTCGACGACATGGCGAATATCGTCCGCGCTGACTTTCCGCCTGGATGACATCGATATCGGGCTCGGTTGAGGCGCGGGACGCCGCATCGCTGGAGGCACGGCACGAGGCACGCGTGGCATTGGCACAGACACCGGGCGTTGCCGCGGTCGAGAAACCGGCGGCCTCGGTGGGACCGGGGACGGCGCGTCATCCGGTTCTGGCGACTGGCTCTCCTTGGACTCTTGCAGTTTGCTCCAGCCCTTGGCCAGACTGATCATCACCAAGATGATCAGCCAAATCAGCCCACCGCTGTCGGCGAATTTCAGCATGTTAACTGGCTGGCCCGGACTTGCTCACGTCCTCACCCGAGATCGACTGTCGCATGCGCGTATCGGACTGAATGTTCTGCATGCGGTAATAATCCATGACGCCGAGGTGGCCGCTGCGGAACGCTTCGGCCATGGCCAACGGCACTTGGGCTTCGGCCTCGACAACTTTCGCGCGCATTTCCTGCGTCCGCGCCTTCATTTCCTGCTCGTTGGCGACGGCCAGTGCGCGGCGCGTTTCGGCGGCGGCCTGGGCGATCTGTTTGTTCGCATCCGCCTGCTCCGCCTGCAGCCGAGCGCCGATATTGTCGCCCACGTCCACGTCGGCGATGTCGATGGACATGATTCCGAACGCGGTACTGGCATCGAGTCCTTTTTCGAGCACGCGTTTGGAGATCGTATCCGGGTTTTCCAGCACGTCCTTATAGGATTCCGCGGAGCCGATGGCGGTCACGATGCCTTCCCCGACGCGGGCAATAATGGTTTCCTCGGTGGCACCGCCGACGAACCGGTCGAGGTGGGTGCGCACCGTCACGCGCGCCTTGACCTGCAGTTGGATGCCGTCCTTGGCGACGGCGGCGATGGTTTGCTTGCCGCTGGCGGGATTGGGGCAGTCAATGACTTTGGGATTGACTGAGGTCATGACCGCTTCGAACACGCTCTTGCCGGACTGGTGTGTCGCGAGGTCAATGGCCGCGGCTTGGTTGAAGCCGAGGTTGAGGTTGGCTTTCTCAGCGGCAATGAGGGCGCGGACCACCTGGTTGACATCCCCGCCGGCGAGATAGTGAGCTTCCAGTTGGTCGGTGGTGAGCGGCAGCCCGGCCTTGACGGCGGTGATGCGGCTTTGGACCACGAGCCCGATCGGCACGCGACGCAATCGCATGCTCAACAACGTCAGAAACGACACGGGCGCACCCGTCATGCGGGCCTGAATCCAGATGTTGACGAACGAGATCACCACGAACAGGATGATCAGCAGGACCACCGC
>JBEKUF010000208.1:0-5292 GCA_049515295.1 Verrucomicrobiia bacterium | reverse complement strand
CGCGCCCACCACCGCCACCACCGATCCCGCCGGCACCTCGACGTTCACCGACTCCAGCGCCGCCCCGTCCCCGCCGTAGCAGAAACTCACGTTCTCGAAACGGATCGACCGCTGCAGCGGCTTCAGCTCCCGCGCCTGCGGCGATTCGACCACCGTCGGCTTCGTGTCCAGCACTTGGAAAATCCGTTGCGCCGCGCTGAGACTTTCCTGCAATTGCATCTGCACGCCGCTCAGCTTCTTCACCGGCTCGTACAGGAAAAACAACCCCAGCGCCATGGTCACCAGCGTGCTCGGCGCCATCCCCGTCCGATACGCGTACAAAAACACAAATGCCGCGCCCACCCCCGAGATCATCTCGATCAACGGCGTGGAAATCGCCTTGGCCCGCACAATCCGCATCCGCTGGCCGAAGAAGTCCCGGCACAACTTCCGAAAGTCCGCCGCCTCCCGCGCTTCCATGCCGAACGCCTTCACCACCCGCATCCCCACCAGCGCCTCGTGCAGCACCGATACCAGTGACGCCTGATGTTCCTGCATCGGCCGCGCCGCCCGGCGAATCCTCCTCCCATACACCGTGATCGGCACCAGACACAGCGGGAACAACACCAGCGTAAACAGCGTCAGCTTCCAGTCCACCGCCAGCAACGTCGCCAACACGCCGATCAGCGTGCACGGCTGCTTCAAAATGTCCGCCACCACGATCGTGATCGAGTTCTGCACCGCCCCCACGTCGTTCGTCGCCCGCGAAATCAATTCGCCCGTCTGCGTGTCGGTAAAATAATCCAGCGACAACGTCTGCAGATGCTCGAACAACAACGAGCGCAAATCGTTCACCACCCGACCGCCGACCCAGTTCATCAGATATGTTGTCCCGAAATCACACGCCCCGCGCACGATCATCACCAGCGGCAACAGACTCGCGTACGCCAGCGCCTGCCCCCACCCGATCGTCTGGCCCTGCTCGAACACCCCCGACCACACCTTCTTCACCACGCCCAGTGTCGCCGCGTTGCTCGCGCTGTACGCCACCGCCAGCAAAATCCCCATCACCAACCGACCCCGGTACGGTCTCACGTACCCGAGCAGCCGACGGTACAACGGCCAGATCTCCAACTTCGTTCTCATCCCCCGCCGCGACTATACCACCCGCCCCTGCGCGGATGGAATGGGAATTCTTTCGCGTGGTGGCGCATGCGCCTGCCCGGCTTGCCCCCTTCGTGCGTTCGTGATGAAACACCCCGTTCCACCGCGCCGCAAAACGTTCGTTTGACACCATCGCGCACGCTTTGCTACAAAGTGTCCACCGAGTTTCAGTCCAGCGGAAAGCGATTCACTATGGCCAAAGTCGTTCTTGAAAACGTGTCCAAGGTCTACCCCGGCGGCGTCAAAGCCGTCGATAACGCCAGCCTCGAAATCAGTGACCAGGAGTTTGTCGTCCTCGTCGGCCCCTCCGGCTGCGGCAAATCCACCACCCTGCGCATGGTCGCCGGCCTCGAAGAAATCTCCAGCGGCACGATCTTCATCGACGGCAAGCGCGTCAACGACGTCCCGCCCAAAGACCGCGATATCGCCATGGTCTTCCAGAATTACGCGCTCTACCCCCACATGACCGTCTACAAAAACATGGCGTTCGGCCTGATGCTCCGCAAATACCCCAAAGCCGAGATCGACCAGCGCGTCCGCGAAGCCGCCCAAATCCTCGGGATCACCGACGAACAACTCCAGCGCAAACCCAAGGCCCTGTCCGGCGGCCAACGCCAACGCGTCGCCGTCGGCCGCGCCATCGTCCGCAAACCGAAGGCCTTTCTCTTCGATGAACCGCTGTCGAACCTCGACGCCAAAATGCGCGTCCAAATGCGCGCCGAAATCTCCAAGCTCCACGACCGCCTCAAGTCCACCATGATCTACGTCACCCACGACCAGGTCGAAGCCATGACGATGGGCGACCGTATCGTCGTTATGAAAGACGGCATCATCCAGCAGGTGGACGACCCCATCGCGCTCTACGACAAACCCCGGAACATGTTCGTCGCCGGCTTCATCGGATCGCCGCCGATGAACTTCTTCAAGGGCGCCATCGCCCAGCAGCAGGGCGGACTCTGGTTCGTCGAACAACCCGCCAGCGGCAGCGGCACGAAAGGTTTCTCCCTGCGCATCAACGATGACATGGCCAGAAGACTCACGGGCCACGTCGGTAGGAACGTCGTGTTCGGCTCACGCCCCGAGGACATCAACGAGAAAACACACGCCTCGTTCGCCAGGCCCGACCAGACCGCCACCGCTACCGTCGAAGTCGTCGAACCCATGGGCGCGGAAATTTATCTGTACCTCAACACCGGCAGCCATTCTTTCGTCGCGCGCGTCAACCCCCATGAAAAAGCCGAGGTCGGCCAGAAGCTCGACATGGCGTTCGACATGCCCAAGAGCCATTTCTTCGATTCCCAGACCGAGCAGGTCATCGTGTAAGCGTTATCGGCCGTCGGTGACTGGTCACCGCCTGGCCTTGCCGTAAACATTCGATGGATTGTGGTGGCGCGTCATCGCCGGGTCGTCGCGCACCCCCAAAAAACATGAACCTCAATCGCGATAAGCTGCCCCTCACCCGCTGGCAAATCACGCTCCGCATCATCGGCGCCATTCTGTGCACCGCGTCCGCGCTCTTGGTCGTCCTCGGCTCGACCGTACTCGCCAAACAACTCCAGGGCCCGCGGTTCCTCCTCTACTGGACGTGGTGCATGCTGCTAACCATCGCGGCCATTGTCGTCGCCGTCGGGGACATGCTCCTCGTCCGCCGCGCTTCCAAACGCACCCGCCGCGAACTCTTCCGCCAGCAATTCATGTCGTCCGACCTCGGCGAGAAACTACGCAAGCGACGCGATCAGTAGTGTGCCGCTCCTCAATCCCGGTGCTCTGTCAATGTCGATTTGAGAGGTTGACCCTGTAGTCGCAGGCTTTCGTCCGCGCACCCTAAGAGGCGTGGCTACATGGCAGATGAAGGTTGACGCAACCCTAGTAATTATAATCGCACGACAACGTCCCGGGCGAACCAACTTCCAGCATATACCGCACCTTGGTGACCTTCTTCTTGGCGCGATACGTCTCCTTCACGCTCCGCCAGTTTCCCCAATAACTGACGTTCTCCGCTGTCGGATCCGACGACGCATTCACGACGGCCTGCGGCTTGATCACCCCAAGCCCGGGACTCATGAACTTTATCGCCAGCGTCGGCGAGTTGGTGTTCACCGTCCCGTCGTTCATCAGCCAGATCGTGTTCCCGCCCAGGCCCGGCGTGCCATTGGTGATCACGAATCGGTCCTCGTCCGTCAGGGCGTAACAAAACGACTTCCTCGTCGTCTCGCAATACTCCAGCACGCACGTATGACTGGTCACTTTGACAAACCGGACAATATCGTCCTCGTTTGTCTCCGGTGAAAGGTAGTTCGACGCCATCCGCGCCAACTCGAAATTATCCCGGTTCGTATGGATGATGTCATCGACGCAGAAGTTCGTCGTCGCCGTCAGCGTGTAACTCAGTTCCGCCTCCATCAACTGCGGCTGCGGCACCAGCATCATCAACTCGAAGTCCTTCGCCGCCATCGACACCCCGTTGGAAATCTTCCCCTTCAACACCAGCGCCGGCGCCTTTCCGCCCTTCAACCGAATGTCCAGATTGCTCATCACCATCGTCGGCACATACCCCGCGTCGCAATCCCAATAGCCCGTCAGGAAAAACGAACCGCCAAATGGCCCGTTCGGTACCGCCATCTGAATCTCGCCGCTTCCCTTGACCACACCCACCGGTACCACGTTCGTCCCGTCGATATTGTACGAAAACGCCAGTTCGCTGAACATACCCACCGCCTGACCCTTCAACGACACAGCTATACTGCTCGCGTTCGTCGCCGAATCATCCGTGCCCTCCACCACCCAGAATTTTTCGTTCACGACGTTCGTATCGGCAAATGCCGCGCCGCCAGCCATCGCGCCAATCCCCACCAGCGCGATCGCGGCAACACGACAGAAGCTGCGGAAGCAACGATTCATAAAGGGCCCATCCACAGTAGTCGTGACCACCAGGCCTGTCAAAGTTTATCGGCATCTTCCGCGCCAATGCCGCGTCCAGTTGGTCACTTCGCGGGCACGTCAGACGACAACCGCCGGGCTTTCAGATTTGCCAGCAATTCCACGGTGGTCGGGTTATGCGGATCCAAACTGAGCGATTGCTCGTAAGCGGCTTGGGCCGCCGCCAGATCGCCTTGTCGTTCCCGGATCTGGCCCAGTACACCGTAGCTGATCGCCGGCTCGACGGCAGCATGAATGTTGCGCTCGCACTGGGCGATGCCGTCCGCGTCGCGGCCCAGTTGGTAGTACAGCATCGCCAGATTCACACTGCTCACGGGCTCATTGGGATTGATTTCCCGTACCTTCTCGAACGCCGCGACCGCACTCTCCAACTGATGCTGCCGCAAAAACCCGATCCCCTCCTGCACGTAACGGGCGCTGCTGTCGTAGGCATCCGCGTACGCCACGAACTGGCCTCCCTTGTGGCAGTCATAGATGCCATAACCCGGGAACCGAGCGTCGGCGGGCTGCGCAAAGTGCGTGTCCGCGTACCGCGCGAGCAACGGCACATACGCGTGGTAGTCATGCGTGAACACCACGTACCGCACCCGATTGGTGGGATTGCGCAATAGCTCCCAGCTCTCGCCGCCGTTGGGAATCACGTGGCGCACCCGGCTCAACTCCAGCAGCAACGGGTCGGTGAATGCGTACCCCGTGAACAATATCGTGTCGTCCGTCGTGGAGTGTGACGTCAGCCAGCGCGCCGCGTCACGCGACGGCCAGCCGGCGGGCCGATCCAGCACCGCGGTCGTGTAATCGCTCGCCGCCAACGCCGGTCCCGGATACGGCAACGTTACCCCGTTCAGCAAACGCATCAGCAGTATCGCCGACACCGCTCCCGTGCCTAACCACTTCCACCCGCCCTGCAACGCCGTCAGCGCCACCGCGGCAAACAGGCACACGCTCGGAATCAGCCAGAGCAGCTCCACGTGCCCATCTCGAAAGAACGGCGTCACGACCAGATTGACCACGGGCAGAAGCCAGACCAAAAGCCGACGGTCCGCCACTGAGCCTCCCGCGGCGCGAACGCCCACCCGCACCGCGCCGATTCCGGCCACCAGCAGCAACACGCCGTAAAAGCCAATCACGGACCGCAGGTGCAACCCCAGTCGGGTCAGCGATGGCCCGAATTGACGCGTAACGCCCGGCTCGTGAAGAAACGTCATGGGC
>JBEKUF010000207.1:0-5301 GCA_049515295.1 Verrucomicrobiia bacterium | reverse complement strand
CCCGAGATCGTCTTGCGTTACCGCGAGCAACTGCATAAGCGGGTCAAGGACGCGGGGCTGGACGTGCCGCTGGATGATGAACGCCTTGTGAAAGAGGTGGTGTTCTTTGCGGATCGCTGCGACATTTCGGAAGAGATCACGCGGTTGAGCAGCCATCTCAACCAGTTTCGCGATTGTCTGAAATTGGCCGAACCTGTCGGACGCACGCTGGATTTTCTGGCGCAGGAGATGGGGCGGGAGATCAATACCATCGGCTCCAAGGCGAATGCCGCGGAAATCTCGCAACAGGTGGTGAAGATGAAAGCCGAACTTGAGAAAATCCGCGAGCAGATCCAGAACATCGAATGAACGAGCCCAACGCAACAGCGGCGCGGACCGGCTTGGTGATTGTCGTCTCGGCGCCATCGGGCGGCGGGAAGAGTTCGTTGTGCCAGCGGCTGCTGAATTGGTCGTCGAACATTGTCTATTCCGTATCCTGCACGACGCGGGCGCCGCGCGGGGGCGAGCAGAACGGGCATGATTACTTTTTCCTGAGCACGGAAGAATTCGAACGGAGAATTGCCGCGGGAGACTTCCTCGAGCATGCGCAATACAACAACAACCATTACGGCACACCCCGCGGGTTTGTGGAGGAACATTTGGCAATGGGGCACGACGTGCTGCTGGACATCGAGGTGCAGGGAGCCCAGCAGGTGGCGCAGTGCGTGCGCGGCGGGAAGTTCGCTTATCCGGACGCGCTGGTCATGATTTTTTTAATGCCGCCGTCGCTGGAGTTGTTGGAGACGCGGTTGCGTCGGCGCGGGACAGACAGTGATGAGGTGATCTGTAAACGGCTGGTGCTGGCCCAGCAGGAGATGACGCATTGGAAAGAGTATGATTATGTGATTGTCAGCGGGGCACTCGACGATGATTTCGAGTATGGGAAATCGGTGGTGATTGCGGAAAAATGTCGGACCATGCGCGTGGCAAAGGACGGAAAACCATGGCAGCAAAACGAACTATCCTTCTAGGCATTACCGGCTCTATTGCGGCGTACAAATCCGCGGACATGGCGAGCAAACTGAAGAAGCTCAGCCACGACGTATTTTGCGTGATGACGAAGGACGCGACCCGGTTCATCACGCCGCTGACATTGCAAACCTTGTCGCAGCATCCGGTGACGATCGATTTGTTTGAAGAAGGCGAGGGCGACTGGCGGCCGAGCCATCTGCAACTGGCGGACACGGCGGATATATTGGTCGTGTCACCTGCGACGGCCAATGTCATCGCCAAGCTCGCACACGGCATTGCCGACGACGCGCTCAGCACGATCGCGCTCGCGTTGCGGCCTGAAGCAAAGGTATTGGTCGCGCCCGCCATGAATGGCAAGATGTGGTTGCATCCGGCGACGCAGGCCAATGTGAAGATTCTGCAGTCGCGCGGTGTCGAATTCATCGGACCCGAGAAGGGCTTGCTGGCCTGCGGCTACGAAGGGATCGGCCGGCTGTGGGACGTGGACAAGATTGTGGAAAAGATCCAGAAGATGCTTTCGTAGAACGACGGATCGGCGCAGACGGAAACACCCATGAGTTCCACTCCGCTTCGCTTCCTCATCACGGCGGGACCGACGCGGGAGTTTTTCGATCCGATTCGCTACGTTTCCAACCGCTCGTCAGGGAAGATGGGGTATGCCATTGCCGAAGCAGCTTTGGCGGTTTCATCAGATGTCACGCTGGTGAGCGGGCCGACATCGCTCACGGCTCCGAAAGGCGTCGAATTCGTGTCGGTGACGACGGCCCAAGAGATGGCCGAGACGGTGTGGGGTCGGTTCAGTTCGGTGGACGTTTGCATCATGGCGGCAGCGGTGTGCGATTTTCGTCCGAAGACCACGGCAGCCAGCAAGATCCAGAAGGGTTTCTTCAGCGGCGTGATGGAACTGGAGCCGACGCCGGACATTCTGGTAGAACTGGGTCGCCGCAAGAAATCGCAAGTGCTGGTCGGCTTCGCGGCGGAGACGAATGATTTGGAAAAGCACGCGCGCGAGAAGTTGGCGAGAAAGAAACTCGATCTGATCGTCGCGAACGATTCGAGCGCATTCGACTCCGAAACGAATCGTGTCGCCATCCTCACGGCAGACGGAGACATACAACGATTGCCGCAGATGCCGAAGATCGAGGTGGCAAAGGTGATTATCGAGCGAGCGGTGCGGCTAGCTTGCTGAATGGGGTCGGTTATCGGATTTCCTGGAGAGATCGGTGCGGATTTTCTCGAATCGGTTGTCGTGGCGTAGATTGTCGAGGTCGGGGTCCTTGGTGAGCCAGCGGGCGTCCTGATAGCCCAACTTGACGGCTTGGTCGAGCGCGGCAAACGCCTCATCCACACGGTTCAGCAACGAGTAGCTGCAGGCGAGGTTGTAGAATACGAGCGGATTGTCGGCACAGAGTTTCGCCAACCGCTGGTCGATCTGGAGTCCCTTTTCCCATTGTCCGGTCTTGGTGTAGGCGTCGCCGAGGATCTGTAGCGCCTCGACGAAACCGGGGTCGCGAACGGTGACGCCTTCGAAAAACGCGATTTCGAACCGGAGATCTTCTTTCCTGCTGGATTTACCCTGTGGCGGTTTTGTTTCCCGAATTGGCAACATGGCCATCCGTGCTCCTGCTTCAGGTTGCATCATCGGGACGAAGGTCGTTGATCACGATTCCCGACAGGAGCTTGGGGTAAAAATCCGTACTCTTCTGCGGCATCCGCGAGCGAGCGTCGGCAATGGCCTTCACATCCTGAACGTCCGTCGGATTCAGGAAAAATGCAAGTTGCGCCTGGCCGGTCTGCACGAGTCCCGCGGCCTTGTCGGGTTCGCGCCAGTAGGTGACGTTGGCCTCGTCGCGAAGGCGAACTTCGTCGATGCCGAGGAAGGCTTCCAGAATTCCGACATGGAGGATGGCGACGTCGAGCGTGTGCCAGAGGGGAGGCTTGTGGGCGAACAGGGGACGGAGTGCGTCGAGGTTTTTCGCGCGCAACAGCGCGAACCCACCGGCGTCGCGCATCCCGATGAGAGGGCCCCCGGTTTTCATCGCCGCCAACAGTCTTTCCAGTGATGGGTGCGCCTCGATCACAAAACTCTTTTCCAGTTGCTTGCGGAATTGCTGAGGTTGAAATGAGCTGAGATCAGTGACCGTTCGATGCGTGGGCAGCACAACCAATCCCGAGTCGCTCATGTCAACCAGTGTGGCCATGACGAATTCGTAGGGCGCGTTCGGGTCGGGTTTGGCGGCGGCGGCGCGGCATTCATCGCGGAAAGCGAGTGCGGTTTCGTAGCGGTGATGGCCATCGGCGATGTAGAACTTTATCTCGCGCAGGGAATCTTGAGCGGCGTTGATGGCGGCGGGATCGGTGATTTCCCAAAGCTTGTTCACCACACCGTAATCGTCCGTTGCGGTCAATGCCGGCCCGCTGGTTGGGGCGGGCAGGGGATTGCGTTGCGGGTGCGGGTAGAGCATGAAAATCTGGCCTTGCTGCGACCCGCAGGCGCGCAGGAGCGCGATGCGATCGGCCTTCGGTTTGGACAACGTATGTTCGTGCGGCAGAACGACGCCCTCATCCCAGCGATGGAGTCGCACGCGGGCGATCAGCGCCTTGCGCGTTCGCGGGCCGGAGCCGTCCGGTGCGGCGAAGGATTGCTCGAGATAATACAACGCCGGTTTCGCGGCGCGCCGCAGGACGCCCTCGCGCAGCCAGGCCTGATACAAATCGCGGGCACGGGTGTATTTGTTGTTTGATTCCGTGTCGCCAGCCTCTTCCTTGCCAAGTTCGATGCGGATGAGGTTGTAGGGCGACAGTTTCAAATAGCGTTCGCGCATCTCCGGCGTGATCTTGTCGTACGGCTGCGTCAAAACGTCGTCAGCCTTGACCCGTTTGGTGTTGTAAAGCACTCCTCGAAAAGGTTGGATGTCTGCCATGCGGTGTTCCTGTTGTTGCGGCCCGATACTAGGCGGTCGCGCTCGTAGCGTCAAGGGGGCGAAACGAATTGCCGGATGGGACATCGAAACGTTGTGATGATGTGAGAATGCGCCATTTCATTTTGCTCGCCTTGATTGTTGTTGGATTGCTGCTTTTGGCGGGCGGGCAGACTCAAGGGAACGAACGCGCGACGGAAACGGCGACATTTGGGGCGGGGTGCTTCTGGGGCGTGGAAGCGGCTTTTCGACAGGTGAAAGGGGTCACGGATACGATGGTCGGGTACATGGGCGGGACGCTGAAAAATCCGACGTACGAGCAGGTTTCGACCCATCGCACGGGATACTCGGAGGTTTGTCAGGTCACGTATGATCCCACGCGGGTCAGTTACGAGAAATTGGTGGAAGCTTTCTTTCGAACGCACAATCCCGAATTCTTTTGCGTCAGCGATTCTGACAGCGTTGGCCAGTATGGTTCGGCGATTTATTTTCACAACGCCGAACAAGAGAAAACCGCGCTGGCGGTGAGGGACAGACTCCAGGCATCGGGAGCATTCGATCGACCGATCGCCACCGCCATCGTGCCGGCTTCGGAATTCAAGCCCGCCGAGGAATATCACCAGCGGTACGCCGAGAAACACCATCTGCCGAGTTGCCAAATCGCGCCGTAGGATGCTCGATCTGCAATGGGCCAATCTCGGAGTCCAGATGTTATTGGGTGGGACGAAGTGATTTGGAAATCCAGCCGGCGTTTTCGCGCGTAGATTTGGTGGAATCGACGACAAGAGGTTGCGGGGTTGGATTTGTCCGGTCGAAAGTGTGAAACACGAGTCGCCAAGAGAGCATCCAACAGTTATGCTGAGGACGGTCGCAATCGTCGCGGGAGTATTAGTCGGAGTCAACGCCATGAGCCAAACGGCTAACATCTCATCACCCAGGGAAACGATCACGCTCGGAGGCGGCTGTTTTTGGTGTACCGAGGCCGTGTTTGAACAGTTGAAGGGCGTGGAGAAGGTGGAGTCGGGCTACTCGGGCGGGACGGTGGCGAACCCGTCGTACGAGCAGGTATGTACGGGCAACACGGGGCATGCCGAGGTGAGCCAGATCACGTTCGACCCGAAGGTGATTTCGCTAAAGACGATTTTGGAGGTATTTTTCACGGTGCACAACCCGACGACCTTGAACCGGCAGGGGAACGACGTCGGCTCGCAGTATCGGTCGGTGATTTTTTACCGCGACGCGGAGCAGAAGGCGGCGGCGCAGCAGGTGATCAAGGACATCGCGGCGGCGAAGATCTGGGACGGGCCCATCGTGACGGAGGTGACGCCATTCAAGGTGTTTTACAGGGCGGAGGATTATCATCAGGAGT
>JBEKUF010000206.1:0-5312 GCA_049515295.1 Verrucomicrobiia bacterium | reverse complement strand
AGCCCGATTACGCTGAGGCGCACAACAATTTGGGAAACGCCTTGCTTCGAGCGGGTAAGGTACAGGAGGCCATCGGACACTACGAGCAGGCCGTGCGGTTCCAGCCTGATAACGTCGAGGCGCACTACAACTTGGCAACTACTTTGCACGATACCGGCAAAGTGCAGGAGGCGATCGGGCATTACGAACAGGCGCTGCGGATCAAACCAGACTTTGCCGAGGCGCACTACAATTTGGGGGTCGCCTTGGCTCAACTGGGCCAGGAGCAGAAGGCCATTGAGCATTGGGAGCAGGCACTGCGAATCAAGCCCGATTTCGTCCTAGCCCAGAATGCCCTGGCGGGAGCACGGGCTGTTCAGTGAGACGTAGACTCGGGTAGTTCAAACCGCCAGGTTCGCAAACCGTCCAAAGCGGGGAGCTGTCTTGAACGGTTTGGTGTGGAAGTTATTGGTCACGCGGCGCCCGTCAGCAACGAGACCGAATGACCCCCAAACGAACCCATTTTCACCCCATCTTGAGCCTCTCCAGATCGACCAATACCCCCGAACGAAGCCAATTCTGAACAAACGAAGCCGTGTGACAAACTGTCCCACTTGGTCTCTTAGCTGGCCGATACAAAGTTTCCGATCGTGTCGGCGGCGTCCGAGTTTCGCTAATGCTGGACAGACTGATTCTACAGGGTTTTCCACGTCAAGACCGTCACCGAAATGTCTTGACGCCCCGATACCCACAGTGGTACGAGCCAAGCATCACCCCGCTTCTGGGGCCGCCTCCCGACCCCAAGGAGTCTCGTCTGCGCAAGGCTAGGACATTCTGAATCCGGTTGCGAGTGCAGCGTAGAGGCGAATCGATTGATGAAGAATCCCCGCTGCAACACGGTTTTTGAGTCAAAGGCGGGTTTTTAATAAAAGCGACCTCGAAGCCAACAGGGATCTCTCTCGTTTCACGACCCTCGCTTGGGGAGGAAGAATTGCAGCGAATCAGGGAGGTCTTAGGTACTGGTTGGCTGGGACACGGCCAATTCGTGATGGAGTTTGAAGGCCGACTGAAGTTGTACCTCGGGGCAAGCCATGTTGTGGCAGTCAGTTCAGGAACGGCAGCTTTGCATCTCGCCCTGGACGCCATTGGTGTCAGGACCGGAGACGAAGTTATCGTCCCTTCACTGACATTCTGTGGCTGTGTGCAAGCAATCACTGCCCTAAATGCTAAGCCCGTCTTCTGTGAGGTTTCGCCTCAGACATTAAACATTGATGTAGCGGACGCGCGCAAGCGAATCACTTCTCGTACCCGGGCTATCATGCCCGTGCATTACTGCGGGAACGCGTGTGACATGGATGCATTGCTGGCGGTGGGGCGTGACTACGATGTGAAGATTATCGAAGATGCCGCTCACGCGTTTGGGTCCTCATATCATGGGCGGAAGCTGGGGAGCTTTGGAGACCTGACGTGCTTTAGCTTTGATCCGATTAAGAATATCACTTGCGGCGAGGGTGGAGCAGTGGCGCTCTCCGACGAGAAGAGGGCCCAATTAATACGTCACAAGCGCTTGCTGGGAATCGATCGCGATGGGTGGCTTCGGCATTGTGAACAACAAAGCTGGCTTTATGACGTGTCCACTCAAGGCTACCGATATCATATGAGCAACATCAACGCCGCCATCGGCCTAGCCCAGATGGAGAAGCTTGATGGTTTCTTGCAGCGGAGACGTCACATCGCTCAGCGGTACAACGAGGCGTTTTCCGGCATTGAAGGAATTAAACTGCTCGAATGGAACTTGGAAGAGTCCTGCCCATTTGCATATGTTGTTCGCATCGTCGATGGACGCCGAGACGACTTGATCGACGACCTCAAGCATCAACAGGTAGCCACCGGGGTTAACTATATCCCCAACCATCTTCATTCGCATTTTGTGGCGCACGCCTCGTCTCTTCCGGTTACCGAGCGACTGTGGCGGGAAATCGTCACACTTCCTCTCTACTGCGATATGAAAGAGACGGATGTTTCCCGTGTGATCGAATCCGTCTACTCGTTTTTCGCGCGGCGCGCATGAGTTGCTTGCTCTTCGGTGGTATTCTTTGGATCACGTTGTCGCTGATTGAACCTGAAGGTGTGCCTTAACTCGATTACAGGCTATGGATACCCGCCCGAGTGTTCCTTCGCCGTGTTGGGTCAGAAAAGTTGTCACTCTTACTTGTCACTCCTCATGAAAAAATGAGCCGATTCAGGATGACGTGGGAGAAACTGCAGTCGGCGTGTAGCCCTTGATTTTGCGTCGTTTGATGACCTCGGAGGACATGAGACAAAACCAGCGAGATTGCCCTTATCGTCTTATGAGTCCCCTGCTCTACCACTGAGCTACCTTGGCACGGAATGCGCCGTACGATGAGCGAGGACACCCGAAATTTCAACCGCGCTCTTCCGCCTACGAACCCGACAATTCTCGCGAACGTTTTTCGGCGGCCCGCATCGCTTCGGCGAAAATCTCCACCAACTTGCGCTCGGTCATCACCTTCAGCGCGGCTTCAGTGGTGCCGCCCGGCGACGTCACCTTGCGGCGCAACGATTCGGGTTCCTCGCCGCTGTCCACCAGTAGTTTCGCCGCGCCATAAACCGTTTGAATCGCCAGTTTCTTCGCCAGGGCTTCGTCCAAACCGGCGGCCATTCCGGCCTTGATCATCGCTTCGGCCACGTAAAACACATACGCCGGGCCGCTGCCGCTGAGCGCAGTGACCGCATCGATAAAGTTCTCCTCCACGCGGACGCAGATGCCGACCGCGCCAAGGATCAACTCTGCGGTCGCCAGATCGTCATCGGTTGCCTGCGAGCCTTTCGCGACCGCCGCGGCCCCCGCGCCGACCAGCGCAGGCGTATTCGGCATCACGCGCACGACGCGTGTCCCCGGGCCCAGTTCCCGCTCGATGCGCGCGGTCGTCACACCCGCCGCAATGGAGATGACCAGCTTCCGGTTGGACATGGCCGACTTGAAGCCGGCCAACACCTCGCCCACTTGTTGCGGCTTTACGGCAAGCACGACGATGTCGGCAGCCTTCACCGCCTGACGGTTGTCGTCAACCGCTCGCACGCCAAACGTTTTGGCAAAGAACTCGCGCCGTTCCGCCCGCACGTCCGTCGCAATCATTTGCGACGGCGAGACTGTCCGCGTGGCGAGCAGGCCGCGGATCAACGCCTCGCCCATATTGCCCGCACCAACAAACGCGATGGTCTTACCTTGCAGTGTCACGTGCTTTCCTCTCCCGCCTCGCCGCGTGAGGGCGCGCGGCCGACAGCTTTTCGTTCTCCGAAAATGGCGCTGCCGATGCGCACCATGGTCGCTCCTTCTTCGATGGCCACCTCGAAATCGTGGGACATGCCCATCGACAGATCCCGCAGACCGAGTGCGTCCCGCAGCTCCCGCAGCCGGCGAAAATACGGGCGCACCTGCGCGGCTTCTTCCGCGAACGGCGCCACCGTCATCAGCCCGCGAACTTCCAGTCGCGACAGATGATTGATGTCATTGAGGGTGGACTCCAAATCTTCCGGCTTCAAGCCAAACTTGCTGCCCTCGCCCGAGACATTCACTTCCAGCAACACCGCCTGCGTTTTGCCGGAACCCTCCGACCACTTATTGACTTCTTCGGCCAATTTCCGGCTGTCCACCGAGTGGATGAGATCGAACAACGCCACGGCGTCGCGGGCCTTGTTGGACTGCAAGTGGCCGATCATATGCCAGCGGGCGCGACTGGAAACCGCCGGTATTTTTGCCTTCGCTTCCTGGACCTTGCTCTCGCCGAAAACCGTTTGGCCGCTGGCAAGGGCGGCCTCAACGAAGTCGGGTTCAATCGCTTTACTCACGGCAATCAGCGCGATCGTCGATGCGTCGCGCCCCACCCGTTCGGCGGCGGCTCGAATCCGTTGGTTGACCAATTTGATGTTGTCTGCGATGCTACTCACGTCTAGATTGTACCCAGAAGATGATCCATATCACAAGACGCGGCTACACACAAAACCAAGACGTTGGGTGCTGGAGCGATTCTTTGTGTCGTGCGGCAACAACCAAAGCTTGCGCACAGCCTGAGAATCACTAGAATCGACGGTTCAATGCCGGAGCCATCAAAGCTGGGACATTTTAACCTGCTGGAAGAAATCGCCCACGGCGGCATGGGTACCGTCTACCGCGCCTTTGACCCCACGTTGAACCGTGAGGTGGCGATCAAAGTTCTGCGTGGGGAACTGGCCCGCGATCCGAAGTTCCTGAATGACTTCCTCCAAGAGGCGCGTTCCGCCGCAGCCATCAGCCATCCGCATATCGTTCAGATTTATTTCGTCGGTGAAGAGAAAGCCCAGTACTACATCGTGATGGAACTGCTTCAGGGGCGGACCATCCGCGAGATCATCGAGAAGGACGGCCCCCTGCCCGAGGAGCGCGCGTTGGAGCTGGCCATCAACGTCGTGGAAGGCTTGCGCGCCGCCTACAAGAACAAGATGATTCACGGCGACATCAAACCCGCGAATATCTTCATCACCGAAGACACGGGCGCGAAAGTTCTGGATTTTGGTCTGTCGAAATTGGCCAATGTCGAGGTGGCGCCCACGGACGGCATCTGGGGTTCCCCCTATTACATTTCACCGGAGCGCGTTGGCCAGAAGGCGGAAGATTTTCGCAGCGATGTGTACAGCCTGGGCGCGACACTGTTCCAGATGTTGACCGGACATCCGCCGTTCGAAGCGGACACACCCGAGGAACTGGCCGGCAAACGGCTTAACGAAAAGCCGCCGCTGTTGCGCGACCTGAGTCCGGACCTCACGCGAAAAACCGAGGAAGTGGTCAACAAGATGCTCAACAAGAGTATCTTGTTACGGTATCGGGATTACGACGCCCTGCTGGAGGACTTGAAGGACGCCAAGACCGAGGCGACTGCCAAACGGCTCGGCGTCGATTTGCATCCGGAACTTCAGCCGCCGCCGCCCGAGCCGGAGTCAGCCCCGGTCCAGTCTCCGCTGCCGTTGGTGATCGCCGCCGTCGTGGTTGTGCTGGTCATCGTCGGGATCCTGGCGTTTTTCTTCTGGCCACGCACCAAGCCAACGGCCAGCTTCACGGCTACTCCAACCAAGGGCGCTCCGCCGTTAACAGTGAGCTTCACCGATACCTCGACCGGCCCGATTACCAACCGGTTTTGGAATTTTGGGGATGGCAATACCACCATCACCACGGCTACCAGCGTCGCCCATACCTATGCGGCCGGCGCGTACACCGTAACACTGGTGGTCAACGGCTTCGGTGGAGTCAGTACCAGCGCCCAGCAGAACTACAT
>JBEKUF010000205.1:0-5355 GCA_049515295.1 Verrucomicrobiia bacterium | reverse complement strand
GGCTACGGCACCGCCGTCTTCCAAATCGGCACTCTCTCTTTCAACTCGTCGATGATGAACTGCGCCGCGGCGAAGGCCTCGCTGCGATGGGCCGCTTCGACGCGGACCAGCAAGGACGGTTCAGCCACGGGGATTCGGCCCAGTCGGTGAACGATGCGGATGCGCTTCAGCGGCCATTTCTGGTGGGCCTCGGCGAGCAGCTTGCGGAATTGGTGGCCGGCCATTTCGCGGTAGGCGGTGTACTCGAGGGCGCGAATGCGTTGGCCGTCCTCCAGGTCGCGCACGACTCCCCAAAACGTGACGACACCACCGACGTCGCCGCTGAATTTGGCCAGCTCGGCTTCGGCCTCGTCGATTGGCTTGTCGGTAAGAAGCAATTCGTCGTCAACGGCGGGTCCTGCGCCACCCTGTAACGGCGGCATCAGCGACAACACATCGCCCTCACGGAGTTTGGTGGCGCGTGTGGCGAACTCGAGGCCGATGGCTGTCAGGATGGATTTGTCCACTTCCCTGAGTCGCGGGAATTTCGCGTACAGTTCGGCAAGGGCCTCGGCGACATCCGCGTCATTCGGCAGGTCGAGCACATACTCGTCCTGTCCGCCCCATTGACGGAGATAACTGAAAAACTGAACGTTGATCTTCACAACCTGGCGGCGATGGCTTCGGTTCGTAGCGTGCCGACGTACGGAAGATTGCGATAACGCTCTTGATAATCCAGGCCGTACCCGACGACGAATTTGTTGGGGATACGGAAGGCGACGTAATCGGCGTGAAAGTTTTCGCAGTGGGGGACGTCCTTCTCCAACAGCGTGCAGAATCGGACGTTGCGCGGTTGGAGTTTCACGATCATCTCGCGAACCTTGACGAGCGTGAGGCCCGTGTCGAGGATGTCGTCCACGACGAGCACGTCGCGGTCGCGGACGTCGAGTTTCAACGCTTTGGTCACCACCAATTCACCCGAGGAACGCGTCTTGCCTCGGTAGCTGGAGACGCTGATGTAATCGAGACGCAACTGCATGGGCAGGCGCCGCAAGAGGTCGGCGATGAACATCACACTGCCGGTAAGGATCGCGACCAGGGTGAGGTCTCTGTTTGCGTAGTCGCGCTGGATCTCTGCGGCCAACTCGTCGAGCCGATGTTGAATCTGCTCTTCCGACAAGAGGACCTCTTCCAAATCCTGCTGCATCGAACGCATGTTTGTAGAACCTTAGTTGATCGACGGCTGAGTGAAAAGCAAAAGCTGGCCTCGAACGCGCAGGGCCCGTCGGGGATCCTGGATGAGTGAATCGACGCCAATGATTTATGGGGCATGCCAGCCCGAGGTCACGTGCATTCCTGGAACGATAGAGACCCCTTCGGCAAGCCTCCTCCGTCACGTCTTCGGCGGCCAAGGCCCTAGACGACAGCAGGCTTTCGGCCGAAAGCGGGTGGACTTCGCACCGCCGGCGGGGACACCTGCGCTACCAAGGCAGACCAAAAAAAGACAATCTCGACACTTGACGAAGCGAGCCGTTGCGGGTATTTTCTCAGACTGTAAGCAGAGTTGTTTGGCCCCTTGGTCGTTAGGCAATCCTAAATCACTAGCACTCGATCGGTTCACCATCTCCCATGAATCTGACTGGGAATACTGGGTCATGAAACGGCTCATCAAAGTTGGGCTTACCGGAGGCATTGGCACGGGGAAATCGACGACTCTGGAACACTGGCGCGAAGCCGGAGCTGCCGTGATCGATGCCGACGAGTTGGCACATCGGGCACTGACACCAGACACGCCTACGTGGGAAGAAGTTGTGCGCACGTTTGGCAAAGGAATATTGAATGCGGACAGGACGGTGAACCGCGCCATACTTGGCGACATCGTTTTTGCCGATGCTGGAAAGCGCGAGGCACTGAACCGCATCATCCACCCGGCGGTGGACCGGATGTGGAGGGAAGCCGTCGAGCGGCTGAAGCGCGAAGGCCGGGCGGAATTTGTCGTCCTCGCGATACCGTTGTTATACGAAGTTGCGGTGGAATCCCAATTTGACTGCGTAGTCGTTGTCGGTTGCAGCGGGCCGACGCAGTTGGCGCGCTGCAACCGCAAAGGGTTGAGCGACGCCCAGGCCCGCGCGCGGATTGGCGCGCAGTGGCCGCTGCCAACGAAAATGGATCGGGCGGATTTTGTGATTTGGAACGATGGCACGCTGGCGGGGTTACACCAGCAGGCCGAGATCATTTGGGCAACCATCAAGGAGACCTACCATGCCCCGAGCAAAAACCAGCAAGCAGGATGAACCAAAGGCACCCGAGTCGGGCGCCCCGGCCGAGACGGAAACGAAAATGGATGACGCCGAGAAGAATGGCGGCGTTGTCGTGGCTACAGCCGAAAAGGAAGAGGCACCCGCCCCGCGCAATCAGTTGCCGCCCGGTGAGACGCTGAACCTTGCCGATCTTCAGGCGATGTCCATGCCGCTGCTCCAAAAGATGGCGCGCGATGGCGGCGTGGAAGCCGTGGCCGTCCTCAAGAAATACGAAATTATTTTTGAAATCCTGAAGAAGAACGCCGAACGCAACGGCGCGATGTTTGGCGAGGGCGTGCTGGAAATTCTGCCGGATGGTTTCGGCTTCCTGCGCTCGCCGGCGTACAACTACCTCCCCTGCCCCGAAGATATTTATGTTTCACCCTCGCAGATTCGGCGGTTTGAACTGCAGACGGGCGATCTCGTGGCCGGCCAGGTGCGTCCGCCCAAGGACAAGGAGCGATTCTTCGCGCTGTTGAAGGTCGAGGCGGTGAATCGGGACAATCCCGAGAAGGCGAAAGAGAAGATCATGTTCGATAATCTCACGCCTTACTTCCCGACGAGCCGATTCATTCTCGAAACGAAATCCGAAGAGATCAATTCGCGCGTCATGGATCTGTTCACGCCGATTGGCAAAGGCCAGCGCGGGTTGATCGTCGCGCCACCGCGCACGGGTAAGACGATCTTGCTGCAGAAGATCGCCAACGCCGTCCTGACCAACTCTCCCGAAGCGATCCTCATCGTGTTGTTGATCGACGAGCGTCCCGAGGAAGTGACCGACTTCAAGCGCACAGTGAAAGCCGAAGTCATCAGCTCGACGTTTGACGAAGCGCCCGAGCGCCACGCGCAGGTGGCGGAGATGGTGCTGGAAAAAGCCAAGCGCCTCGTCGAACACAAGAAGGACGTGGTGATCCTGCTCGACTCGATCACGCGTTTGGCGCGCGCCTATAACACGTTGCAGCCGCACTCCGGCAAGATTCTGTCGGGCGGCGTCGATGCCAATGCGCTGCACAAGCCGAAACGTTTCTTTGGCGCAGCGCGTAACGTGGAGGAAGGCGGCTCGCTGACCATCATTGCCACGGCGCTGGTGGAGACGGGCTCGCGCATGGACGAAGTTATTTTTGAAGAGTTCAAGGGGACGGGCAACATGGAATTGTGCCTCGACCGTCACTTGGTCGAGAAACGCATTTTCCCGGCAATCAACATCGAGCGGAGCGGCACCCGTAAGGAGGAGTTGTTGTATCACCCGGACGAACTCGAGCGGATTTATATCCTGCGCAAGGCGCTGGCGGGCGTGCCTCCCGTCGAGGCCATGGAACTGATCGTCGAGAAACTCAAAAAGACCCGCTCCAACGCGGAATTCCTGCTGTCGATGAAATTCTGAGCGCGGGCAGCATGTGCCTATGCAGCGCAGACTTTCTCTTCGCAATCTGGCCACGGTCTTGTTTGCCTGTTTTCTCTGTCCGTGCCTCCGGGCTCAGCACACGAACTCCGCGCCTGCTGGTGGTGTGAAAAGCCGGGTGGTGCTCGTGTGCGATCCGAGCGCTGTCAGCAGTTACAGCGTAGACGCCGCCAAAGCGCAAGCGATGGTCGCGGCCGGCATCAAATCGCTCACGGGCGAAGGCGACGAGGGGGCGGCGTGGCGGCATTTCGTTTCCAGCAACGATGCGGTCGGTATCAAGATCAGCACGCAATCCGGCCCGCTTCAGTCGACCCGGCGTGCGGTGGTGGAGGCCATTGCGCGCGGGTTGCGCGCGGCCGGTGTGTCGGGCGCGAACATTTACGTTTTCGACCGTGACTCGATTCAGATGCAGGCGGCCGGTTATCGTCCGACGAACGGCGGAGCCAATGGATTTCGCATTGTGAGCATCATCGACGGAACCGGCTGGGACCCCAACGCCTACTTCCAGAACAACCTCGCGGGAAAACTGATCTGGGGCGATTTGCTTTTCGGTAAGGACGACGATCTCTTGAGCAAGCGCTCCCATCTCCCGAAACTCGTGACGGGAACCATCACCAAGCTCATCAACGTGCCCGTGCTGCAGGACCATGACGCGTGCGGCCTGGCGGGTTGTCTGTACAATCTTTCGCTCGGCATGGTGGACAATACGCGCCGGTTTGAAACGCTGGGGCAGCGCGGCGATCCCATGATCACGGAGATGTGCGCCATGCCGTTGTTGCGCGAGAAACTGGCGCTCAACGTTATGGATGGATTGATTGCCGGCTACGCGGGCGGACCGGAATTCAAACCGCAATACTCGTGGGGCTATGGGGCGCTGTATATGAGCGTCGACCCCGTGGCCATCGATGCGCTCTGCCTGGAGGCGATTGATGCCAAACGGCGGGAAGCTAGAGTTACGCTGGCCGCGCCGCACGCAACCCACATCGCTACTGCCGGCAAGGACGGCCTCGGCCAATCTGACCGCGCCAGAATCGACCTGTCCGAAATCAAGCGGTAGCTACGGAGATTTCGCTGGCGGCGTGGCGGGGCTGGCCTTCTCGCTGGCGCGTGGTTTGTCTTCCGTCGTCGGTTTCTCCTCGGCAGCGGGTGTCTTGGCTTCGAGGGCCTGCTTCGCGCCATCGACGATGTCCGAGGCCGGCAGGATAACGGGCATCATGCCCCACTGGTTAAGGTTGCTGAAGATGAAGCCACTGTCCTGGTCCGTCTGGGTCTTGGCGCTTCGCAGCAACACGATGCCGACGAGTTTGCCATCGGTCGAGAACACCGGCGCGCCGAGCGAGTACGCCCACATCGATTGACCCAGCAGATAGAACGTGCGCGGTTTGTCAATAATGCCTTCGATGCGGCCAATCGAAACTGCGGGAGCGCGATTGGCTGCCTGGCTAAGACGGTTGATCACGATCACTTCGTCCAGAACCTGTGCCTTGGCGTCCTTTGTCAGGTCGAGGCAGGCCAGCGGCTTGGCCGGCTTGTCGGATGGGCGCAGGTAGGCAAGGTCCAGATCCTTGTCTCGCAGGACAACATCCGCGGGAATCTCCGTGCCGTCGGCCAGAACGATCTTCACGTCGTTCAATTCGCTGTCAAACTTGAACTGCGACATGTCGCCGCCGCGAG
>JBEKUF010000204.1:0-5388 GCA_049515295.1 Verrucomicrobiia bacterium | reverse complement strand
GAGCCGCCTTCCAACGTCACGCTCCCGGTGGGCGGGCCGGCGGCTTTGCGGGTGATGATGTTGACCACGCCGCCCATCGCATCCGCGCCGTACAGCGTGCTTTGCGGGCCGCGCACGATTTCGATGCGCTCGACCTGGTCGGGCGTCAGGTTCGCCAGCGCCGCGAGGCCGGTGACGGGGCTGTTGATGCGGGCGCCGTCAATCATGAACAGCGTCTGGTCGGAATTGAGTCCGCGCGTGAAGACCGATGTCTGCCCGCCGGGCCCGCCGGATTGAACAACGTTCAGGCCGGCCGATTCCCGCAACAAATCCGGCACGCTGCGCGCCTGGGAATTTACGATTTCATCATGGGAGATCACGGTCACGGCGTTGCCCACATCCTCCAGCGGCGTGGCCTCGCGCGTGGCGGTGACGACAACTTCCGGCAAGCAGGGGACGACCTCCGGCGCGCGATTGGTGCTGTTCAAATCCGCCCGCGCGGACCCGGCGATGGCAACGGCGGCGAGACAAAGCGGCAGGACGAAACGACGCATAACTTTCTCCTTTGGTTCGAAGGATTGTTGGTTGCGCGTCGGCCGTTGTTCTGACTTCTGGCATTTTACTCCGAAGTATTGAAATACTTCGGAGCAGGCCTACTTGCTTTACCTTCTCCGTTTGGATGGTTTGGCCCCGAAAAGCCCCGATCTCGAAATCGGGGTAAAAATTCGGGGTAAAGCTTTCGTAGCCAGTTACAGCAGCGCCACTGTCGCCGAGTTTCACGGCGTTCCCTGCACCGACGTGTTACGACTCTAACGACTCAAAGAACTGAGGCGAAGCGTAAGGAGAAAAGGAGACGACTTCAAGGGAATTCGGGGCGAGTCAACCGCGGCGTGACTCGGCGAGGGCGGATTCGACGTGTTTGGCGACGAAATCGATCATCATCGGGTCGGACATCATCGGGGGGCTGAGTTCGTAGGTGACGCCGGGGAATTTCTTGAGCGTCTGCTCGAAGATGAACGGGATGTCCACGCTCAGGTGTGAGCCGGGCACGAGGAAGAAGGCGTACCCGAAGATGTGGTTGGCGCCGCGGCGGATGAGTTTCTTGATGGCGACGGGGATGGGCGGTTTGCCGAGTTCCATGAAGCAAGGCTCGATGAGGTCGTAGCCGAGGCGTTCACGGACCTGGTCGACGAGTTTGACCATGATCTCGTTGCCTTCCTTGAGCCGCGAGCCGTGGGTGAAGATGAGCACGCCTGTTTTCCGTTGCATCGCGGGGCCAGTATAGCATTAAATGGGGCGGCGACAACCATGAGTGACGAGATCAAACGGCAGTACGTGAACTATCTATTTTTCAAGGTCGATCCGACGTGGCGTCGGCTGGCCCGCGAGGAACGGGAGCGTGGCAAGAGCGAATTCGAGGGTGTGGTGAAGGACTGGAAGGGGCGGGCGCTGGTCATTCCATTTACGACGGTCGGCACGCGGGCGGACACGGATTTCCTGCTGTGGCGTATCAGCGAACGGCTGGAAGATTTCACGGACATGAGCACACAGTTGCTCAACACGAGCCTCGGGAAATGGTGTCACACGCCGTACAGTTTTTTGGGCATGACCAAACGCTCGATGTACGTGGACCATCACGAGCATGAAGGCAGCGAAGGCCGGCGCGGTCGCGTGGTGCCGGGACAGAACAAATACATTTTCGTGTACCCGTTTTGGAAGACCAGCGACTGGTATCTGCTGCCGAAGGAAGAGCGCCAGCGGATGATGAATGTGCACATCGAGACGGGGCATCGATACCCGAGCATCAAGATCAACACGATTTACTCGTTCGGCCTGGACGATCCGGAGTTTGTCGTCGCGTTCGAGGGTGACAAGCCGGAGGATTTCATCGATCTGGTCATGGAAATGCGCGAGCACGAAGTTCGCAAGTACACCCTGCGCGACACGCCGATCTTCACCTGTATCCGCGGCAGCATCAGCGAAGTCCTCGGCGCGCTCGGATGAGACGCGCGCTGCCGCTGCTGTTGTTGACGATGCCGCTCTTCTGTGTTCTGGCTCAGGAGCCACAGGACAACAAGCATCTCCCCGAGGAACTGGCGATCACGCGCTCGGTGGTGATCCAGGACGCTGACGAGTTGGAGAGCAGTTTCAGCCTTCAATACGCCAGGTCACAGCCGAGGGAGAATTATGCCGCGGAAGCGGAATTCGAATATGGCCTGACGGATCGCTGGGAGATCGACGCGGACGTGCCATACGAGTTTGTTCGACCCAAGAACGAGCCGGGCGCCGACGGTATTGGTGATGTCGAAGCCGCGGTGCGATACGGGGTGATCCCGCTCGGGCGACAACCGGTTTCACTAACCGCCGGCCTCGGATTGGGAATCCCCACAGGCGATCGCACGCGTGATCTGGGCGAGGGGCGGCTCACGCTGGACCCGTTCTTCACGGCGAGTACGTGGCTGGGGCGGTGCAACGTGCAGGTCAATGGCGGGTGGACGCGCGCCGTCACCAATTCGGGCGAGCAACCCCGCGATGATTTCGAGTACAACGTGGCGGTGCTGTACCCGGTGAAACGGTGGTGCGTGGTTTTGGAGGGCAACGGCGAGTCAACCAGCGACGTGACCACGTATTACGTGACGCCGGAATTGATCTGGAGGCCGATGAAGAACCTGGAGTTGCTGGTCGCGGCGCCCCTGGGAGTCACGCGGGAATCGGCTGACTACGGGGTGGTCGCCACGATGTCGTTGGAACTGGAAAATCTCACCCACCGCGGCACGGATAAAGACTGAGCGGTCGCCATTCTCATTTGTGCAACCAAACCCAGGCCGCACGCATCCAAAAGTGGAATAATCCGGAAACCGCGAGATTTCTGGTGGATTTTTGGCGGGGGTTCTGGTACAGATTCGTGCGCGAGCAGGCGGTCATGGTCATTAGTGTCATTATTCCTACCCTGAACGAGGAGGGAAACCTCCCGGTTACGTTGCGTCAGCTGGCCAATCATCCGGAGGTCGAGTTGATCGTCGTGGACGGCGGGTCATCGGACCGGACGGTCAATATCGCCCAAGGGGTTACGCCGTACGTGTTCCGAGCGCCGGCGAACCGCGCCCGGCAGATGAACATGGGCGCGCGCCATGCGACGGGGGACATACTGATGTTTTTGCACGCAGACACTTTCCTGCTGCCCGGCGCGTTGGAGGAGGTCCAGCGCCGCATCATTGGAGACGGGGCGGTGGGCGGGGCGTTTGATCTGCACATCGATTCGCGCCGTCGCCTGTGCAAGCTCATCGCGCGAGTATCGAGCCGTCGGTCGCGCTGGTTGCGATTGCCTTACGGCAACCAGGGCATTTTCGTCTGGCGCCAGGTGTTCGAAGCGCTGGGCGGTTTCCCCGAGATTCCGATCATGGAAGACGTTACGTTCGCGCGACGGCTGCGGCGGGCGGGGCGGCTCACATTTATCGGGTCGGGACTGGTCACGAGCGGGCGTCGGTGGAACGCCAACGGCGTCGTGCGGACCACGCTGGTGAACTGGTGGGTGACGGTGCTGTTCCTGTTGCGGGTGCCACCGCGGCAGATTCGGCGGATCTATGATAGTTGGCTCGTGTCGGGCAAACCGCGCCGCGACAGGAGCGAACTCATTCCACCCAATCGGAAGAGCCTGCAAGAGCAGAGGTAGTCCAAAACGGCTGAGCGGTCACGCGGCTGGTGCGAGCGGCGTTTCTGCGAAGCGCCGGATTCCTGAATCAACAAACCTCCCGCTACAACGTCGCCGGATGTTTCGTTGTCAGTGATGATTGATGACGTCGATCAGGGATCGTAGCCGGCCGAAATTCGTGCGGTTGAACGGGAAGACGATTCGGTGGAGGTCCTTCAATTCGGGCTCGTTTTCCTCTTCGGGAAGCGGGGCCGTGGCGTGGAACTTTCCGCCGTCGAGGCAGATATCCGAGAAACGCGTGTTGAGCGCGCGCAACAGATTGTCCGTGACCGGATGGTTCACGCGCACGATGGTGGCATCCTTCACGTAACGGAAGGAGTGGTAGTTACTGTAGAACTGTGAGATTTCGGCGCAGGCTTCCTCGACGTCGTCGGTGACCTTGAACAGCGCGAGGTCTTCCTTGCTGATCAGCGCTTCGTCGAGAAGTTGGTCTTCCACGAACCGCCACCACGTTTTCCAGTAATTGCCGCGTGGCCGGTCGACGAACACCAGGGGTTTGGGCTGGCTTTTGCCCGTCTGCATCAGCGTCAGCGCCTCGAACCCTTCGTCGTGCGTGCCGAACCCGCCGGGGAACAACACGATGGCGTCGCTCTCCTTGATGAAGCAGAGTTTGCGGGTGAAGAAGTACTTGAAATTGATCAGCTTGCGGTCGCCGGCGATCTCGATGTTGGGCTCCTGCTCGAACGGCAGGCGGATGTTGAGGCCGAAACTGTTGTCGCGACCCGCGCCGCGTTGGGTGGCGCCCATGATGCCTTCGCCGCCGCCGGTGATGACCATGAACCCGCGTTTCACGATGGCGTTCCCGAAGGCGACGGCTTGTTGATACTCCGGCGCGTCGGGTTTGGTGCGCGCGGAGCCGAACACGGTGACCTTGCGCTTGCCGCGGAACGGGGCGAAGATTTTCGAGGAGTAGCGCAACTCTTTCAGCGTGGAGGTGATGACCTTCATGTCGAGACGGTCGGCCTTGTCGTCGATGAGCCGCAACGCCGTCTCGATGATGTCCTCGACGAGGTCGCCGCTTTCGTAGCCGCGACCGTGCTGCTGGATGAGTTGCTGGATGAGAGACTGGTCCTTATTGGACTGGGACATAATGCTTCCTTATTCGTGTTGGGCGGGGAGCACTGCTTGAGTCGAGCTTCGAACTTTCGAGTCGAGGGCCGACTACAGCGTTGCGCCCCGTTATGTTTGTTTCTGTTGCGGAGGAAGTCTACTCTCCCCCATCGGCATGTAAAGGATTTTCTGGGGGGCGGCCGGCAAAACAGCTTGCGGCGGTGGCACGGTCCGTGTAGACGAGCGACAATGACGGCGGACGAGCAAAGGCCATCGGTCATTCCCGAGGCATTGGTGGACGCGTTGCGGAAGGCGCGGGCGGTGGTGGTACTGACGGGGGCGGGAGTGTCGGCAGAGAGCGGGATACCGACGTTCCGCGATGCGATGGAAGGGGTATGGTCGAAATTCGATCCGCACGAGCTGGCGACTCCTGAGGGATTTGCGCGCGACCCCGAGACGGTGACGCGTTGGTACGACTGGCGGCGGGAGAA
The DNA here is from genome assembly GCA_049515295.1 of Verrucomicrobiia bacterium. Taxonomy (GTDB): domain Bacteria; phylum Verrucomicrobiota; class Verrucomicrobiia; order Palsa-1439; family Palsa-1439; genus Palsa-1439. The sequence goes on along the minus strand of JBEKUF010000204.1, from coordinate 156 downwards.
ATGCGCGGCGGCGAAACCGAACGCGGCGCACCTGGCCCTGGCGCGGCTGGAACACCATCTCACGGCGCAGAAGCGTGGGTTCACATTGCTGACGCAGAACGTGGATCGGCTGCATCAGGCGGCGGGCAGCGGCACCGTTGTCGAGTTGCACGGAAC
>JBEKUF010000203.1:0-5399 GCA_049515295.1 Verrucomicrobiia bacterium | reverse complement strand
ACGATTTTTCCGTCGACCATAATATGCACGAAATCCGGATTGATATAGCGCAGGATCCGCTCGTAGTGCGTGATGATCAGAATCCCGAGACCCGGACCGCGGAGTTCGTTGACGCCGCGCGAAACGACTTTGAGCGCGTCGATGTCGAGTCCGGAGTCGGTCTCGTCCATAATGGCGAACTCCGGTTCCAGCAACATCATCTGCAAAATCTCATTGCGCTTTTTTTCTCCACCCGAGAAGCCCTCGTTGAGGTAGCGTTTCATGAACTTCTCGTCGATGTCGAGGACCTTCATTTTCTTTTCCAACTTGCTGTAGAATTCCGTCACGTCCATCTCGTGGCCGAGGCGGGCATTGCAGGCCAGCCGCAGAAAGTTCGACTGGCGAACCCCGGGCACTTCACAGGGATACTGGAAGGCGAGGAACAACCCTTTGCGGGCCCGCTCATCGGTTTCCATCTCCAGAATGTCCTCGCCCTTCATGAGGATCCTGCCGCGCGTGACCGTGTACTTGGGGTGGCCCAGTATGGCGTTGGCCAGCGTGCTCTTGCCCGAGCCGTTCGGTCCCATGAGAGCGTGTACTTCGCCTTTACGCACGACGAGGTCGACCCCTTTGAGAATCTCCTTTTCCTCGATAGCGACGTGTAAGCCTTGAATTTCGAATGTATCGGCCATGATCTGACTTCCTCGATGAAATCGGACGCCTTGTTAAACACGACAATTTTTGTCCGATTCCTAAGTTCACTATATCGTGACGGCTGGAAGTGTCAAGTGCAAGACGCAAAAGCACGCCAGCCACGATGGGAAGGCAGTCAGACGGGTAAAAAGCCGTTACCCGTCAAGACACACGCACTTGACGGGTAACGGACTGAGGCGGACCGACTTACCTAGCCTGGTGGTGGTGCTGCTTGTGATGCCGCTTGGCGTGGTGACGGTGCGTGCTCGTGCTGTTTGCCGCGAACGCTCCGGTTGTGAACATGCCGAATACTGCCGCCGCCAATAGAAGCCCCATGAACTTTCGCATACCTATTTCTCCTTGCTGTGAATGCCACATTCTTCAGTTTGATACTGCCGTTCGCCATCCCCACGGCACTGCGTGGCGAACGAACCGGTAAACACCCTGATTCGGGAATAGTTTCGCAGAAATGTTGTGGGTCCGGAGCGCGATGGCCGTGGACGATCTTCCCTGCTTAGGCACAGACTTCAGAGAATATCGATTTCTTCGGCTGCTCGCACGGCGATGCGCCCCATCCACCGGCGGCGGCTGTGGCCGTCGTATTTTGATGCAGGCGATATTGCGACTGGCAAGCGGAATGCTTTTTCAAGGAGCGTGACCAACGACACAGTCAGCGATCAAAAGCGTCTTCCCGACCTGGAAATATGTCGGACTGCGTATGTGGCACAATCCGATGTCTCGCAGTGCCTCGTCGACAATCCCGACGCTTGCCAGTTTGCGATCCGCTACGGTTCCGGTGTCATTTGTCGTCATTACGCGCGGCGGAGACTCGAAAAATCAGATCCCCTGGTGTCGCTCCAGTAGTTTTGCAGTTGGAAGCCACCGAATTTCCTTCGTCCGCTCCGCTGATAGAACACGCTCGACATTTCGGCGGGGATGTTCGCTAAATACAGGGATGGGAAAGAAGCCCACACTCAATTTGCGTCGGAAATCGGCGGGCGGCTCCGAGCCCAACATGCGGATGTTCCAGAAACCAAACGGTCGGTCGGGTTCGCCGGCACACACGCCGTTCGTGGCGCTGGTGCGGGTCGTGGTTTCGCTGTTGGTGGTGCTGACGGGGCAGGGGTGCGGGAACAAGCGGCCGGATACGACGGCCGAATTCTCGAGCGCCTTTGAGCGGGGTTTGGAAGCTAACGGCCGGCATGAGTATGAGGTTGCCATTGCCGACTTCAGCGAAGCGCTCCGGCTCAAGCCGGAGGATCCCATCGCCCATTACCACCGAGCCAACGCCTACAGCGACAAGGGCGACTACGACAAGGCCATCGCCGATTACAACGCAGCCATCCGCTTCGAGTCGGATTATATCGCGGCGTACAAGGACCGGGGCAACGCCTACGGGTACAAAGGCGACTGGGACAAGGCCATTGCCGACGAAAGCGAAGCCATCCGTCTCAGTCCTGAATTCGTGGAGGCATACTTTGCGCGCGCGGTCCTCTACAGCCACAAAGGCAGCTATGACAAGGCCGTTGCGGATTACGACGAAGTCATCCGTCTCAACCCGGATTTCGTGCAGGCCTACGTCAGTGCCGCCTGGCTGTTAGCGGTCTGTCCCGATGTCAATGTTCGGAACGGAGAGTACGCCATCCAGGTCGCGGAGAAGGCGCGTGAACTGACAGACTGGAAGGACGATTCCATCCTCAGCACGCTGGCGGCGGCCTGCGCCGAGGCGGGCCGGTTTGACGACGCCGTGAAATGGCAGAACAAATACCTGGAGTCCGATTATCTGAAATCCAATTCGGCGAACGATACTCCGGAGAAAGCCCGTCAGCGCCTCAGTCTCTACGAACAGAAGAGGCCGTACCATGAAGTGAAACCGTGAGGTTTTTATGATGAAGAGGAAAAGGTTCATTCTCGCAGGTGTCGTGGGGGTTATGCTTGCAATCAGTTTGTCCTCGGCGGAGCAGCAGCCGACTTCTCCTGCCGATGCATCTGGAGCGATCGCAGCGTTCATAAGCAACTACGTTTCCGTCGTCAACGCTGGTGATACAAATGCGTTAGTGAGACTCATCCATCCCAAATACCTAGTGTGCAGAACGGACGAGACGGGACCGTTCTACAGGTATTGGTTCAAACGGCAGTGTCAGAATCGCATCCCCGCTGATTATACAGTTCAGACAGGCACTTGGATGGGAGGAGCGACAGATTTGTTCTATTTTCCAGTGCCGCCGACCCACTGGCTCTATTTTAACACCCACATTGGGCAGACGACGAGAGGTTGGGAGGTAGACCTTGTGTGCGATACGAACGGGGTATTCATTGCAGTGCCGTGTCCGAAGCCAAACATTGCCGAGCATTACCGCAAACTGGAGGCCGCTCATTGAAGATGGGCTCAAAGCGCAGCGTTCCACGCGGCCTCGGTTCTGCGAAACGAAGCCCATTGGCTAGCTCAGGAGCTGGCGGAGCACGAACGGCAGGATGCCGCCGTGGCGGTAGTATTCGACTTCGATGGGCGTGTCGATACGGGCGGTGATGGGCACCTGTTGGAGGGTGCCGTCGGGCCGATGGATCACGAGGGTCAAGGCCTGGCGGGGGGTGAGGTGGTTGGTCAGGCCGAGGATATCGAAGGTCTCGGAGCCGTCGAGTTTGAGGGTTTGGGCAGTGGTGCCGTCCTGGAATTGACAGGGGAGCACGCCCATGCCGACGAGATTGGAGCGATGGATGCGCTCGAAACTTTGGGCGACGACAGCTTTGACGCCGAGCAGGCGCGTGCCTTTGGCGGCCCAGTCGCGGGAGCTACCGGTGCCGTATTCCTGTCCGGCAAAAACGACCAGGGGGACGGCAGTCTCCTGATATTGCATCGCCGCGTCGTAAATCGTGGTCGACTGACGCTTGTATTTCGTCACGCCGCCTTCGACGCCGGGCAGCATGAGGTTTTTGATACGCACGTTGGCGAACGTGCCGCGCGTCATCACACGGTCATTGCCGCGGCGCGCGCCATAACTGTTGAAATCGGCGGGCTGGACGCCCTGCTCGATCAGGTATTTGCCCGCGGGCGAATCCTTCTTGATGCTGCCGGCGGGCGAGATGTGGTCGGTGGTCACCGAATCGCCGAAAATGCCGAGCGCGGAGGCGCGGCGAATATCGGTGATCGACCCGGGCGTCATCGAGAAGTTTTCGAAAAACGGCGGTTCCTGGATGTACGTGCTCTTGGTGTCCCAGCGATACACGTCGCCGACGGAGGACGGGATTTCGTTCCAGGCGGGGTTTTGCGCGGCGAAATCCTTGTACAATGCGCGGAAGATTTCGGGTTTGAGAGCGCTCTTCATCGCGTCGCGGATTTCCTGCATCGTCGGCCACAAATCGCGCAGATACACGTCGCGCCCGGTTTTGTCCCTGGCGATGGGTTCGGTCGTCAGATCGATATCAATGCGGCCCGCGAGCGCAAACGCGACGACAAGCGGCGGCGACATGAGGAAGTTGGCTTTGACGCTGGAATGGACGCGGGCCTCGAAATTGCGGTTGCCGGACAAAACGCTGGCAGCAACGAGGTCGTTGTTGACGACGGCCTCTTCGATTGGCGCGGGGAGCGGGCCCGAGTTGCCGATGCACGTGGTGCACCCGTAGCCGACGAGATTGAAGCCCAGAGCGTCGAGGTAGCGTTGCAGCCCGGTTTTCGCGAGGTAATCGCTGACCACGCGCGACCCCGGGGCCAGAGAGCTTTTGACGTACGCCGGAACCTGCAGCGCACGTTCGACGGCTTTCTTCGCCAGCAGGCCCGCGGCCAACATCACGCTTGGGTTCGACGTGTTGGTACAACTGGTGATGGCCGCGATAACAACCGAGCCGTGGCCGATCTGCCAATCGCCGCGGCGCGTCTGGACGGAATTGTGAACCGTGTCGGGAGTGGGATGGTCCTCGCGCATCTCCGATTCGCTGGACGACTCGCGGTCCCTCGCTTGTTCGCTCTCGTGCGGTTGCTCGACGGGTGTGGAGGAATCCAGATGCACGCTGACCCGCTTGTTCAATTCTCCGCGGGGCTTGTTGTAGCCATTTTCCGCGAGCGGCTTGGAGAAGAGGTCGGTGAACGTCTTCTTCAGGTTGGGCAGCTCGATGCGGTCCTGCGGGCGTTTCGGGCCGGCAACGCTGGGGTACACGTCGGCGAGGTTGAGTTCGAGTTCGACGGTGTAATCGATCTCGCCCTTGCGCGGGATGCGGAACATGTTCTGCGCCTTGAAATAATTGCCGAACGCAACGACCTGTTCGTCGGTGCGGCCCGTTGCGCGCAGGTAATTCAGCGACTCGTCGTCCACGGGAAAGAAGCCCATCGTCGCGCCGTACTCGGGCGCCATGTTGGCGATGGTGGCGCGGTCGGCCACGGGCAACGATGCCGCGCCGGCACCGAAGAATTCGACAAATTTGCCGACGACCTTCGCTTTGCGGAGCATTTGCGTGACGTGCAGCGCGAGGTCAGTCGCGGTCACGCCTTCGCGGAGCGCGCCGGTCATGTGAACGCCGACGACTTCGGGTGTGAGGAAGTAGACCGGTTGGCCGAGCATGCCGGCTTCGGCTTCAATGCCGCCGACGCCCCAACCGACGATGCCGAGTCCGTTGATCATCGTCGTGTGCGAATCGGTGCCGACGAGCGTGTCAGGGTAGTAGACGCCGTTCGCGGCCAACACGCCCTTGGCGAGGTATTCGAGATTCACCTGGTGGACGATGCCGATGCC
>JBEKUF010000202.1:0-5429 GCA_049515295.1 Verrucomicrobiia bacterium | reverse complement strand
GTCCTCCAACCACCCGACAGCATCAGGTCTCAAATAGACGGCCTCCCCGCCGTCGATCATCGGCACCCACGGCCCCCACACCCCATCGACTGGCTTGCCAGTGTAGAACCATACGATATCCGGCGCGAAGTGATACACGTATGTGGTGTCGTCTTCAGGATCAAACACGTATTCCTTGGGGTGAACGGGGTAGACTGGCCCGAACCAAATGATGGGATGATCGCCGGCACACTCTTTTGCATACAGGCTGACCTGCTGTTCAAAATGGGTTCTGTACACAGGGTCGGTAAATCTGTAGCACTCCCGTGCCGCCAGATAGACCGGATACAAGATCGCCAGCGTCACCAAGACGCCAGAAACATACGGACGAAGTGCTTTTGCCGAAACTCGTTGTCGGACAAAGTTCGTCGCTTCCTCAAGTCCTCTCGCCAAAAAATAATACAATGGCGGAAACAACGGATATAAGAACCGCGCCTCCTTGTGTCCCAACACGTACGTCTGCACAAGGAAAAAAGTCGTGAACCACAGGAGATGAAATTCGGCTATAGAAGACCTTCGTTTCCATGACACCACGATTCCGATGATCGAGCACATAACCAATGGCCATGTGACCGATTCAACGAGAAACCAATAGTTCAAGCTGGCCGGTTGACGCGGATAACCCTCAAACTGGCTTTTCGCCGCAAGGAAATCACGAAGGAATCTGGCTGGCGCCTGCCACCAAGGGGCGACATTGATCAGTGGATAGACGACCATGAGCAACAACCAAAACAACGCGCATGGCCACACGAACACCGTTAAGATTTTTGCCAGCAATCTTTCGGTGTGTTTAAACCCAGTTTGCCCTCTGGACAATTCATATCCAAGGACCACCAGAAGAGGAAGGGGGATCAGATTGTAGCGGGTCGTCGCGGCCATCGCGAGAAACAGCCCCGCCGTGGCCCACTGGCGCGCATGGCCAGATTTAGAACCCTTCAGATAGTAGTAGAAAGCCAGTGTCGTAAACAGCGCTCCGGGAATATCTTCCTTGATCGAGGGGGCGTTGTGGATTAGCAGTCGATTCAGTCCCAGGCACAGGCTGCCAACGGCCGCCCAGTGCGGAGCAACATCGAGCCGCAACAGTTTGTAGAATGCCGCCAAGAACATCGCAAACAGCAACACTGACGTCATGTGACAGGCGGTCTGTGCAAAACTCCCAACCGATAACACTCGCTCCAACAGAAAGTATGGCGCGAGCAATGCCGGCATAAAGATCAGACGCGAGGGCGAATAGCCGTAACGACCGGAGTTCGCAATGGATTTTGCATACCGGAGGATTTCAAACGCGTCGTAGTAATCAATCTCCATCCGGACTGCCACGATAATCAAGTAAACCAGCAGCAACCCTATGGCGACGACTGATATGATTCGCCAGGTTCGAAGTTGTGGTTCTTCAATTCTGATGTCGTGGCTCATTTGCCAGCCAATGCACGATTACTTTAGCCGACATTTTCCATACGGGCTTACGCCCCGCGACTATCGCGGACCATTCAGTCGGAAGAGAGCTCATAGTATCGCCTTTGACAATGCTGACAAGGCGATTCTGAACTTTTGCCTTCGCTCCAAGACCAAATTCCTTACTACTACATAGAGGATCGTTACCCTCTTCAGCGTGCAGATAATTTGAGTCCCGTCAACCAATGTTGCCGTACCGGACGCCAGATGAGCATTTTGATTGGCGGGAGTCACTTCGCCAACCACGGTCCGAATCGCGCAGTTGGTCGGCATGGCAAGCGGGCGGTGCTGGCGTCTAGAGCTACGGGGAAAAACGGCGGGTATGGTGGCTGGATGGGTTGACTCGGCTTCGCACGCCACACTCCTTTATCCCCCGAGGACGGGAGCTGGCCACAATTATCTGGAATTGATAATTTTGCTGGACTCGGCGTGGGATTTGTGGAACAATTGCCGCAGCTCTTTGATATAGAGGGAATGGGGATGGGGGCGATACGGGCGATGGTTAATGGGAAATGGCTGATGGGCGGGAGGGAATCGGGCCGGGGTGGATGTGGCGAACGGCAAAGCGGCGACGGGTTCGGCAGGCTCACCGCAGGCAAGTTGCCGCACTCCAAAGGGGGAGTCAGCCGGTCTCGCAAGCAGGGAGCCACCTTCGCCAAGGCTTCGGCGGCCAAGCGTTCGCACCACCAAAGAATGGGACAGGGCCGGAAAAACATTAAAACTGCCAAACGAAGCCAATTTTTTCAGGTGCCTGTACTTGTTTATCCTGTTGACCTACAGGAGGTTGCGCGGCGTACTGGGACAGTTTGTCGCTTGGCTTCGTTTTGCCAAAATTGGCTTCGTTTGAGGGGTCTGGGGCTCTTCCGTTTACGAAAAGCGGGTCGAATTGCCGCGTTTTTGTGTCATGTCAGGTGGCTCGTTTCGCAGGGAAGCCGGCGACCGCGTTGGGAATGTTCTCGATTGCGTGCGGGCGTGGCGTGTGGTTGGATTCGCTTGCGTGAAGATCAGCCGGACAACGTTGATGGGAGTGGCGCTGGTGATTTTTGCGGCGACAGTTTGGCTGTATTGGCCGAGCACGCGGGGCCGGTTTCTGAGTCGCATGGACGACGACGAGTACCTGCGGCAGGCGATGCGGTGGAATGGTCTGACCTGGAACGCCGTGAAATGGGCGTTCACAGCCACGGCGCCGTACTATCACCCGTTACCGCGGCTGTCCCATGTCTTGGATTACCAGATCTGGGGAAGGAACGCGGCGGGACATCACGCGGCCAGTGTGGTGGTGCACGCGCTGAACGCGGCACTCGTGTTCGGCTTCCTGTGGACGCTGTTGGGGGCGGTGTCGTTGACGGCCCGGGAGCGGCTGGCAATGGCCGCGGGGGTGGCGGTGGTGTTTGCGATACATCCATTCCAGACGGAATCGGTGGCGTGGATGTCGGGGCGGACCCAATTACTGTGCACGACGTTGGGGATTGGGTGCCTGTGGGCGTATGCCGCCGGCGCGCGCCGGTGGGTGGTGTGGGGGCTGTACGCGGGGGCGCTGCTGTGCAAGCCGATGGCGGTCTCGTTTCCTTTTGTGATGCTGGCGATCGATTACTTTCCGTTGCGGCGCCACGAGCAATTGGGTTGGGGCCGATTGGTGCGGGAGAAGGCGGTCTTGATGACGCTCGGGGTCGCGGTGGCGGCGGTCACGATGATCACCGAATCGCAGGCGGGTGGCCTGATGGTCCCGCTGGAGACGGTTTCATTGGGGCAACGCGTGTTGCTGATGTTCCGGAGCCTGACATTTTATCCGTGGCGGCTGGTGTGTCCGGTGGGTTTCTCGCCGTTTTATCCATTGCCGGTGGGATTTTCCGAGAGTCGTTGGCCGATCCTGGTTTCGGTGTTGAGCGTCGGGATCATTACGGGTGCGGTGGTGTGGTATCGGCGACGGACACCGGCGTTGGCCGCGGGTTGGGCGGCGTACGTGATACTGATTCTGCCGGTGTCCGGACTGATGCAGACGGGGATGTCGGCGGTGGCGCTGCGGTATGCGTATCTGGCGATGCTGCCCTTGCTGCTATTGGCGGGCGGAGCGGTGGTGTGGGTCTGGCGGCGCTCGGCGACGGTCGTCCATTTAGGGCTGGTGGGTCTGCTGAGCTGTGAACTGTGCGTCTTCGGATTGCAGACTCGCCGGCTGATCCCCATCTGGCACGATGGCGAAACGTTGTGGCGGACCGCGCTGGCGAAGTTCCCGGACTCGGCGATTGCCAATCGGGTCCTGTCGATGATGTTATTGGCACAACATCGGCCCGTTGAATCGCTCGGATATGCCCAGCGGTATGTTGAAATCATGCCGCAACTGTGTGAGTCGCACAATAATCTCGGGTCTGTGCTGGCTACGCTGGGCCGATCTGTGGAGGCGACAGGGGAATTCGAGGAGGCATTGCGGCTCAAGCCTGATTATGCCGACGCGCACAACAATCTGGGGAATGTTCTGTTGGGTGAGGGGAAAGTGGCAGAGGCGTTACGGCATTACGAGCTGGCGGTAAGAATCGCTCCGGGTTCAGCCGAATCGCAGTTCGATCTGGGGGTGGCGTTGGAGCGATTGGGCCGGGTGCCGGAGGCGATTGGCCACTACGAGCTGGCGCTGAAGCTGCGGCCGGATTTGACGCCCGCCAGGGATGCGGTGGCGCGATTGCGGTTGGGGGTGGGAGCGAGTGGGGAACTGGGGCGTTGATGCTTGTAACCACGCGTCGCAAGGGTGCGTCATTACAATTGGCGGCTAGAATCGTTCGGAGGGTTTTGATCTTATGAGAATTCGTGTTTCGTTGGCGGTAATTGCTTTGACGGCGTGGCTGGTCCAATCTGGCCGGGCGAGCGCGGACACCCTTAAGACGTTGCACACGTTTACCGGGGTCACCGACGGCTCCCAGCCGTACGGGGGGCTGACGCAGGGCAGCGACGGCAATTATTACGGGACGACGCGGACGGGAGGAGGGAGCGGCTTGGGCGTGGTGTTCTCGATCACCGGGGCCGGTATATTGTCGAATGTTTACAATTTCGATGGTGGGATCAGTGACGGAGCGAACCCGGAAGCCGGGTTGATCCAGGGCAGCGACGGATTTCTGTACGGGACGACATATGGCGGCGGCACGAACGGCGTAGGCATAGTGTTCAAGGTCGGCACGGCGGGTGGCTTGACACCGCTGCATTATTTCACGGATGGGAGAGACGGAGCCAATCCGCAGGGCGCGTTGGTCGAGGGTAGCGACAGCAATTTCTACGGAACGACTTCAGCTGGTGCCAACGGCTTTGGCACGGTATTTCGAATTAGCTCGGCGGGCACATTCACCGTACTGTACGCTTTCAGTGACCTATCGGATGGTGGCAATCCCAAGGCCGGGCTGGTTCAAGGCACGGACGGTAATTTTTACGGGACGACGTACAGCGGTGGCGGGAGCAACGCCGGGGCTGTGTTCTACTACAGTTTGGCCAACGGGTTGACAGCCCTGTACAATTTCACAGGTGGGGAAGACGGTGCGAACCCGCAGGGCGCATTGGTCGAGGGCATCGACAGCAATTTTTACGGAACGACGTTTGGCGGGGCAGCCGGCTTTGGCACGGTGTTTCGGATCAGCACGAATGGTAACTTGGAGGTGCTGTGGATTTTCGGTGACGGATCGGATGGCGGCAATCCCGAGGGCGGGCTGATTCTGGGTCAGGACGGCAATTTCTACGGAACAACCTCCACCGGTGGAAACGGCTACGGCACGGTGTTCAAGATCACGAAGGGCGGCGCGTTGACAACGTTGTATAGCTTCGGTGACGGCAATGATGGCGCCACGCCGTTGGCGGGTCTACTCCAAGCCTCCGCCACGAATTTTCTCGGGACAACCTCCGCGGGCGGGGCGGATTTGCTGGGAACGGTTTTCACCCTGATCCAGCCCTGCACGTTC
>JBEKUF010000201.1:0-5658 GCA_049515295.1 Verrucomicrobiia bacterium | reverse complement strand
CATCCAGGTCTCCGCAAATCTTCAGGCGGCAGGCGTGGCAGACGAGCTGCGACGGTTTCACGGCCAGTTGCTCGCGCACCTGGACGGGCGCCGTCTTGTAGCTCAATCCCGTAGCGAACAGTGTCATGCGCCCTTCCTTCGTGCGTCGAACCACGGGTTGAGATAGAAGACAACGAACAACCCGATGATCATCAGCGAGAACCCCGCGTACACGACCGGCACGCCCGGATCTTTCACCACTTGCAAGGCGGTATACGAGAGATCGCCAGGGTTGTAGCCGGATTGATAAAATGTGTAGCCCTGGTATGCGAACGGGCCGTTCACCTCCACGACGCGGTGGCCGACGACCGACTCACCCTCGACCAGTTCAATCGTGCTCTTGAATGATTTGATCTGGCCCGCCGGCATCGTCCGGGACGGCATGGCGCCGTGGTCCTGGTAAACCATCTGTAGCGGGCTCGGCCCGGTCGTCTGACTGTCCGGTGTGTGCATGACGAAATCGGGAAATTTGGCGAACAACCAGCGGTGGTTGTGGTAGGTCGGGCCATTCACCGCGACGAGGATCGCTGGATTGCGCGGTTCACTGGAGCGACTCGTGACCTGGTGTGTCTGCATGTCCACGACAAAATCCGGGATGTACTTCAGGACGGTGATCTTGAATTCGTCGAAAGCCTGCTCGACCCCAACCTTGATCGGCAGCACGGCCTTCAATTTCTTCTCCGGCCACGAAACCAGCAATCCGCTACCGCCGGCTTGCGCCGCACGATCCCCTCCCGTGCTGGCCTGGTCGTAGGTCTCAATCTCAAATTTCGTGAGGTGAATGGCGAAGGGCAACGGTTTGACGCTGGCTTCGGTCACCATCTGCGCGTTGGTCTCGCCTTCGCGAAGTTCGATATAACCTTTCTCGCCCCAAACGCCCCGAATCACACCACCGGTCAAGATCAGGAGAATGCTGATGTGGGTCAGCATGGAACCAAAGGCCCGGTACCGCGCCAAGCCATTGGTCCGGAGAACGGTGACAAACCGCCGCGAACTGCATACGACTACGCTGGCGGAGAGCGTGCACAACAGGCCGACAAACCAGACCGAGTAAAAAACATGCGTCAACCCGAGTTTGCCAAACCACTCGAGACGGCCCGCCACATCCGGGGAGCGGGCAACATATTTTGCAACGTCCGTGCCCTGCGGAATCAAGGTGCCGGCGACACACGCAATGACGATGATGGTCACCACGGTCACCGCGAACTTTACCGAAGCCAATCCATCCACAACCGATGCAGTGAAGGCCTTCCTCGGCGTATTGAATTTGTTAGTGGCCTTGCCCATGGCGCAGCCTGCGGTCTAGCAGTGGCCTTGCCAGTGAGTTGCAACAAATGCGTGGGCTTTTTGCAACAAGCTGATTGACAGGGTGTTGCCGTGCGCGAAATCGCGCAAACGAGGGGTCTAATGGACTTGATATGCAGCGACAGATTGGCGGGAAGCAACTGTTTCCTGACAGCTTGTCATCCAGTCAGCAACGAAAACGCCGAGGGAAGCCGTTGGCTTCACTCGGCGTAGACGAGTTATCCTGCAAGCGCTAGTGCTTCACTTTGGGATCCGGATGGGCGATTTGCGCGAACGCCTGCTCGTAATCGAAACCGACCTTCTTGCCGTCCTTGGTCGTATAGCGGTCGGGTTTCCACGTCGGGTTTTGATTGTTGTGGCACATCTCGCAGCTCTTCGAAGCGGGGTAAACCAATCCGGCCTCGACGGCCTTGGCGTGGTCTTCCATCGTACTCTTGATCATGTATTTTTTGCCTGGCCCGTGACAGGATTCGCAGGTAACGCCGTCTTCGGGTTTGATCTTTTCGGTCGCGACCGATTCGGTGAAGTTGTAGGCGGTGGCGTGACATCGCAGGCATTTCCCGCTGGTCTGAGGGTTGTCGACGCCGAGTTTGGTGCCAGCGGCCTTGGCCTCCGGCGTGCCGAGCAATTCAAAGGCTTTGGCGTGTGGGCTGGCCTGCCATTTGGCCAGTGCGTTACCATTGTCGTCGGCCTTGTGGCAGATGCCGCACATCTTTGGACCGACATAATTGGCGGGGTCGCGACTGTCCGCGTACGAGCGAGTGGAAATCATCGCGCCGGCAACAACCACTGCAGTGATCAGTCTGGCAGAACCTAAAATGGCTCTCATGAAACCTCCTAAATTCGTTTCTTGCACGTCGCTTGGGCCTGACAGTGCCACCTGCCGGCGGATCATATGTGGCCTTGACGAAATTTGCAACTAAATGCGTCGAGGATTGTGTGTCACGAGGTTTCCCGCTCGGAAAACCGTGCTTCAGCGCTTTGGCTGTTCGGGAAGTCGGTGCGGCACTCCGTAGATGTCGAAGTGATACGGATGGCCGCCAACGCTGATATTGCGCTCGGACAGGTAGCCGACGGTGCCGAACGCGAGGGCGAGAACGACGGCGACGATCCCGATCGTAACCGCGACGGGCCGCTTCTTCGGATGCCGTTCGCGACCGCGATCCAGGAATGGCCAGAGCAACAGCAGGAGCGGCGGGATCAGCGATACAAACAATCCGAGCGTCTTGGGGAAATACTTCAACAGTTGGTACGTGGAGAGGAAATACCACTCAGGTTTGATGCCTTCCGGCGTGACCAACGGATCGGCTTTCTCGCCCAGTTCCACGGGCCAGAATATGATCAAGGTGACCAACGCGCCAATCAACAAGCAGAACACGACGCCTTCCTTGAGGACGTGGTTCGGGAAAAACGGGATGCCACGGCCCTTGTCGATCGGCTTCTCCTCGCCAACGCGCTCGAAGGTGGCCAACCCTTGAACCCGCATGAGGAAGAGGTGTGTCGCAATCAGCATCGTCAACACCCACGGCAGCACGACCACATGAAGCACGTAGAACCGCGCCAATGTTTCGCCGGTCACGCCCTCCCCGCCACGCAGCAACACTTTCAGATACTGACCGGCCAGCGGGATCGCCCCCGTAATCTCGGTGCCGACAGTGGTGGCCCAGTAGGAGAGCTGGTTCCACGGTAACAGGTAGCCCGTGAATCCGAACGTCACCGTGCAGCCGAAGATGAACACCCCGAGCACCCAGGTCAGTTCACGCGGCTTCTTATACGCGCCCATGAAAAACGTCCGCATCATGTGGATCAGCACGCAGAGGATCATCAGCGTGGCACCCCACGCGTGCAAACCACGGATCAGCCAGCCGAAATGCGCCTTGGTCATAATGAAGCGCACGCTCTCGAATGCGGTATTGGTCGTGGGCCGGTAATAGACCATCAGCAGAATGCCAGTGACCACCTGGTTCAGAAATAGAAACAGCGACAGACTGCCGAACGTGTGCCAGAAACCGGTCTCCGCCGGTAGCGGTTTGTGCAGTTGCTCGTCAGCAAATTTCTCCACGACGCCAATGTCGTAACGTTCGGCCAGCCAGGCGCGGATTTTCGGAGGCACCTTCATGCGGACTTCACCAGCACTTCGCCGTTGACCACCGCCACGGCGTGTTCGGACAGCGGTCGCGGTGGCGGGCCGGCCACGGGGCGGCCGTTGATATCGAAGAATCCAGCGTGACACGGGCAGGCAATCAGGCGGCGCGCCGCGTCCCAGCCGACGATGCAGCCGAGGTGCGTACAGATGGCTGAAAACGCCCGAAATCCCTGTGGTGTGCGGACGACAATCACCGGCTGTCCGGCAATCGCCACCATTTTCGTTTGCCAATCGGCAAACTCGTCAGCCTTACCGGCGGAAACCGTTTGTGTGCTCGGCCCACGCCTCTGCGCCGGCCATACGTAGCTGATCACGGGCGCGACGAAAGCCACCGCCCACGTCAACAGACCACCAGCCAGCAGCCAGTCCAGAAACGTTCGCCGCGAAATTCGTTGTTCCTCGTTCATGGTTTGCGTCCCTGCTCGAGCTGTCGCCGCTTCGCCCAGAACAGTATCGCCATCAGGGCCAGGAACGCCCAGATCGGCGCCAGTGCGTGGCGTTTCCAGCGTTCGATGCGCTCCAGGTCGGCGACATCGGCGAGTGTCAGCTTCACGATCTCGTCAAAGCGCGTGGCGACGGGTCGTAACTGATCCGCCGCCAGCAGGTGCTGCATCGCTTCCAGTTGGGTCACTTGCGTCTTCGCTTCCTGCAGCAGCAACTGCTCGTCGTCGGTCGCCAGCCCGCGCACCGTGGCATCGTGCACCACGGTGTCGGCGTTGGTATAATCGACCTGGGTACGGTGAATCAGGCCCGCGAGTTCGTCACGCAATTGCAGTTGCTTCGGGTCGTTGGCGTGACACTGGACGCACGTCTTGGCGAATAATTCCACCGATGCTTTTTGAATGCCGTGGTTGCCGTGGCAACTGACGCACTCGTTGAACAAACCGGCCGCCGCGACCTCGGCATGTGGACTCTTCTCGAACAACTCCCGCTGACGGACGTGACATTTGCCGCAGACCTGACCGACCTGGGCGGTCCCAGGCGGCGTCGCTCCGTGGCTTCCGTGACACGTGACGCAGGTCGGCGCGCTGAGGTCGCCCTTCTCGAACACCATGTAGGCGTGGTAGCTGGACTGGTATTGGGTGATGATGTCGGTCGGCAGCTTGTACTCTTGCATCAACTTCGCGTCCCCGTGGCAGCGGCCACAGGTTTGCGGGATGTTCGTCGGGTAGACGCGGGCCTGCGGCGATTTGACTTTGAGGATGTCGTGGACGCCATGACAATCGGTGCAGACCGCCACTTTCTGGTCGTTGTGCGTGAACAATTGCTCGCCGTGCTTGCTGGTTTTGTAGCGGTCGAGTTGATCGGTGGGCAGACCGTAGGGATTCATCCGCCGCACATCGCCGTGGCAACTGGCGCACAACTCAGCGATGGCCTTCTTGTTGTCGGGACGCTTGAAATTGTCGGTGGCGTGCGCGGTCTCGTCAGCGATCCTGGGATCGCCACCGTGACAATCCACGCAGTTCAATCCCGCCTGCGCGTGGGCGCTGGCGGAGAATTGGTGCATCTCGTTGGTGTGGCAGTTGAAACACGAGATGCTGTCCGCGCGGACGGCGGCGCTCGTTGTCAGCAGCCAACACCCGATGGCGATTACATGGATGCGCCGTTGTGGCACTCGCTGCATTTTTGGCCTTTCCACGCGTCGCCCAGTTCTTCGGATGGATGCTGGAATTCGAGGCCCTGGGCACTGAGTGTTTTGAGTTCCGCCCCCGCTCCCTGCGCGATGATCGTATGGCAACTGTTGCAATCGGCCGAAATGGTTTTGCCGTCGGCACTGGTGTGTTCACCGTCGTGGCAGCGGAAGCAACCGGCCCATTGGAAATGGCCGATGTTGTTCGGATACACTTTCCAGCGGGACTTCATTTCGGGGAAAAAGTTCTCGCGGTAAATCTTCTGCACCTCAGCGACGGCGCGTTGGACGGTTTCGTGATCGGATGAGGCGTACTTCTTGGAAAGCGTGTCGGCGATCTTCTCCAGGGCTTCGTTCGTGGTCAGGTAGTCCGCCGCCAGCGCATCGACGGCGTTCTTCTTGATGGAAGGCAGGGACGGATCGATGCGGCCGAGGGCCATCGAAGTGTCCACGGATTCGTCGGGCGAGAGAAAGATGTGGGTGGGCCGATTGTGGCAATCGACACAGTCCATGCGCCGCATCGTTTCCGGGGCGACCT
>JBEKUF010000200.1:0-5710 GCA_049515295.1 Verrucomicrobiia bacterium | reverse complement strand
CTGGCCAACCGCCTTCTCACGCTGCTGTCGAACATGCTCTGCAACCTCAACCTCACCGACATGGAGACCTGCTACAAGGTTTTCCGCCGTCAGTGCGTCGAGGGGCTGAAACTTACGTCCGAGCGTTTCGGTATCGAACCGGAATTGACCGCCAAACTGGCGCGCCGACGCTACCGGTTCTACGAAACCGGTATCAACTACGCCGGCCGCGATTACACCGAAGGCAAGAAAATCATCTGGAAAGACGGTCTCGCCGCCCTCTGGTTCATTTTCCGCTACCGCTTCTTCGATTGAGAATGCCGCGGCGGGTTCGCGCGTCCGCCCCGGGTCAGGCACGCGCAAATTCTCGCAGTCGGCTGACAACTCGCGCCACGGCTTCGACGATCTCCTCGACGTCCCCGGCCGTGTTAGTCTTGCCAAACGAGAACCGCACGGCCGCCCGTGACAATTCATGCGACAATCCCATCGCTTTCAGCACGTGCGACGGTTCGAGAGAACCGACCGCGCAGGCCGACCCGCTCGACACCGCCACGCCCTCCAGATCCAGCCCGAGCAACAAACCCTCTTCCTCGCAGCCTTCGAAGCTGAAATTGATCGTGTTGCCGATGCGCCGGTTCGCGTGGCCGTTGCGGTGCGCGCCCGTGATCCGTTTGGCGACCTCCGCCCCGAGCTTCTCGGTCAGACCGAATAGCCGGCCCTGTTCTTCGCCCATCTTCGCGGTCGCCAACTCCGCCGCCTTCGCCAAACCGGCAATGGCCGCCACGTTCTCCGTGCCCGCCCGACGGTCGTTTTCGTGGCTGCCACCGAACAGCAGCGGATCCACCTTCATCCCCCGCCGCACAAACAGCGCCCCGACGCCCTTCGGCCCGTAAAACTTGTGCGCGGCGATGGACAGCAGGTCCACTCCCCAATCGCCCACATTCACCGTCACCTTGCCGCACGATTGCACCGCATCCGTATGAAACGCAACGCCCCGCTCCCGGCAAATCGCCGCAAGCTCTTTCACAGGCTGGATCGTGCCGGTCTCGTTGTTCGCCGACATGACCGATACCAGCACGGTGTCGTTGCGGATCGCTTTCCGCAAATCCTCGGGATCCACGAGGCAATCACGGCTCACGGGCAGATACGTGACCTCACACGCGCCGGTCTTTTCCAGGTATTGGCAGGCGTGCAGCACCGCGTGGTGCTCGATGCTGCTGGCCACAATATGGCGGCCCTTCTTGCGTAGCGCGCGCGCCACGCCAAAAATCGCCATGTTATCCGCCTCGGTGCCGCCTCCCGTGAATACAATCTCGCCTTCTTGAGCGCCCAGCAGCTTCGCCACGCGCACCCGGGCGTCATCGACCGCCGCCCGCGCCTCGCGGCCAAACACATGCACGCTGCTGGCATTGCCGAAATGTTCGCGCAGGTACGGCAGCATCGCCTCCAACACCGCTGGATCCAGCGGCGTGGTCGCATTGTGATCGGCGTAAATCCTTCGCATGACCTGGTAAGGTCGAAATCCGAATCTCGACGCACAAAACAGATTCGAAATTCGGATTTCCGAGATTAGTGCTTGTTTCGGATTTCGAGTTTCGAATTTCGGATTTGCATTTCTATATCCCTGCGCCGTGTGTGTGGCCGATCATCCGCTCGAGGTCCGCGGCGGCCGTCTTCATAATCGTCTTGCCGCCCTCCTGATACACCACGGTACGCGCCGGCACGGAGTCCAGCAACCACACGTTGCCGCCGATGATCGACCCCTGGCCTATCGTCACATCGCCCAGAATCGTCGCGCCGGCGTAAATCGTCACGTCATCCTCGATGTTCGGATGGCGCTTGGTGCCCTTGACCACCCGCCCTTTCGCGTCCTTGGGGAAACTCTTCGCGCCGAGTGTCACGCCCTGGTAAATCTTCACCCGACGACCGATCACCGTCGTCTCGCCGATGACCACGCCCGTGCCGTGATCGATGAAAAAGTGCGGCCCGATCGTCGCCCCCGGATGAATGTCGATGCCCGTCTTGTTGTGCGCCCATTCCGTCATGATCCGCGGAATCAACGCCACGTGCCGACGATACAGCAGGTGCGCCATCCGCTGCACCGCGATCGCTTCGATGCCCGGATACGCCAAAATGATCTCCTCGTTGCTGATCGCCGCCGGATCGCCCTCGTACGCCGCCGTCACGTCCGTCTGCAAAATCGACCGCACACCCGCCAACTCGCTCAAGAACTCCTGTGTCACCCGCGCCGCCGTGCCCGCCAGATCGTTCTTGTCGCATTCGTCGCACGGACGATACTCCAGGCTCCGCTGTATCTCGTTCTCCAGCCGCCGCGCCAGCGATGACACCAACTCCGACGTGTACTCGGTCAGTTGATTCGAATGAATCGGGTCCTTGTCGTAAAATCCGGGAAACACCAGCCGCAACAAATCCCGCGTGATCTCCACCACCGCCTCCCGCGACGGCAGGTTCACCCCGTCTAGATGATTGATCCCGCCGTACTTGTGAAACGACCCGACCAGTCCCTCGACTATCTGCGCCAGCTTCTTTGCCATAACGGCTCCAATCTACCCGTGAATCCCCCCGGTTTCACCTGAATAATGCGCTCCTTTTAGCCATCCCACCCCCCCAAAGATGGGTTCGTTTTTGGCTTTGTTTCCATCAGTTTTCCACGCCGGCTTGGCTAAACTTGGGTTCGTTTTACAATTTTTGCTTTTTTCGCGATCCTCTGCCTCCGTGGTAGGTTGGACGCATCCCCCCCGAATGCCTTCGCACTGAATTCCGCGTCCTCCGAACGTTCGCCGTTTGTAGCCACGGCGCTTGTCCGCCTCGGGCGTGGCTCCGTCGCCGTGCCGACCGAATACTTTCACGACCAGCCGAGCACCGTCGACACGCGTTGTGCCTCCCCGTCTGTCATGCTGAGCGAAGCGAAGCATCTCTGTCGTTTCCTGCCGCTCCCTCACCCCGTCATTCCAACCCACATTCACATCACGAACTATATCACATTCCGATATCTCGTCAACTCCAAAATCGATGGCGCGTCATACGTCAGGAACGGCCGGCTTTTACCCCTGATCGCTGTGCGTGGGGCTCCCGCCATGCCGTCAATTGTCGGGCAACCGGCCCGGTTTAACCCGAATCCCTTTCGGGGCTCAGTCGGCGCGTTCCTGTGGAAAATCGTGCCATGGCACGATAAGAGAGGTCTGGGCTTGTACGGAAGCTATGGGCGCTGCTACGAGCAGGATGCACGCGCTGAGCTTCTTCATCTTCGGCCACCCCGTGGCCCCTCTGTCTTCTTGCCTTCCAAATCCATCGGTGGTGGTCCCCACTTGGCCAAGGACTGCTCGTCGGTGGTCGATCCAGGGGCAGGACCTGGGTATGCCAGCAGTTTGGCCTTCAGATCGTTTGAGTCGATGAAGGTGATCGTTCGCCCTGGGCAGACCAACCATCCCCGTTTGCCCCAGTGGTGCCCGAGGAGTAGCCAGGGGCTGCGCGCCGCCAGAATCGGCATCGTATCGATCCATTCGACACCGTTGGTACGAATGTATAGGGTCAGGTCTCATCATAAAACATTTGATTTGGTGCCGGATGGCAATGCCACACTCACGACACAACTCTGAATGGTATCACACTAACTCCGCAGCAACCTCGCCGACGAAATAGTACCCAAGCCCCTTCGCCGTGTCTCCCTCGCTCTCACTTGCACCATTTGCGCCGCTTTGACCGTTGTGCCGTCGGGCATACCGCAGTATAAATCTACCGATGCCGTATCAACCATCCCAATCGGCGACGGCCAAACCGGCTGCATTCCGCCAGCGACTGGCCCCCGTTACTGCCGCCCTCATTAGCGCTCAGTTTTTATATGCGGCCTTGGCATTGTGGCTCCAGGAACATGGCTACAAAGCCATGGCACGCGGTTTGACGGAAAGAACGTCCATTATTGCTGCGCTAACAGTCGGCGTGCTCGCCGCAATCATTTCATTTCCCGTCGCGGCAGCCCGAATTCGACAGCAGCCGGCCCAAGCGGATTCAGCGTCCGTTCTGAAACTAGTCCAAAAGCAGTTCTTTATCGGGTTCGCGCTGTCCGAAGTCGCGTCGCTGGCCGGTTTGTTTGTCTTCTTCCTGTTCGCCGACCTCAAACCTCTGCTCGTACTCGTCTTCGTCGCCAGCGCCGCCATCCTTGGCCATTACTCTCGCGCCAGAAAAACCCTGGACGACTTCGAGCGGTCGCCGCGCTGACGTGACGCCAGAGAACGCGGACTCACACAAACCGCGCCGCGACTTCGTCCGCGAACAGGATCCCGCGCTTGGTGGGCTGGAGACGGTCGTGGCTCCACTGAACCAAATCGGCGGAGAGCAACTCGGCGACCTGTTTGTCCCAGCGACCGCGCAATAGTTCGGCAGGGACGCCCGCGTTCATGCGCATACCGAATGCGGCGCGTTCGGCGGCGCGCAGTTCGGGCGTGAGCGGTTCTTCGTAGGCCAGCGCCCGTTCGCCGCTGCGCATCGCCGCAATGTACCGATCGGTATCGGACGCGTTCTGCCAGCGTCTATCGCCAACGGTCGAACACGCGCTCGGGCCGAGCCCGATGTAGTCCTTGCTCTCCCAGTACGCGATGTTGTGCGCGCACTCGCGACCCGGTTTGGCGAAATTGCTGATCTCGTATTGACGGTAACCCGCCCGAGCCAGCGTTTCCATGCCCGTCTCGTACATCGCCAGCTCCAGTTCCTCGTCGGGCTTGATCAATCCCTGCTGCACCAACGACCAGAACGGGGTGTCCTCTTCCAGAATCAGGCAGTACGTCGAGAGGTGCTCGGGCTGAAGCTCAATGGCCTTGGCCAGCGTCCGTTTCCAATGTTCCATCGTCTGGCCCGGCAATCCGAACATCAGATCGAGATTGATATTCTGAAACCCGGCATCGCGCAGTCGCTCGTACGATTTCACAGCGCCGGTCACCGAATGGACGCGCCCGATCTTCTCCAGCAACTCGTCATCCAGCGCCTGCACGCCCATCGAGATGCGATTCACACCGAATTCGCGAAACAGTGTTGCCTTGTCGGTGGAAACCGTCGACGGATTGCATTCGACGGTCCATTCGGAAACGGCGCGGCAGGAGCTTCGCTCGACAATGGACTCCAGAATGCGCCGCATCAGCGGCGTGGGCAACAGACTCGGCGTGCCACCGCCAAAAAAGATCGTCTTCAGGGCAAGTTGTGGAGCAAACACCTCGAGCTCCAGCCGCACCGCCTCGACGTAATCCGCCATCTTGTCCGCGCTGCCGGCTTCGGAGTAAAACGCGCAGTAGTTGCACTTCGCCGCGCAAAACGGCACGTGCACGTAGAGGTGCTCGACTTTGCCGCGCTCCATTCCCATACTCCTCCTCAACCATACCAAGTTTTATGGGCCGAGACAAACCTCAAATCATCCTCGCCAGCGCCTCGCCGCGACGCGAGCGGCTGCTGCGTGAGATGGGATTGCGCTTCCTCGTGGTGCGCCCGGACGATACGGAAGAACTCTCCGGCGGCGCCGCTCCCGACGTGGTGGCGATGCACAACGCCCAGCGCAAGGCCCGGGCCGTCGCCGGCCGCCATCCCGACTCGATGGTGATCGGCGCGGACACGATCGTCGTGCTCGCCGGAAAGATTTTCGGCAAACCGCGCGACCGCGACGACGCCCGCCACATGCTCGGCCAACTCGCCGGTCAACGACACGAGGTGATCACAGGCGTGT
>JBEKUF010000199.1:0-5720 GCA_049515295.1 Verrucomicrobiia bacterium | reverse complement strand
CGACCCGCCGCACCCCGCGCATACTCCGCCACATCCCCCGGCGTCCGATGCGCCGACATCACCCGCGCCTCCGACCCCACCCCAAACTCTGTTAAAGCCTCCACCGCCAACCTCATCACCGGCCAATCCGAATCACTCCCCATCAACACCCCCACCAACACCTTCCCCGCCTTCTCCGTCTTGCTCATAACCGAAATTCCCTCCATCCGACCCAACCAAATAATCCGTCATCCCCAGCTTGTCGAGAGCCGAAATCGTAGAACGGGCGTCCCGCCCGTTTGCCCTGCCCGCCCTGAGCTTGCCGAAGGGTTCACCCTGCCTGCGGTGAGCAACGTCGAACCGAGCAGCGTCGAAGGGTTTCCGCTGCTTGTCCGCCCCAGTTTTAACGAAGGCGGATAGCCGCGCGCGGTGCGCCACGTGCATATAATTCCTACAAAATATATATTGACTTACCTCTCAACCTGTAGTAGGACTATTCTCATGAAGGCAAACCACAGAACCGATACCATCCACTTCACCGTGAAGGGCCAGGTGGTCATCCCCCGCTGGCTGCGGAAGGAATTCGAGATCGAAGAGGGAACAAGGGCCTACGTCTACCAAGAGGGTGACGCCATCGTGCTTAAGCCGATCACGCCGAAGCACATCAAGAGCCTGCGGGGATCGCTAAAAGGCTCGGGCGTTCTCAAGGCGCTCATGGAAGACCGCAAACGCGAGCGGGAACTCTGATATGGCGACCAAAGTCCTGGACAGTTGGGCGCTCATTGCCTTTTTCGAAGACGAGCCGGCCGCCGAGGAAGTAGAGAAGCTGCTCATGAAGGCGGAAGCCGGCACGCACAAGCTGCTTCTGAGCGTCGTGAACTGGGGTGAGATTTACTACAGCACCATGCGCAAGCTGTCACAGGAGGCGGCGGAGCAGAAAGCCAGAGAGATCGCCGGATTGACCATCGAGCTTGTGCCCGTTGACACCGACCTGCACCTGGTACGTCAGGCCGCGATTTACAAGGCCACGAAGAAACTGTCGTACGCCGATGCATTCGCCGCCGCTCTCGCCAAGACCCGCAACGCGGAGCTTGTTACCGGTGACCTGGAATTCAAGGAAGTCGAAGGCGAAATCAAAATCGGATGGCTGAAATGAAGGCGTTGTAGCGGCGACCGCGGCACGAGGTCAGGTCTCAACATAAAACATTTGATCGCCGCCTCACCGCTTTCCAATTTACACTCCCCCTCGCCCGTTCCGCATCTACCCTTCGGATTTCCGTATTCCGCCTTCGGATTTCCGTCCCCGCCGACCCCCCCGAAGGCCACGTTTGCGCTCTGCGCATCACGTGGCGCCCCCGTCCCGCCATCGCCGGCGCCTGGCTGCCCATGATATATCTCTACATGATATATCGCCTAGCGACATATTGTCCAAACCCGCCTTTGCTCACGGGCGCCCCATTCGCGCGCATCCGCGTACACTTGTCCGCCATCTTGTCCGCCAAAGCCTTGGCGGCGGCGGAAGCTTTACCCGCCGTGGCGGGTTCAGCGAAGGTGGATTCGCGGTAGAAACTTCGCGCCCGGAGTTTACCCTGAGCCTGTCGAAGAGCCTGCCCTGTTTACCCTGCCTGCCCTGAGCAGCGTCGAAGGGAGCCTGCCTGCGGTGTTTACCCTGAGCGGGGTCGAAGGGAGCCTGCCGAACCGCCGAATGGGCTGACCCCCCCTCTGAAGACCGCACGCTGCAGGCCCGGTCAATCCAGGCAAAGGAATTGTCAAACCGGGCGTAGCCCGCCACACCCCAGCGTGCTTAAGTAATCGGCGTACTGAGAGACATGACGCCGATGAAACGAGATGGGACTTTGATTGGTTTTCCGCGCAGCGATGCGTGGCGAAGTTCCCCGCCGCGCCGAGTCTCGGTCTCTTCCCTTTCTTCCAATTCCCAGCCCGGTCGCTGGGCGTACGATTTTCCAGTATCGGTGGCAACGGAGTACTTCACCCCACAACCATTGCCCCGGCTCCCCTTTCCCAAGCTATCGCGGGCGGGCGAATTCAGCGTTCGTCCCGCCTCAATTTCGGGTGGTCGCAGGTGATCGGCGGGCCGGCTGCCGGCCGTGCGTAATCCGCGCGGCCGGCGACCAACGAGCAGGCGCGGGGTCCACCATGCCGGCAGCAGACCCTGTCATCGACGAGGAGTCATGGCGAACCCAATCAAAGTTGGCGTTGTCGGTTGTGGATACTGGGGACCAAATCTGATCCGCAACTTCCGTTCCCTTTCCGACTGTCGCCTGAAGATGATGTGCGACGTCAACCGGCAGCGGCTGGCGCACCTGCGGTCGCTCTACCCCGAAATCGTCGGGGAAATGGACTTTGGCCACATGCTCAATGGCGCGGGCCTCGACGCGGTGGTGATCGCCACCTCGGTGAAGACGCATTACCCGATGGCCAAAGCCAGTCTGTTGGCCGGCAAGCACACCCTCATCGAAAAACCCATGGCGTGCTCTTCCGAGGAATGTGAAGACCTGATCGACGTCGCACAGAAGAAGGGGTTGATCCTCATGGTCGGCCACACGTTCCTGTATTCGCCCGCCGTGCGCAAGATCAAGGAGATCGCCGATAGCGGCGAATTGGGAGAAATCCGCTATGTTTGCGCCCGACGCCTGAACCTGGGTTTGTTCCAAAAGGACATCAATGTGACCTGGGACCTGGCGCCGCACGATATCGCCATCATCCTCCACATCTTGGGTGAACAGCCCATCAGCCTCAATTGCCGCGGCACGGCTCATATCACTCGGGGCATCGAAGACGTGACGGCCATGTGCCTCCACTTCCGCAACGAACGGTCGGCGTTCATTCACAGCAGTTGGCTGGATCCGCGAAAGGTCAGGGAAATGACGATCGTCGGCAGCCAGCGCATGATTGTGTACGACGACGTCGCCCAACAGGAGAAGATCAAGGTGTTTGACACGCGCGTGGAGCGACCGCCGCATTACGACACGTTTGCCGAATTCCATTACGCCTATCACTACGGCAACATGTACGTGCCGTACATCAAACAGGAGGAACCCCTGAAAGTCGAATGCCAGCATTTCCTCGACTGCATTCGGACGGGAACCGCGCCGTTAACCAATGGCGAGCGCGGTTTGGAGTTGGTGCGGATACTGGAGGCGGCCTCCGAGTCTCTGAGAGACCATGGGGCGCCTCTTGATCTGGTGCACCGCGGCAACGGCAACGGTGAAACTCGCGCTCGCGGTGGCCGGAACGGCTCGGAGGAGGTTTCGCCGCTGGGCCAGGTCACTCGCGCGCCCCGCAACCAGGCCCCCAACCGGCAAGGAAAGGCCGAGTTGATTCCCGCCGCCTCGTAAAGAGCGTGTTCGCATGGGTCATCCGCCCTAGACGCATTCACGGGCAGGTATCGCTCAAATTGTTCAGATTCTCGTGATCAATTGTAAACGCCACCGATTCCCGTCCCTCGCCCCGGGTGATCTTCACAACGAATATGCTGTCATAATCCTCGTGCGGCCAGGGAGGAACCTGTGCCTCGTCTCCGCCGTGGGATTTGACCAAATCCTTCACGAAATCATCGAGCAGATAATGCTCCCAGGCGATGAAAATAGTCGCGTTTCGGTATTGCGGTTTCTGTAGTTCCGTTTCCAGACCTCCGATTTCCTCGTAACCGAATTGTGTGTTGACCGGCAGCCCGCAACGGATGGCGATCGGCTCAATGGTCGCCAGTGGGCGCGCATAGAAGTACTCTTTGTGATTCTTGCCATCCACCTTTTGGGTGGGATTGGGCGCAAACACAAACTGTGGCGCACCATATTTTGCCAGCAACACCGTGGGTAACGCCAGCGCCCGATTGAGGCCCCGGCACGTCAATTGACCAAGCCCCCCGGGCGGTTTTTCTCCGTGCCGAATGGAGACAATCGTTTCCACGCTTTGCGTGGACGTCGCGGTCGAAGCAGTCGAATTGGTTTGCCCGTCAACACGAACGCAAACCGTAAACCCAATAACGAGGATGGTAAGACATTGCCCAAAGCGTTTCATGCCCAGCAGTGTAGGCAGGCCGAGATTCCTCGACAAGCCCGGAACGGCCCCCTCCGACCCCGCGCCCGCTCCCACGTGTCATAAAAGCTGGCAACGACGGCCCTTTTGTGATACACTCCCCAAGTTGCGTTATCCCGCAAACAGAATCGAGACATCGTCATGTACCAACAGAAATTCAGCGCCCGCGCGCAGTACCGCCAACAGGAAGGCCTGCGGGTCAAGGAATCCGCCCCCCTTGCCGATACGTTCCGCAAGTTGAAGTCGCTGAAGCTGAAACTCGCCTACTACGACCCGGATGGCGCCACCATGACCAAGCAGATCACCTATGAGGTCAACCTCAACGGCGCCAAGTCGGTGTTCCGCTTCAATTGCCCCAACGACGAATGTGTTCGCGGCGATTTCGATCTCAGCGAGGAACTCGCCACCGCCGTGGCGGCCCATCGCACCATGATCAGCGGTAAGAAGGTTTGCCAGGGCTGGCGCAGCAAGACCGTCATCGATACCGTTCATTGCCACAACATTCTCTGCTACACCGTCAACCTGGCCTATTGAATGCCTCGGCTCCGCGGTCACCTCCCCGCATTGTACCGTCTACGCCCACGCTCATCCGCCGTCTCCGCGCCGCGCGTCTCACCGCCTTGTCCGCCATAGCTCGTAGCGCGACGGTGGAAGCCTTGTGTCGCGCCCTGGCGTTCGCCGCGAAGGCGGATCACTGTCCCGCCCGTGCTCGCGCCAGGTTGTTTTGAGCTTGGACGAGATCCGGCTTGAGACGCAACGCCTGCTCGTAATGCTGGATCGCCTCCTGCCTGCGCCCAAGTTTCTCCAACGCGAAGCCCAGATTGCAGTGCGCATCGGCCAGATCGGGGTTGATTCGTAGCGCCTGCTCCCAATGTTCCGCCGCCTCCTGCACCCTGCCCAGTTGCAGTAACACAAGCCCCAGGTTGTTGTGCGCCTCGACATAATCCGGCTTCAGCCGCACCGCCTGCTCGTAGTGCCCGGCCGCCTCTTGGAACCGGCCGATCTGTGAGAACGCAGCCCCCAAGTTGTACTCCGCCTCGGCATAATCCGGCTTGAGCCGCACCGCCTGCTCGTACTGGCCAATCGCTTCCGGCACCTTGCCGGCCTGAAGCAACGCACTCCCCAGATTGTTGTGCGCTTCGGCATAATCGGGCTTGAGGCGGAGCGCCTGTTCCCAATGTTCCGCCGCCTCTGGCACCTTGCCCAGTCGCAGTAACGCGATCCCCAAGTTGTACTGCGCCTTGGCAAAGTCGGGCTTGAGCCGCACCGCCTGCTCGTACTGCCCAATGGCTGCCGGCAGGTTGCCCGCTTCCATCAGCGCAAGCCCAAGACCGTTGTGTGCCTCAGCAAAATCGGGCTTGAGGCGCACGGCCTGTTCGCAATGTTGGATCGCCTCTCGTCCCCGGCCGGCTCGTCCCAGGGCGACCCCTAAATTGTACTCCGCCTCGGCAAAGTCGGGCTGGAGACGCACCGCCTCTCGCAGCGGTCCGATCGCATCCTCAGCCCGGTCGGCCAGCAGCAGGGCTGTTCCCAACGCCTGTTGTCCGTCGGCATAATCCGGCTTGATTCGGAGCGATTTCTGCAGAACTTCAACCCCTTCCGACACGCGGCCCCCGTCTGCCAGCACGGTGCCCAATGCGCAGCCTGCATACGCCCAGATCTCAGCACCTACCAACAAATTA
>JBEKUF010000198.1:0-5722 GCA_049515295.1 Verrucomicrobiia bacterium | reverse complement strand
GCCAAGGCCCACTGGTGCATGTTGCTAACACACCTCGCAGCATTGGCCTTTTCCCTGGCGCGGGCCAGAGCTGGCAACAACATGCCCGCCAAAATCCCGATAATCGCAATGACCACCAGCAATTCAATGAGTGTAAACGCACGGGTTTTCTTACGCAGCCAGTCGACAAGCATCTTCCGCATTATCTATTCTCCTGTCCCGCCGCTTTGTGTTCCTCGCTACCCTCCACACGGCAGGTAATTATCGGCGCCGCTTATTTATCTCCAAGAAGTGGCTTCCTCTAGTCAACCATTATGATGATTCCTGTCTATGATGCAAGAAAAAAAACGCGTTTTTGGAATAATTTTGGAAACCTACAGGCAGTTTCTTGGAAGAAGCGCCAGAGCCTGTCCGAACAGGTCCGCCACCACCTCCAAACTCGGCTTCCAAAAGGGCATTTTGTCGCCCCAACTACGTCTCTATCCATTTCTGCCGCTGATCGTTGTAATTTTTCGCCAGCAATAGACATTAGACATTGCGGGGTTTGCGGATTCGTCGGGTGGATAAACTCCCGGTGTGGTTTCCGTCGCGATCCGGTTGCAACCAGCCCCCAATTCCTTGGACTATTTGCCACTGTTCGCCGGCACGGTCCAATTCGACAGCTTTCTGACCCGTGGCCATCGTGTCGCTGGACCGCTCGGCGGCTGCATACCCGGCTAGCCGGTAACCCATCGCGCTCGATAATCCGTGCTTTTGCAGGTTTCCTCGGCCAGAGCCACAGCTCGAACAGGGTCGGCGCCTTCCGCAGGGGCAGGCATTGCCAACCGCCAGGCCTGCGGATGCCCATTTGGGCAAGCACAAGGGCCTGCGCCGCAGCATTTTACGGAATCACTTCAGTTCTTCCCCGTGTTTTGCTGGAACTCTTTCTCGTTGATCTCTCGAATTTCCGACTCCTGAATCGTGACGATGGCACCGGACCTGGCATCGACAAACCTTGTGGTGCCACCCCGGGCTGTCTGCCACTCGGTCGTGTAGTACTGCTTCCCGGTCTTCGGATCGGTGACAGCGTAGTATGACGTGCAGCCGTTTGTCATGACTGCCAGGCCAAGCATCGCCACCAAGGCAGCGGTTCTCGTGAGGTGTATCTCGTCTCGCATCGCAGACCTTTCTGGGTTGCCGACGAGTGTAAATTGTCGACACCCCTCGATCAAGTGGGAACCGCGGCGTCAAACCTGGAAGGAAACACCCCGGCCGTCGTCCGCCTTGGTTCCAGCGTGCGCGACCCGCTGATTCACCATAATATAAATTGACGCGCCCGCTCGGCCGCTTCCGTCGCGAGCACTCCCTCGCTCACCAACGCGGGCAATTCCTCAAACAGCCATTGCACGTGTTTTTGGCTCATGGGCGAAACTCCTTTCCATTCGTAGCTCTATTCCGTTCAACAAACCGATTGCGCCATTCCATTCATACTCCTGAGCGGCTGAGCGCGGCCAGTTGCAGCGCCGTCAGACGGTGGCTCTCCCGTGTCACTCTTCGCGCCGGATTCCGGCCGACGATTCCTTCCCGCTGGTTGTCGTAGCGATAGGTCAGATTCAATTTTAGGCTGAGAATCGCCGGTAGCCAGCCAATGGCGAATACCGCGCGCAGGAACCGCAGCAGAATCCGGTCAAGCCGGTAGAACTGCGCGTACAGCCAGTCGGCCCCGTCCTGCAACTCGGATGCGGTCATGTTGGCGGGACGAAACACCACGTGACGAAAATCGTAATGGCTCCAATCGTGATCGGTCACGCGGCCGGCGTTCTCCAGATCATTGAACAACGGCGTGCCGGGCAATGGCGTGAGGATATTCAGTTGCAGCGAATCGATCCGCGCCCGATCCAGAAATCTCAGCGTGCTCTCGAATACTTCGACGTCGTCCCGGTCCATGCCGACGATGATGCCCGCGATGGCGCCGATTCCCGCGCGGCGGATCCGGGCGAGCCGTTCGCCATAATGCGCGCTGTCATTGAACGCCTTGCCCATCGCCGCGAGATTCGCCGCGTTGGTCGACTCGATCCCGATAAACAAGCCGCGACAACCCGCCTGGTGCGCCATTCGCAGCAGCTCCGGGTCGTCCGCAATCTCGATCGAACATTGGCTCACCCAGCGTTTGCCCAGCCTCGTCATCGCCCGAAACAACTCCCGTGCGTACTGCCGATCCGAGATGATGTTGTCGTCCACGAACATGAAGTTTCGCGGAACCTCGCGTAGTTCGGCCAACACGTCCGCCAGGGGACGCTGGCGATGTTTGCGTTGATGAAACGTCGTGATCGAACAGTACCGGCACCCGTGCGGACATCCACGCCCGGTCTGCACGGCGTGCAGTGTGACGTAATGCCGGGCGTGGTCGGCGAGCAGGTCGCGACGCGGGACCGGCGTGTGCAATTCCGCCGACTTGTCCATATGGCAGTACACCTTCTGGAGACGACCTGCTTCGATGTCCTGTAAAAGCTGCGGCCAGGCCCCTTCGGCATCGCCCACGACCACCGCGTCGAAATGCTGAATCACTTCCTGGGTGCAGAGCGTCGCATGATAACCACCCGCCACCACGATTTTCCCACGGGCCCGGAATTCGCGGGCAATCTCATACGCCCGCGGCGCCAGCGCGGTCATGAACGTCACGCCCACCACGTCCGCATCCGCGTCAAAGTCCAATGCCTCGACGTTCTCGTCCACGATTCGCACTGGATATTCCGGAGGCGTCAACGCCGCCACCGCCGTCAATGGCAGGACACTGAACCGCAGCATCGCCCGGTCCGTCACCGCGGGCCGCTCCCGTGTCACCCGAACCGATTCCGCCGCCGGTAATACGAGCAGGATTTTCATGGTTCTCAAATGCTCCATCGATTTGTGCCAGCTGTACGCAGCGCCCTGAAAAAGCTCCGGGAAATCTGTTGCCACCGACGTCGAAGAGAACGGCTCGACGTAAGGCACATGCAGAAAATGCTCATGACGCTCCTTTGCCAGTCGGCGCATTCGTGGACGAACGCGGAAGCGGATAAAGGATATCCACCGGCAGATTAATTGTGTCCATCGCTGCCGAGAGCGGAAGGTCAGCGAGCACACACAACTTGAACTCTGGCCGAAAGATCAAGCTCAGGGGCGGCTTGCGAACGGATTCGTCCACCCAGTAGGGGTCCTCAACGAGCCACTGCAGATCCTGCCGTACCCCCCGGTAGTAGTATGGACTTAGTTCCGGGTTGAAGTTCGCGGAAAACGTTCCGCAGCCGCTGCAGAGAGATAAAGAGGTTAATGCAAACAAAGCAGGAAGTAATCGAGGGTTCATCGCGAGTTCTCCTCGCGTCCGTCGTTCGTATTACTCTGGAGTGGCCAGAGGACCATGGTGGCGCCGGCGAGAGCGAGGGCGGTCAGAAAAGTGGTCGGGTCGTAGAGCCGGTCGTGCCAGCCGACGGGGCCACCGAAGATGGGGAGAGCGATGATTGCTGCCGCGGCGATCATTGCCAGGCAACTGGGGATTCGTTTTAGTGTGTTCATATTCGCCTCTGCGAAGCCCTTATGCCCATCCCGTGCCAGAAAAGATCTGGCCTGGTAAGTGGCTAGTAACTAGCAGCTTGTGGATATGACGGTTCTGGAAGCCGAAGTTTATCTATATATTTTATGTATAGTTGATGTACATTAAGTGTATGGACTCTAAGACGCTTCCATCGTCCGGCCGCGAGTTTTTGAAAATTGTTTCCCAAGCGTCGTACATCAATCCATTCAGTAACGAATACGAGGAACAGCAGCGCCGGATCGCCGGCTGCGATGCGTCGGTCCCCTACGCGGAACAGGTTAAGCTCACCGTCGAACGCTGGAATGAACAACTCCACGAACTGCATGTGGCCGGCGTGACGACCCTCAAACAGGTCGACGGCGAAGATCGGGAGCTGCTGCGGTACGCGTTCCTCTACGAGATCTATCACCGGTTCCTGTCGGCATTCGATCAACTCATCGCCGACCAGATCGACGCCGGCGACCGCTCCGTTCCGGTGCCATTTGCGCAGAAGGCCCTGGCGCTGTTCGCCCGGCGCGGCTTCGACGCCGCCGAAGCCCGCCGCTATTTCGCCATCTTCTACCAGATTCGCCGCGCCTATTACTTCATCGACCGCGGCCTGATCGGCACCAGCCCGTGCATGAGGCAGCTCCGGCTTCATTTGTGGAACAACGTCTTCACCCATGACATTCGCTGGTACGAACGCCACCTGTGGAATCGCATGGAGGATTTCTCGACGATGCTCCTCGGGGAGACCGGCACCGGCAAAGGCACCGCCGCCGCCGCCATCGGGCGCTCGGGGTTCATCCCGTTCGACGAACGCAAAGGCTGCTTCGCGGGAAGTTTCACACGCAATTTCGTGTCGATGAACCTGTCACAGTTCCCCGAAACGCTGATTGAATCCGAGTTGTTCGGCCACATGAAAGGTTCGTTCACCGGCGCGGTCGACGAGCACGAGGGCGTGTTTGCCCGGTGCAGTCCGCATGGCGCGATCTTCCTCGACGAGATCGGTGATGCGTCGGTCCCCACCCAGATCAAACTGCTCCAGGTCCTGCAGGAACGCACGTTCTCGCCCGTCGGCAGCCACGAGAAACTGCGGTTCCGTGGCCGCGTCATCGCCGCCACCAACAAACCGCTCGATCAACTCCGCGCCAGCGGCCAGTTCCGCGATGATTTCTACTACCGTCTCTGTTCCGACGTGATCACCGTGCCGCCGTTGCGTCAGCGCATCACCGAAGACCCGCGCGAACTCGACGATCTGGTCGCGCATCTCGTCTTGCGGCTCACCGGCGAACCCTCGAAAGACGCCGTCGAACTCGTCCACGCGGTGATCGACAACGTTCTCGGCCGGAATTACCCGTGGCCGGGCAACGTGCGCGAACTCGAACAGGCGGTGCGGCGCATATTGCTGACCAAACATTATGAAGGCGACCACAAGGCGGTCGCGCCGGATTTGCAGTCACGCTTGCGCGATGGAATCGACCATGGATCGCTTGACGCCGACGCGCTGCTGTCCGACTACTGCCAACTGCTCTACGAACGCCACGGCACGTACGAAGAAGTCGCCCGCCGCACCAAGCTGGACCGCCGCACCGTCAAGGCCTACCTCGAGAAGCAAGCGCCGACAGTCCCGCGCGGCTAACCGATCTGGCGTTTGAAACGCGGGGCCCAATCCGTCACAGGATCAGCATGCAATCGCCGTAACTGAAAAAGCGATACCGCTCGCGCACGGCCTGTTCATAGGCCTTCAAGATCAGCTCGCGCGAGGCAAACGCGCTGACCAGCATCAGCAGCGTCGAACGCGGCAGATGAAAATTCGTCAGCAACACGTCCACGTGGCGAAACGTGTATGGCGGTCGAATAAAAATGTCCGTCGCGTCGTCCCGTGCTTCCACGTCGCGGCATGACTCCAGCGTCCGCACCACGGTGGTGCCCACCGCCACCACGCGACCGGCGCCATGAATGGCCGTCGCCGCTTCCGCGGAAATCGAGAACCTCTCCGCGTGCATCTTGTGGTCTTCGATGTTCTCGACCTTCACCGGTCGGAATGTGCCGATGCCGACATGCAACGTGATGAATGTGTGCCCGATGCCGGCCGCCTGAAGTTGGTCCAGCATGTCCGCGGTAAAATGCAGCCCCGCCGTCGGCGCCGCCACGGCGCCCGGCTCGCGCGCGAACACCGTCTGATACCGTTCACGGTCTGCGGCAAGC
>JBEKUF010000197.1:0-5859 GCA_049515295.1 Verrucomicrobiia bacterium | reverse complement strand
CCCCCCCAGCAACGACCGGTACACGCTCCCCCCCGACAGCTTCTCCAACCCCAGCGCGCTCGTCGCGTTCGCCTGCGGATCCAGATCCACCAACAACGTCCGTTTCCCCAGTTCCGCAAGACACGCCGCCAGGCTCACGGCTGTCGTGGTCTTGCCAACGCCTCCCTTCTGATTGGCCAGCGCGATACTGCGCGTACTCATCCATCGCCTTATAGCCCAATTTCGCCCCCCCCGGCAAGGCTGTTAATCGCCGCCGGATTTCGTTGGTTGTTGTAGGCCGCGTGCCCTCACGCGGCGCTTCGCTGTAGCTACGCCTCTGCCGTGCCGACTTCCGCTGTAGCGGCCGCTGTCACAGCCCATCGACCATCAACCATGAATGGTTGCCCATCCCCCCGCCATCTGGCTTCGCTTTGTGCCGTTTCGGCATCCAAACCCCATCCCAACGCGCCCAAAACCCCCAAAACGAACCCAATTCCGGCAGAACGAAGCCAAGTGACAAATTGGCGCACTCGGTCTCTTAACCACTTGTCCCTCAAGCCAATCCACAACCGCACCCACTCCAAAACATTGGCTTCGTTTGGCAGATTTAACATTTCGGGCCAGCCAGTCCTCTCCATCATCCCCTGACCCGAACGCCGAACCCTATTTCAAAGAACAACGCCCAGATAATATCGCATCACGATATTCAAGTCAACCACTTTCTGCCTTTTGAATTCCGCCCTGCCACTGCCGCTCACGTTGAATAGGCGTCCCGCCTGTTATCATCCGCCCCCCCCTTGAATTTTCCGCGTCGAACACGCGTCCCGCCCGCCCCCGGCGCAGCCCACGTTTGCCCCACGGGCATCACGGGGACCGCAATGCCCTCTCGATCCTCTCCACCACTTTCGCGTAGCCACGTTTGCCACAAGCATCACGTGGTCGCCATCCCAATTCATGCTCCCAAATCCGCACCACCCGCCAGCCGTCCCGCCGAAGCGCCCGCGTGACGAACCGGTCGCGCGCCACATTCGCCGCCATCTTTTTCGCCCAAAACGCCTTCCCCGTCCTGAGCGAAGTCGAAGGGCCCGTCCTGCCTGCCCTGAGCTCGGTCGAAGGGAGCGTAGTCGAAGGGCCTGTCCTACCTGCGGCCTTCGTGCCCTTCGTGCTCTTCGTGGTGAACATTCGTGCCCATCTGTGTAAATCCGTGGCTCGCCCTTCTCCTCCCGCCCCATTTCCCATTGAACTCTTCCTCAACCACTTTCTCGGACCCGAATGCTTCGGACACCCGTGCCAGAAACATCCGTCCACGAACACCGCCACCCGCTCCCTCGGAAAAATGAAATCCACCCGCACCATCGTACGCCGCGACCGAACGCTTGGTGGCGCAGGCGTCCCTGCCTGTGATCGACGGCCCCGCCGCTTGCCGCCGATGCCGGGTGGAACGGGCATCCCACCTGTTCGCCGTTCCCCCTTCGCCCCCTTCGCGCCGTCTTCGCTTTTCTTCCCCCTCCTGACTTCTGGCTCCTGACTCCTGGCTCCTATCCGTACCCTCCCCTGCCTCCGCCACCCCGTAATCCCGTTTGCCCGCAACAACTTCGCTAATGCGATCTCCGTGTCCTTGTTGCCTCGACTCCGGATCCGCGACATCACTCCCGACCGCTTCCGCTTGGTGTTCGGGGCGAGGCGTCGCTCAAGCATTCACATCTTTGCCGCTTAGCAACCTCCGATATGACTCTGGTAGCGTTCGCGAACGGCGCATTTCTTTCAATGCTTCGTAGGCCTCCAGTGCGCCAGCCCGATATTGTTCGGCTGCCAGCCAATCCAAAGTGGAATGAAAGATACTGTTTCGCATTATCTCTTCTACGACCACGGCCTCCGATTCTGAACAGCCGACGATTCTCATGATTTCCAGTGCATAGTAACCAAGTCGCACCCGGCCTCCTTTCCCGTTCATTATTGCCGGCCTCCTTGGTCATCCATTTGTCGCTCAATGTCAGAAATCAGACGCTTGTAATGGTCCGCTATCTGTTCTGCTTCTTCCCAGTCGCTGCACTCCTCGCAGACGAACGAGTCGTTCGGGAAATAATCGTCGTGGAGATAAATTGCTGTATTGCGCCATGATTCTTCTCGCGCACGGAGCCCATCGAGGATTTGGCAGAGGTCAATTGATTCCAATTCAATCCGGTAAATCTTCACTAAGCATTTCCCTCTTCACGCTGTTGGGAATCTGTGGCAAGCTCCCGCCATGTCCAAGGCCCCGAGCGTAAAATGGACGCGCGAGCACTTGCTGATAGCGCTCAATCTGTATTGCAAGCTGCCATTTGGAAAGTTCCACCACCTCAATCCCATAATCATTGAGGTCGCGCACAGGATGGGGCGGACGCCAAACAGCCTTGCGATGAAGCTGTGTAATTTCGCCTCGCTCGATCCTGTGCAGCGGCGGCGCGGCATCAAAGGTCTCGAAGGCGCTTCCAAGCAGGACGGGATGATGTGGGATGAGTTTCACCACAATCTCCCCGCCCTCGCACCAGCAAGCGAACAATTGCTTCATGACCTGTTCACGAAGAACAATGAGCGTGAAGTTGATTTCCTCCAGCCCGACAGGATTCGCCTTGAGCCGAGTCGAAGGCTGACGCCTCCCTCGGGTCCGACCCAATCCGAGGCGACCGTACGTGTTCGACGCGGTCAGCAATTTTTCCGTCAGACGATTCTCAATACTTACGGCGTTCGTTGCTGCATTACGGGCATTTCGATCCCCGACTTGCTGGTGGCCAGTCACATCAAACCGTGGAGCGTTTGCACAGACAAAGAGCGTTTGGATCCGCAGAATGGTTTGTGTCTTTCGTCGCTTCACGACGCGGCATTTGACGGGGGCCTGATCACGCTGGATGAACGGCTTCGCCTTGTGCTTAGCAAGCATTTGAAGAGCTATTTGCCCCAACCCGCGCTCAAGCAGAACTTCGTAGCTTACGAGGGCCGCGCAATCCGTCTTCCAGAAAAGCTCGCCGAGCCAGCGCAAAAATTTCTCGAATACCACCGGACGAAGCTTTTTGCGGACGCATAGCTCGCGCGCTGACGCAGCACCATTTCTCTTCGCCATAGATTCAAGTCTAAGGATTCCCCGTGTAATGACCACAGACGATAAGTCATATCGTGCGGTGCCACTTTCCTCTTGTTGCCGCGGAAGTGCGGGAGGATGATGCCGGCGGGGAAGCCGATGGGAAGGCGAAGAAGAAGACGTAGCGATCCCGTTGAATCGCTGTTGGAACTCATGGGGCCGCTCTTGGCCCTGGGTCTCTTGCTCGCGTTCTTTGCCCCGCAGATACTTCGTGCCATTTTTGGCTTGGTGATCATGGCCCTTTTCGTTGTCGGTTGTGGCGTCGCTGCGGTGATCCTGTTCCTGATTGTCAGAGGCATCATTCGCCGCAGGCGAGAGGCGCACACACCCGTTCAAGCCCATCCGGTGTCCGGGAGCGTCCAGCCGGCGAGGCCGTTTGTTTATCCGAACCCGTTCGAAAACGTTCCCCGGTCCCAATGGCGCGTTGAGGAGGCGAAGCCGTCTGTTGAGCCCAAGCCGGTCGAGGATTTTCCGCGACCTCAGCGGCCAGTCAAAATGTGGGGGCGTCTGCCGCCACCGGTGAGGACAACGCCGGCTCGACCGCCGAGAGAGCCTGATGTTCAGGACAAGCTGAGGACCATCGACTGGTATCAGTTCGAGAAGGTCGTCACCGCCATCTACGAAGTACCCGGTTGCACCGTCCGTCGACTCGGAGGGGCCAAATCCGACGGCGGAGTCGATCTGATTGCCGAGCAGGATGGCCGACGCATCGTCGTTCAGTGCAAGCACTGGCGAAAATGGAGCGTCGGAGTCCGGCATATCCGCGAACTCGTGGGAGCAAAGGAAATCGCGCATGCCGACAAAGCCGTTCTCGTAACGTTGCGCGGCTGCACGCAAGACGCCAAAGATCTGGCAAACCAGCAAGGGATCGACATCATCGACGAAACCGGTCTCATAAAGCTGATGCAAATGTCAGACGGCTCGATTGATTCAAAGATCCTTGCGTTGCTCAATGACACACGAAAGTTCTGTCCGAGATGCGAAAGTGAATTGGTCGTCAGGACGGCAGAGAGAGGCTTCAATCGCGGCGAACAATTCTGGGGATGCTCCAATTACCCGCGTTGCCGCTACATCCTCCGTAACGCATGATACATTGCACTACAATGTATCATCGCCCCTCCTCCTTCGCCGTTGCCCCCGAGCGCTGCTTGCGGACGTTGAGCCCAAACGCCGTCAGAACCGGATGTCGTCGTGCCATGACTCATAGTCTTAGTCCCCCCGCTCCAGAATTCCACAGACTATGAGTCAGATTCGGTAAGCGCCCCCGCCGCCAGTTACGAGCGCGACTGACTACACCTTCTTCGGGCAGCAGTGGAGGATGTCGTAGGGCTTGATGTCTTTGAGCGCCGGGCCGGTGACGAGATAGATGATGTCGGTCAACCGCTCGACGCTGCGATGGTAGTCCC
Source organism: Verrucomicrobiia bacterium (assembly GCA_049515295.1). Taxonomy (GTDB): domain Bacteria; phylum Verrucomicrobiota; class Verrucomicrobiia; order Palsa-1439; family Palsa-1439; genus Palsa-1439. Next base: position 1,356 of record JBEKUF010000197.1, on the reverse strand, counting down.
AGCGCAGCATCGCGGTGTGCTGCACGACGAACCGCGGGTCGTCGTCGCGGAAGCAGGACACGCAACTCGGGTCGGGCAGGCCAACGAGAAACTCCTCGGCGCTGAGGTTGTGCGAAGTGGTGTTGTAGAAATCCTCAAACAGGATGAACGACGCGCTGAACAAGTGGTCGACGTAGCTGATGGCCTGGGTCACGCCCTCGTCGTTGCGCAGGCCGCGCGGCGCGACCGGCTGGATGCTGTAGAGATTGTCGATCAGGTCTTCCATGATGTCGTCCAGCGAGTCGCAGGACCAGTTTTTCAGCCGCTCGCAGTTCACCCCGTAGGTAAACACCGAACCCTGAACGACGGCGCCGATGGAGATGCCGGGCCACAACGGCAGGCGGTGCGGCGGCAGGCTCTGCGACGCGGCGCGGAACACCTTCGGGAACAGCAGCGGCTTGATGAGGTTGTAATTGCGCAGGTCGGGCACATCGTCGTTGCAATAATCCAGCAGGTTGATGTGCGACTCGATCAGCTCATCCATCCGTTGCGGTTCGAGCAGGTAATGATGATACAAATGCTCGAGCAACACCGTCTGGCCATCGGCCAGTGTCAGCGCCAGGCCTTCGGGCGGGTGGACGCTGAGTTGCGGACGCCGGCGCTTGAGCAGGCTGAAATAGTAATTCGTGAAACTCGCGGGGTCGAGGTGCGGATCATCGTGCAGTTCCAACGAATTGATGATCCCCTCCAGGTCGTCGTCGTCGACGCCGGCATCGCTGCTGCGGCAGCGGTAGAGGCAGCGGACCTGGACACGGCCGCGGGTGAAAATCCACGCGCGGGTGTGACCGAAATCGGCGAGGTGCTGCTCGTCCGGGCGTTCGACCCGGGTAAAGGTCATGTAGGCCAGAGCCGAGCCATTGCGCGAAGCGCGTTGGATGAGCGGGTAATCGATCTCGGGCCAGGTGCGTTTCTCGCATTCGATCAGCGACTGCAGGGCGCGCTCGGGTTGCATCGACTCCGGGGCCGGCTTTTCGAATTGGCAGGCTTCGACCTTCAAGTAGCCGCCGGTGGTCAGGCTGGCGAGGCTGACGTGGGGGGAGCCTTCATGCGTCAGAGGCAGCCACCCCTCGGGGTAGCTGATCGAGTAGCACTTTTCCGGATCGATGTACTCGGGCATGACAAGCCACTAAAGCAGCCGCCTTGCCAAGGGGCCGTGGCGGGGGTGACACCCCCGGACTCGGTCCCACCAGCCGGACGGGCCGGGCAGACAGAATTGAACATGCCAGTTGCTGATATGAGAAGTTGGCGTCCGCCGACCGGGGCTGCGGGCGGGTTTTGAGAGTTGATTCAGGTGGGGGCTTTGCGTAGGCTGGCGGC
>JBEKUF010000196.1:0-5905 GCA_049515295.1 Verrucomicrobiia bacterium | reverse complement strand
TTGGCCATAACGCGGTTCATATGGCCCTGTCTGTTTTCGGTTCCCTTAGGTGGATAAAGCAAATCCAGTAGCCTGACCTTAGGGAACACGTGCAATTGATCCCCGGCGATGTCGCGCAGCACCTCGTAGAACGAGCGTTCGGCAGCCGTCAGAAGATAGTCCCGCCTTTTGTACGGCAGACTGGGACGCTTTGCCGGCTGCGCTTTCAGGAAGGCAGACAGCCCAACCACCACAAGCGCCGCCACGATGAGGAACAGCAACGCGGTATTCATAGACGCACTCCTCCGCCCGCATCATCCTCCCGCACTTCCGCGGCAACAAGCGGAAACTCAGGCCCCACACTGTAACTCACGATCTAGGGAGCTTTGCCCGGCGCAGAGGGTAACGGCTTCATCCGCTCCCATGGCATCACGGGGACAGCATTGGTCATGCTCCGCGATTTCTCCAGCGCGATTCGCAGGTCTTTCATCAGCTCCGCTTCCCCGTACCGCTCCGTTTTCCCCATCGCAAAGTTCTCCGGCTCCTGCCGGATCAACCACAGCGGCCCGGGGTTCGACGTCTGCTCATAACCGTACACCTCGCCGTTGATGATCATTTTCACCCCGGTCAACACCGGCTCCAACCTCCACTCCTCCTGATTCTGCCTCAGAAACAACAGGCAAACCGATAGCAGGATCGGCGTCTCCTTTGGCTCCCTCTCCCCGGGGGGCATCACATACCGCATCGTGACTTCATTAGTTCCCGCCGCTGTCATGTTGGTCACGGTTTCCATGATGACGGGAGGCAGCTTGAACAGGTCGTCCCAGAGCTGCCTCCGATACTCGGGTTCCAGCATCACCGCGATTTCATTCGATACGCTCGACGATCCCTTGAAGACCTGCAGCACCCGGTAGCAAACTTCATTGTAATCGTAATTGCTCTCACCACGCTTCGTCGTCCGCTTCGGCGTCGAACCCAGTTCCTGCGCCAGCACCACGTCCGAGGACAAATAGGCCAGCGAATCCATCTTGTAATAGGGAATCATCGCCGCCTGCGCGCTCGAATGCATCAGGTGAATTGCCAGTATAATCAGCAAGCTTCGACGCATCGCTCACCTGCCCAACAGTAGTCCCATCAACCTTTCCGCCCCAATCATCCTCCCGCACTTCCGCGGCAACAAGAGGAAAGTGGCACCGCACGATATGACTTATCGTCCATACACATTTTGACGCTCGCTTCTTAGACTATGAGTCATGGTGGAGCCGAGTCTTCGAGACGCGCCGAATATGTGCTTACGGCGCAACCGACATCCCGCCTGTCCGCCATAGCTTCAGCGAAGGCGGATCCTGACGGCGTTTGGGTTCAACATCCGGCGACAACGCGAAGCCGAAGCAGACGATGATACCTGGTAGTACTAGGCATCATGCGTGGCGGGGGAAGTGTGCGCCCCAAAGGCATTATCAACTATCAGGAGGCGGCGAGTCGGACGGCTGGACTTCAAAATCGCTATCCATCTGCGCCAATGCTCGGAACGCTCTGGCGTAAGATTCGATTTGCTGTTTAGTAAGGGCCGCTCCCCGTGGATTCTCACCAATGTAATCCCATAGCTTTTCGTCGCTCACGCAATCCGCCGCTCCTGTGCTCCCCCACCTGGCTTCAACCTTGGCCGCCGGAAACACCAATACGGCATGGAAGAATGGCGCTGCGGACTGCGGCGCTTGATCAGTCGCGCAAAGCGAGAGAACCTTTTCGCGAATAGCCATGGTTCGCCCGACCAGTGCATTGACAGCCGTCTTCTCCGTCGGCTTGCCATTGAGAAGCAACTCGCCATTCCCGTCGGCGGACACGATTCCTTTCCAGTTTTTGGTGTCGATCACGAAAACACCCGTCGGCCCCACCACGACATGGTCCAGATTGCCAAGAGGCATCTTGAGGTCATGGACTACGCAGTAGTCGTTAGGAAAGTCGTCCAGGATAAACTCGTGGAAACGGGCGAGATGCCCGGTCCACGAGTTCGCAAATTGCGACACGACCTACCGCGACGGGTTTGACTTTCATGATGTTCGGCCTCAGGATATTAGGCACGCGAATATGAGTCTGGAAGGAATCAGAAGGTGGTTGGGCGGCGGCGTGGGCGGGGCGGAAGGCGAGCCACGCGTGGCGTTTCCGTCGGATGCGGACGAGCGCCGGCGCTGGGCCTTGGGCGCGGTGGGGCTGGCGCTGATTTTCTATGCGTATTTCGTGAGCAAGACGTGCGCGTCGGGCGTGCATCCGCTGTCGCTGTTCGGCTGGCTGTGGGTGTACTGGGGACGGGGGGCGGATTATGCGCATGGGTATGTGGTGCCGGTCATCGCGGCGGGGTTGTTCGTGTGGAAGTGGCGCAAGGGGTTGCACAGGGTGCCGCTGAGCACGGCGACCAGCGGGCTGGTGGTGATTCTGGCGGCGGTGACGATGTACTGGATCGGCGTGAAAGCGGCCAATGCGCGGTTGGTGGCCGGATCGCTGGTGGTGCTGATGTTTGGGTTGGTGCTGTATCTGGCGGGATGGGCCTGGGCGAAGGAGTTGTGGTTCCCGTGCGCCTTTTTGCTGTTCATGATCCCGCTGAACTTTTTGGATCCGTATGTTTCGTTTCCGCTGCGGATGTTTGTGGCGCACGTGGCGACCTCGGTGCTGAATCTGATCGGGGTGGAGGTCTACCAGCAAGGGACGGGGATTTATTCGAGGCTGAACCGGTTTATGCCGTTGGAGGTGGCCGACCCGTGCAGCGGGATACGGTCGCTGGTGGCACTGGTGGCGCTCACGTCGTTGTACGGGTACGTCACGATGTCCGCCATATGGAAGAAATGGGTGCTGTTCCTGTCGAGCATTCCGCTGGCGGTGGTGGGCAACCTGGCCCGCATCACCACGGTAGCGCTTGTCGCACAAGGGTTTGGACAGGATTTGGCGATGAAGGTCTACCACGATTATTCGGGGTACATCGTTTTCAGCCTGGCGATCTTGTGCATGATCGGTTTGGGCGCCACGCTCAATATCAATTATCGCGACTTGCTCCATCATTGGACACAGGAAGATGTGCGGCCTTCGCCTCCATCTTACCCCCCGAAAAAGGGGTAACCACAACTGTCTTTGGTAACCACAGGCGCGCAAGAACATACGTCGGTGGGCTTTTTTAATTTACAGGGCTGATATGCCCGGGTACGATGGGCACGGTTTCTGCGCCGCCTGACAGCGAATGAGATCGCCCCAAAGACTTCTGCGGACTGTTGGGCTTTTCTCCCTTGTCTGGACGATGCTCGGGTCGAGTCGCGCTTTCGCCCAGAACATCAAGTGGGGACCATTCCAAGGAAGCGGCGGTTTTGCTGCCGGGGCAGAGTTCCTCGATAACGCCAACACCAGCCACGATCACCCGAAGGCGGACGTGCTGCTGACGATCGGGCCCACCCTCAGTGGGGGAATCTACCTGCCGTTCGCCGGCGGGGAGCAATTTACATTGACCATGGCGGCGACATACGTCCAGTCGCTGACGGGCGTCACCCCGGACAGTTTCGGAGCGCCGTTGAACGCGACGTTGACCCTGCCCGTGTACGTGGCGAAATGGAACGTGGTCCTGTCCGACACCTTCAGCTTCACCAACGATCCGTTGCAGAACACGTTTGCCGTCAACCGCAGCGCCCTCGAAGAGTATTTGAACATAGCGAGTGCCAGCGCCACGCGCCAATTCGGAAAGTTTGCGACGACGTTCGCCGTGCAGCGGTCCGACTACATCTATCCCAGCGTCTCGACCCAGGGCCAGACGGATTATCAATTCTCCTTCACGCCGTCGTTTATGTTGCAGGAGGGCTACTCGGTGTTCGTGCGCACCTCCTACGGGTTGACCTACGTGGTCGGACCCGGGCTGCAGGATTCCGCCGGCTACTCGATCGATGCGGGCGTGAATGGCCAGATCACGCCGAGCCTCAGCGGCACGATCGAGTTGGGCTGGACCCATGAGCACCTGGATCCCAGCGGGACCAACACGGCGCGAAATATTGACGGCGTGGACTCGAACGTCACCCTGAGTTACACGCACCCGCTGCGCCCGAATACGACGCATAGCATCTCGTTCTACCGCAATCCCGGCGTCGCGCTCCTGCTGCTGAATTCCAGCATCACCCAGGCCACCGGCGTCAACTACACAATCTCGCATCGTCTGAACCGATCCCTCACACTCTCGCCCCAGATCGGCTGGGTGCATCTCGTGTCCCTGGTCGGGAACGCAACCTCGGAAACTGCCGATTTCATTCAGGTCGGTTTCGGCCTGCAGCGGACATTTACCAGGCACCTGACCGGTTCGTTTTCCTATGTGCATCAAACCAGAGACTCGAGCATCCCGGCCAATACCTACGATGTGAATGAGGTGTCGGTCAGCGCGAACTACACCTTTTAACGCGCCGCCACACCGCTTCGCCGCCCTGGGCCAATCGGCCAGGGAATATTTTTTGCAAACGCGGCGAAGTCTGCCATAATTACCAACAGATGGGTTGCGTCTGTGCCGCGATGAATTGTCGAAATTCATGTCGAAAACTCTCTGCCGCGCACGGGAAGGTGTCCTGCCGAATGGTCCCGCTGATCCGGGATGGAGGTGCTCATGATTACTCGCGCTGAGGTCGATCGCCTGTTGCAGTTCCGCAGTGAGGGATATCTGATTACCAGTTGCTACTTCAATCTCGACCGCGCCAAGTGGCCGCCGCAGACGTTGAAAATTCGTGTCAAGGACCTGCTTCAGTCGGCCGGGAAAGAGCTGGCCGCCAAAGCGGGCGGCCACGCCCAGCGCGAGTCGTTGCACGACGACTTCGCCCGAATCGAAGAATTCGTCACGCAGGAAATCGGCACCAACCATCACAAAGGTCTGGCGGTGTTCTCCTGCTCGGCGCAGAAATTCTGGCAGACGTACCCGTTGCCCCGGATCGGGCGCAACATCCTCATCGCCGATCTGGCCCCGTACATCCGTCCGCTCGCGGCGATCCTGGCGGAGTACCATCGCTACGGCGTCGTGTTGATCGACCGGGTGATGGGTCAGGTATTTGAGGTCTACATGGGCGAGATTGTCGAACGCACCGACGTCGTGGCGCAAATCCCCCGGCGAGTGAAAGAGGGCGGCCTCGGCGGACGCGATGAGCGGCACATCGAACGTCGCCACGCGCAGGCGGTCCACCAGCACTTCCAGCGGCTGGCCGACGAAACCTTCGCCCTGTTCCAGCGCGACAAGTTCGACTATCTGGTTCTCGGCGGCCATCGCGAACTGCTGCGCGAGTTCAAAGAACATCTGCATCCATACCTGGAGAAGCGGTGGGTCGGCGATTTTGATGCCGAGCCGTGCCACACGTCGCCGGCGGCGGTGCTGGCGTCCACGTTGGAGATCGAGGATCGAACCGAGTGGGAAAATGAAAAGCGGATGGCTGAGGAGTTGGTGCAGAAGGCCGGGGCGGGCCAACGGGCCGTGAGCGGGATCGGCGCCACGCTCGGGGCGTTGACGCGCGGCGAAGCGCAAACGCTGCTGGTCGAAGACGGGTTCGAGATGCCCGGCTTCGTCTGTTATACCTGCCATTACACCAGTCTGGGTGATCAGGAGTGTCCGCACTGCCGCAAACCGCTCGAACCGTGTCCCGACATCGTGGACGAGGCCATCGAGTTGGCGCTACGAAAGAATTGCCAGATCGAGCACGTCCGCGGCCCCACCGCGTTGCGCGACGCCGGCCGCATGGGCGCCCTGCTGCGATTCCAGGCCTGAGCCCAACCGGTTGCGATTCCAATTGTGGCGCGCCAAGAATGGTATTGAATCCACCGGTGGCTTTGGTATACTGATGGCGGTCACGGAGAGTGGGGGGAGTATGGCAGACTTTACAAATCGCTATTCCGACAACGTGCCTGGGAAGTTCTATGTGGA
>JBEKUF010000195.1:0-6017 GCA_049515295.1 Verrucomicrobiia bacterium | reverse complement strand
CTGGCGCAGCCTGCCGCCGTTTGTCGACTCCACGCCCGAGGAGGTCAAGGCCGTCGAAGACGAAGTCGATGCCGCCATCACCTTCCCCATCGACACCAACGCCCCTCCCGCCAGCCCCCGTGTCGCGCCGTAGCCTCTTGTCGCGCCGAAGCATTGCGTAGGCGGACGGCGAAGGCGGACGCCAAATCTCCCTGCCTACGTCTCTTGGCCCTCCGACGGGGTCATTTCGGCTCCGTTCAGCCGTTAACTTGGGTTCGTTTTGATCCAAAATGGGTTCGTTTTTGGCTTTCTAATTCGCAAATTTCCACGCCGGCTTGCATAAACTTGGGTTCGTTTTGCAAAATCATGTTGTTTTGAAGCGACCACGTTGTGCCTGGGTCGCAAACACATTTTTCCAGCATATCGAACTGTCGGCTTGCCCGCCTTTGGCGGGTTTTACTTTTTGCCGCGCCCCCAACCCCTTGTCCTCCCTGGCTTTACCCGCCAAGGCGGGCTCGGCGAAGGAGGACCGTCCCCAGCGCATCTCAATATCCTGTCTCCTGTCTTCCAACTTCCTAACTCCTTGCTATTCGGTTACTTGGCTACTTTCCTCTTGCCCCTTGCTCCTGGCTTCTTGCTGCCTGCCCCTCCTTCCGCTTCGCCATTCCGATTGTCATCCCCCATAGTATATCGTCGTTCCGATACACCCGTCAACATCAAAATTCGATTGTCGCCCAAAACCTTCTCGCCCATTGGTTTCCCGTCGCTTCTCTTCCCCCGCCTTCCCGATTGTCCACCACCACCTTCTCTGCTGGCCGAACCTCGACGTCGACCCCGAACTCGACTCCCCTGTCGCGCCGTAGCTTCGGGCAAGCGAAGGCGGACGCACGCCATCTCCCAACCCCGCCCAGAAGCAACACCGCCATCCACATGTTCTTCTTCCTGTCGTCCCTTCCCTTTCTCAGACCGCCGCCCCGCTGCATTCAGACCAACCGACTCACCGCTTGCTCCTTCGGTCCTCGCCACTTCCATCCCGTCCCCAACCGGCCGAGCCAGTTCCGCCGCCCGCCTCATCGTTGCCATCCGTGTGAATCCGTGGCTCGCCTTTTGTCCGCGGTAGACGCTCCGTGTTCTCTGTGTCTCTGTGGTGAATGTTTCGTGTCTTTAGTGTCTACTTCATGTCTTCGTGGTGAACTATCGCGTGGTCCCAGAGCACCGCCTGTAAAAACCCACCCCGCAGATTGGCCACGTTTTCAAAGCCGCGCCCGTGCAACAAACAAGCGGCCAGATAACCGCGTTGGCCTTTCTGGCAATACGTCACGATGCGCCGGTCGCGCGGCAATTCGCCCAACCGGTCGCGCAGTTGCGTCAGCGGAATGTTCACCGCATTGGCCAGCCGGCCAAAGTCCGCCAATTCATCGAGGTCGCGAACGTCGAGCAAGAAGTCGCCGTTCGGATGCCACGTCTCCGGCGCCACCGTGGCGATATCTCCACGGGCAATGTGTCCCGCCACAAACCCGGCAATGTTCACCGGGTCATTGGCCGCGCCGAACGGTGGCGAATAGGCGAGGTCGAGGTTTTCCAAATCGAACACGCTCATTTTGCCCGCGATGGCCGTCGCCAGCACGTCCACCCTCTTGTCGATACCGTTCTCGCCGAGCACCTGTGCCCCGAGAAGCCTGCCGGTGCCTTCCTCCGCGATCAACTTGATCAGCACCGGCGTCGCCCTCGGGTAGTAATGCGCGTGGCTGTTGTCACGCGTGAGACTGGTGAACACACTGAACCCGGCCTTGGCGGCTTGTGCGCTGTTGATCCCCGTGAAACCGACGGTCATGTTCAGCACCCGCACAATGGAGGTGCCGAGCGCGCCCGGATACGTCATGCGCGCGCCGGCTGCATTGGCTCCGGCGATGCGTCCCTGCCGATTGGCCGGGCCCGCCAACGCAATCCGCGCCCGCGCGCCGGTCAACGCGTGCATCGTTTCCGCCGCGTCCCCCACGGCGTAAATGTTCGGGTCGGACGACTCCATGCGCCCGTTGGTTTTGACGCCGCCCGTCACGCCAATCTCCAACCCGGCCGCGCGGGCCAGCTCGACTTCGGCCTTTATGCCCACGCTGAGCAGGATCAAGTCCGCCGGCAACTTGCTCCCGTCGGCAAATTCCACGCCTTCCAGAGTAAACGCCGACGCCTCAGCATCGAGTTTGAAATCGAATTCCGGTCGCCGGATGTTGTCCTGCAAATGACGGGCCATGTCGCGATCCAGCAAGGGCAGGATTTGCGGGTTCCGTTCCACAATGGTGACGTGCAAGCCGCGCCGGTGGAACGCCTCGGCCATTTCCAGCCCGATGAACCCGCCGCCGATCACCACGGCGCGATGCGGCTTGCGCTCGTTCACGAATGCGGCAATGCGGTCCATGTCCGGGATGTCGCGCAACGTAAACACGTGCGGCAACCCGACGCCGGGGATGGGCGGGACAATCGGTTTGGCGCCCTGGCTGAGAATCAGCTTGTCGTAGGGCACATCGCGCTCGCTGCCATCCGCGCCCTTGACCCGCACCGTCCGCGCCGCGCGGTCGATCGACAAAACTTCATGGTTCACATGCGCCTGCACGCGGGAACGCGCCCAGAACGTCTCGGGCGTCATGACGATCAGCTTCTCCCGGTCATCAATCTCACCAGCGATGTAATACGGCAGACCGCAATTCGCGAAGGAAATATACGGGCCGCGTTCAAAGACGTGGATTCCGGCGGTTTCATCCACGCGACGGGCCTTGGCGGCGGCTGAAGCGCCCCCGGCTACGCCACCAATGATGATGATTCGACGAGGAGCATTCATAAGTCACAAAAATCAATGGTTCACTTCACAACCGCAGTTTGACGAACAGTTGACCCGGCGATTCCACGGCATTTTGGCGAGGAGCAACGCCAGACCGCAGGTGCCGGTCAGTCCCGCGAACAACAGACCGCAACCCATCACGAGCGGGATGATGGCAAACCACACGCTCACCCCCAGCGCCAGCGCCGCACCCGCCGCTGACAAAAAGCCCACGGTAATCTGCACCTGGCGCATCAACGGCAACACCCGGCTCTCGCCGCGTTCCACCGGCAACCCGGCTTGCACCCATGCTTCGATTCCACCTTCGACCGGCACGCAATCCTCAAAACCCGCTCGCCGGAACCTCTCAATGGCTTTCGCGGCCCGGGTTCCCGACTGGCACATGATATACAGTGGGACGTCGCTTCTCCCCCGATTCCGCAGAAAAGCCGCCGCGTCGAGCTTGTCGAGCGGCGTCAATCGGCTTCCCGTGACATAAATGGCGGCGTGCTCGCCGGGGGTGCGAACATCGAGTAATTCAACGGGGAGACCTTCGGTCATCCGCCGATGAAGTTCCCGCGGTGTGATGGACGTTTTGGAATGGACAATCGGTGCGTTCATGGTATAATTATATAACCATACAGTTATATGTCAAAGGGGAAATATACGCGTCTGCTCACCGCCGAGGAACTCGAGCGGATTGCCAGCCGGTTCAAGGTGCTCGGGGAACCGATGCGATTGCGCATTCTGCAGGCCGTTTGCAAGGAACCCCGCCGCGTGAACGAGATCGTGGCGGCCGTCGGGTCCACCCAGGCCAATGTCTCCAAGCATCTCGCGTTGCTGGCCGCCGGCGGCGTTCTCGCCCGCCGCAAAAACGGCCAGTGTGTGTACTACGCCGTAAAAGACAAACTGGCCGTGAAGCTGTGCGAACTCGTGCACGCCCAACTCGCCGAGTAGTGAGTCCGTCCGCCAAACCCGGATTGTGATGAAAAGGCTCAGCGCTTTATAATTTCCCCATCCGTCGGTGAACCATCGTCCCCCGGCCTTCGTAGCCAAGGCGGCACGCCTCGGCGAAGTAGGCTCCGCCCCATTGGCCCCAGAATGATCCCTCACGGCTTTTGGCGGGAGTGCCTGCAAGCGTGGACGTTGCGTTGTCCCACCCCAGGCCGCGTCCACCCCGGCAAAAAAAGTTCTTGCACAAACCTACCATTGTAGTAGAGTTTAATATGTCTACCATAATGGTAGACATTACCCCGGTTGTCTGGTGTAGGAGCGAGGCCCGCCCAAGATACTGGCGTTGCCTCACGAGAAAATGAAAGAAGACCCTCGTCTGACCGAGGAAGAGCGCGCCTGGCTCTTCATCGTGCGGCGGCAGGTTCGGTCGTTGCGCTTCGGCGTTGTGCAGATTGTCGTTCACAACGCCCAGGTGGTGCAGATCGAGCGGACGGAAAAACTGCGCCTCAACGAAGCCAGCCGCCTGGCCAATGAAGGCAGCCTGGGGTCCATGGAAGGAATTTGATGCCGGCCAGATTCACTGGAGGCAAATGACTCAACAGATAATCGCGGAGCTGGCCAGGCGACTGGAAGTTCTGTCACAGGAGAATAGTCACGGTTATGAAATCCAGTCGCGTCGTACTGGCCGCCCTGCTCGCCGCCAGCCAATTGTTCGTGAACCTGCGCGCCACGCGCGCCGATGATGCCGGCACCAACTCGCCGCCGGCAGCCGCCAAACCTGCGGAGAAGGCCCCGCCCCCTGAGAAAGGCGCTCCGTTGCCCTTGCATCAAATTGAAGGCAATGGCGGAATCTTCTCCACCTTGTCCGCCTACATCGTCAACCCGCCGCGCAATGGCGAGCCAGTCGGTCGTCCCGCCGCCGGTTTCTCTTTCGTTGACATCGGTCACGGGCAGAATCTGGAGGCACTCACCCTGACGGAGTCGCCGTGGAAACGGCTCGAACTCGGCTACGGTTGGGATTATTTGGACCTGGGCGACCTGCCGCTGGACATCAAGAACGTCACCAAGGTGAGCATCCATGAACAGGATGTTCAACTCCACAACTTCAACGCCCGGCTGCAATTGCTGCAGGAAGGCGAGTTCAATCAAAAATGGCTGCCGGCACTGACGTTCGGGTTCCATTTCAAATACAACGACGGGATCGGCAAGATCGACGAGGATCTGGGCGGCGCGTTGTCCAGTGCGGGCATCAAACATCACGACGGCGAGGACTATACGCTCTACGCCTCGAAATTGATCACCCAATTGCCGCGGCCAGTTCTCATCGAAGCCGGCGGACGCGCCACCGAGGGCGTGTGGAATGGGCTGGGGGGCTTCACTTCCAAGTACGATTTCTTGTTCGAGGGCAATGTGGTCGTGTTCGTCACCGGCAACTTCGCGCTGGCGGCCGAGTACCGGGAGCAGCCCAACGAGTACAAACCGATCGGCAATCTCGTAAAGAAGGAGGGCGACTGGTGGACGCTGGACGCCGCCTATGTTGTCAACAATCACTTCACTCTGGCCGCTGGATACGGACATTTCGGCAACGTCTTGAACCACGAAGCCGACGGCGTCTGGGGTATCACCACGAAATGGGAGTTCTAATACCGCAAAATCAATTCGCCGCCGCGGCGGGAGGCATTCCTCCCCGTGGCGGCAACGGAGGCAACATGAGCAAGCAACATTACTTCGAAGACAACTCGTTCTCCATCGGGAACACCCCGCTGGTCAAATTGAATCGCGTCACTGACGGCGCGAATGCCACGGTGCTGGCCAAAATCGAGGGCCGCAATCCGTCCTACTCGGTCAAATGCCGCATCGGTGCGGCGTTGATTTGGGACGCCGAAAAACGCGGGGCGCTTAAACCCGGCGGCACCATCGTCGAACCGACCAGCGGCAACACCGGCATCGCGCTGGCCTTTGTCGCCGCGGCACGCGGGTACAAGATCGTGCTCACGATGCCGGAGACGATGAGCCTCGAGCGGCGTCGCGTACTCGCCGCGTTCGGCGCCGAACTGGTGTTGACCGGGGGACCGAAAGGCATGAAGGGCGCGGTGGCCAAGGCCGAGGAGATTGTCGCCTCCGACCCGCGGAAGTATTTTATTCCCCAGCAGTTCAAAAACCCGGCGAACCCCGCCATCCACGAGAAGACCACCGGACCCGAAATCTGGGAACAGTCGGGCGGGTCGATCGATATTCTCGTGTCAGGCGTGGGCACGGGTGGTACGAT
>JBEKUF010000194.1:0-6064 GCA_049515295.1 Verrucomicrobiia bacterium | reverse complement strand
AGGCCGTTCAGGCTGGCGAGCGTGTCGGGGTGATCCGGCCCCAAGACCCGTTCGCGGACCTCGAGCGCCCTCCTCAGTAGCGGCTCAGCGAATGGAAACAGGCCATTGTCGGACAGAAACTGGCCAAGTTGCGCGGACACGTAATGGTCACCACCTTTAGCGGGGACAGCAATCCACCGGGTATAGGCTGCGGAATAACAGTCCCCCATGTCGCGATTCAGTCGGCGCAAGGGAAGCCAATAGCCAGTCAACTCCCACTTCGACTTGTCGTTGTATAAGGCAAGCAACAGCGGGATGTCGGTAAGGCAGGCTTCAAGACGGTCCCAAGCTTGGGCGGCGTGGAGTTGGTGCGGCCACTCCGTTGCCTTGCGCGGGGTCATTTCCCGCTGGTGCGCATGGCGTTCGAAGTAGTCGGCAATGGACAGATGAGCGGCCTTCTGCAAATCACCCGCAGGTACAAATACTGACTCGACCGCCTGGCGCAGGAAGTCGTGACCGAAGACAAAGAGACCTGCGTGCTGGCTCAGGTGCGGTTCCAAGGCGAGGAACAGCGGAGTCCACAAGGCACGAGGCAGCGGTTGCGAGCCGTCGCCCAGCAGGTCGAGCCATTCAGGTTCGGATAGGCCTTGGCGCGCGGCCCAGAGATGGGTGAGCGCGCGGCGGACCAAGTCTAACTTGAGCTCGTCTTGTTCCGGGTCTTTGCCGTCGAAATCCTCTTGCCACCGTTTCAGGACATGCAGGAAAAGGTCTTTCGGATTTTCGGCTTCGAGGTAATGGCGTACGCGCTGGGGCAGTTGTTCGAAGCTGCCAAACTGGCGCAGTTCTTCAAGAACTGTGCGCAGGAAGAGCGGATTCTTCGCGCCGGGGGCGGTAACTAATTCATGCTGCAACTCTGGCTCCAGCGTGCGGGCGTGGATTCTCAGATATTCGCTGACCATGGCGTCCACCTCGGCCTCGCTGGCGAGCGGCAGTTCGTGTTCGGCCCAGCCACGTTCACGGAGTGCATCCAGCACCGGGCCGGCAATGGCTGAGGCGAGCGCCACGACGTGCGGCGGAAATTGGCGAGGGAGGAAGAGCAGGTGTTTGTCGGGATCGCTGCCCAGCACTTGGTTGAGAGCGTCGAGCACGAGGATGATGCGCCCTTTGCCGATGGTCTGCGCGAGCCAGACCGGCAGGGCATCGCGGAGTTTCTCCGGATCAGAGGGCATGTCGTCCGTAATGTCAAAACGGCTTTTCAGTTCGCCGAGCAGGCGGCGCAGGAAGCCTTCGGGTGAGGCGCTGTCGGTGGTGGCGCCGAAGTAGTGCTGAATAAGGAAGTCCTCCGGGTGGTCCTTTGTCCAGTCACGTACCCAGGCGGCGAGCAGCGCCGTCTTGCCGCCACCGCTTTCGCCGGTGACGACTAAGCCCTTGCCATTATGTTCGGATGCTGCGGCAAAAGCATTGAGTGCCGCCAGGTGCGCGGGACGGTCGATGCAGGCGAAGAGCTTGTTCTTCGCGTGGGCCTCGTGGGCCGTCCGTTCCTGCGCCAGCAAGTCCGGCGTCTGATTCTCGGGATACAGACGGTCGATCAGACGGTTGAACTGTCGGCGGATGAGCCGTGCCAAAGTTTTTGGATTGGCGTACGGCTCCGCCAGCGGCAGCTTGCTGTCGCGGATGCGCTGTTTGAGGGTGGCGAGTTTGGCGTTGCGTTCTTCCGTCCGTCGGGTTGCCTCGGCCGGGCCGTAAAGTGCGACATCGGCCCGGATGTTGCGCTCGATCATGTCCCGGCGTTCGTCGTCGGTGAGCGTGGGGTCGTTCACATAGGCCGGGTCGCGGAAGTAGAAGAAGGCGTGGCGCTGCATCTGCGGGTTGTTCAGCACGCCGTGGAGGATTTCCAATTCCGTCACGGAGGTGCGTCCCCGAACGTGCTCCTGGAGCCAGGGTTCCTGGTCGATGACTTCGGGCCGGATGGTGTCCGGGATCCAGCCGTAGCGTTCGCCGAGCAGACCGATGAAGTAGGGCCGGCTGCGCTCAATCTCGGCCAGGCAGAGCGGGAGCACCTGTCCTTCATTGGCCTGGGTTTCCGTGATGCCCCAGCGCAGGTCCACTTCGGTAAAGGTGACAAAGCGTTTGGCGCACTTGCGGCGCAGTTCCGGGAAGACCTCTTTCACGAGCAGGTCGCGCTCCCGCATCATGTCCCGGAAGGTGGAGGAGATGAAGACGCGGATGCGGCGGTTCTCGCTCGGTTGGTCGGGAGAGTTCATTGGTGTAGGCATAAGGCACTCCAGAGGTTGCAGCCCGGCCTCATGTCAGGCAGAGAACTTATCTTGTTGCGCACCACATGGCCTCCCAAGTTGAGGTCATCGCCTCATCCCCAGCGCTATTCTGTCAAAGTCACTCATAAGGAACAAGCCACTTTGTGTATTTAGCCACGTCCGTGCCGCCTGGCAATGATTCAAATGGCAGCTCACATGACTCAAGAGTCAGGCTGGGTGAAATCCCACCTCTTTAAGTTCTGGTGGTGTGGAGGTAGATAGGATCGTGGATGGAATGTACCACTGAGTGAGGCTTCAATGTACAATGAAACGTTCAAGATCATCGCAGGGCGACTGGTCGCGTGGACAACCGTAGCGCTGGCGTTGACAGCCGTCGCGCTCATGGGAAGTCGGCCTGGCGTTGCGACGGAAATTCAAGTTTCACACCGAACCCCAATGATGGAAGATGTCATCCGGTGGATGGATGGGCGGCACTACGATTTCATCACTTCTCATGTTGGCGGCGATCTGGTTCTCAGCGCCGACTTTGCGGATGAGCTCGGCAAATCCCAGTCCTGCGCCTGTGTCTTTGCGGTTAATCCGACTCGGGACGTACTGACTGTCACCGCATCGTTCAGCCCAGCCGTTTCAACGGGTGAGGAGGTCGCCGCACTTAGCTGGGTGGCGACCGTCAATGGTGATTCGCAGTGGGGTTTCTATGGATTTGACTCTGAGAAACATGAACTGTGGTTTCGCATTTCGCTCTTTCGCCCAGAGGGCCGGGTCGAAGCTGACGAACTGGATCGCCTTCTTAACGAGGTCCTCTCCGCGATGCGCAACGCGAGCGCGTTGCTATTGCCACCCTCCTTGGACGACCCACAGCCCGAAGACCAGGAACCAACTGCTCCGAAGTCGGACGAACCGACCCGAAGCCACTTATACGTGAAGGACGTTTTGAGACCACCAGAAGGTTTGCCCATCCCCAGTGTCCTTGGCATTGACGCCAGTAAGTATGAAACCGAAGCGAAATCGACTGCAGGTGAGAGTGCTCACGAGGCTTGAGACTGGTTTACCCCCTACCCGCTGGCAACGGTTTCGTTTGCACATCCACACCGTATGGGGACACCGGCGGAGGCAGACACCCAGTCGTGTAAACTTTCAATTGAAGGGAATATTGCGTGCCTTCTTCAAACGTGATTGAAATTCAAGAGCTTGCACGAAGATTGCTTGGCTCAATGAGATCGCGGTCCGATTCCGCAGCTCGGCACCAAGCCATCCTGAAGTCCGGGAAGCGTAGATTGAGTCTGGCCCATCAGTCCGGCCTGAGCGGTCGCGCTTAGGCCTTAGCCGCGTGCGGAGAACAAACGACGATCAGGTAACGGGAGGTACGAAGTGCTTTCTCGATTTCCGTGCCGAGATCTGAGGACGCCGGCAGTTCATCGCGATCTCGGAAAAGCGGATGGAAGCGTCTGGGGGCGAGATGACCGATTGGTGTTTGATGGTGCTCGACAAGTTCCGCCGGGATACCGTAGGTTTCAATTGCCCGATGCAGCCAGCGTCCCCATGATTTGTCCTTGCTACTATAGCTGATAAAGGCCCAGTAGCGATAATCAGACGAAGTGTCCCCGTTCATAGAGGCAAACCCCGACTCATAGGGCATAGATTATGAACCATCACGGCCCGGTTTTGAAAGCCTGAACACAGATCAGATTTCAGTAATCCGTTGTCTTGCCAGTACCGCGACTCAGTGGCCAGATGATGTTGAAACAGCTTCATTGTCATCGTTTCAGCCACTTCGCCGCCTGGGTTTTCAAATCACGGTCGAATGGAATGATCGGCTGGATGAAAGTCTCCCCTGCAGTCCGCTCCTGCGGGGATCGTTCTTCGAGCAGACCGGCGACGACCACGATCATTCCACGCCGAGTCAGCCAGAAGGAATGAAACACAAACTCATACTCGCTCGGTCGAAACACTTCTCCCGCCACCCGGCAAAAGACAAATCCGTCTAACACTTCCACGCGCAGGTTTCCCCATCCCGCCAGCCGCCGATTAGCCTCCGCGGAAATCCACAATTGGTAGCCGACGCTCGCTCCGTCCAATCTGCGGATGATTGCCCCCAAGCGGGTTCCCGCCGCCACACCTTCAGACCGACGTTGGCAAATCAACTGTTTCAATGTACGACCTCGCAAACCTTCATTTCCCGAATTTCCGCCGCTCTTCTTGAGCTAGGAGGCGCGAGTTTGGCGACAAGCCTCAAGGATTCCCGTTCGGTTGCGTGGCCGGCTGTGAGTCGGATGTTGAATTGTCGACTGCTTTCTCCTCTTGCTCTTCTTCATCTCCATAAACGGCCTGCCAATAGGTACTGTTCGTGACTGCTTCGACGAAATTCGAAAGCGCCTCGTCTTTGCCTTCCGCCTCCGCCGGCCAGGCCATGTCATAGAGGCGACGGGCTTCGTCTTCGTGGCCGCCGTAGATCAGGTCGAGCATCTTCTGCCACAAGCCCGCTTCGGCCGCCTGTTCATCAGTCAAGCCGCCGCTTTCGATCATATCTGGGTAATTCGATTTGATCTCATCGACCATCTGTTGCAGTTTTGCCGCGTCGGGTGTGGGCGTCTGCATCAACTCGGGTGCGATCTCGTAATGACCCTTTGTGTATCGCAGAATCACATCCGGAGCTGGCGATGAAGCGAAGCAGCCAAAGACATACGCGTACGACCAGTCAGACATTTTGATCACGGGGATGCCGCCTCCATCCACATCCTTGAAATCAATCGTCCCATGCTCAGCGGGAATCGTGTCAACCAACCGGAATTCGTCACCCAACTCGAAGATGTAGTACGTGAGGCAACAATGCATACCGCCGGAGTAATCGGTCACGATCAAGTTCGGAATCCCATTGCCGGTGACATTGACCCCCGGTTCGAAATAGGCGTTGGTCGTGCCGTCATCCGATTCACAGTCACCGGCGAGTTCGAAACGGTTCCCTTCCACCCGATAGACCAACGTTTGTCCCTTCCACACCTCCAATTCGGCTACTGTCTCGTGATTGGTGATCAAGTTCTCTGTTTTGACTGTGTAATCGCCGATATCAATTTCCAAAGGAGCGTCTAGAGATTCCATCTGTTCGTCCGCAGAATTGGTATCCTCCATTTCCCCGGGCGGATCGAGTTGCGGCCCGAATGCAGCCTGTGCGGTGCCGGCAGGGATGATTGCCTGAGATACGCCGGTCTCTGCAGAACCCGAGTCGTCGTTTTCGGATGATTTCGCGTAAGACAAATGGAATGCGATCGCCAACTCGATAAGAAATAGCACAACAATTACCACAACGCCGATCGACTGAAGAGTGAACCGACCCTGTTTCATAGCGGCTTGCCTTGCTGACTCATCAACTCTCGAAACTCCCCCCTTGAATTTGGATCCCCGCGGCTCGCAGCAATGCACGTGCATGATGAGTTCGCTTCGCTGCAGTTTGACTACAAGCCGATGTCTCCAAGCGCTGGTCTTCGAGGCGAGCGGCGGCGGCAAGGTGAACCAATGCATCCTGGAGATTACTCGTATCCGATGCAGGAACCGTTGACGCTTGGGGAATCGTATCGGGCAATTCACATGGCCAGTTCAAGTCAGGATCCCACGGAACGAGACCCAGCTTCCGACGAAGCAGGTTGATTTCACGGTCGACCACGAATACTGCGAGATTGAACGGGCAGATGTCTGTCTTCTCCATCGGCAGGCGTTCCAGTGTATTCCAGTCTCCCACCAGCATTAGGGCGCGTCCAACTTCAAACACCTCGTCCCAAGATTGGCGGGCTTCCGTCACGGTCGCAGCGGCA
>JBEKUF010000193.1:0-6113 GCA_049515295.1 Verrucomicrobiia bacterium | reverse complement strand
CCGCCAAAAACCCACCTAAAACGGAGCGCGCCTCCGCTGAGCGCTCCCGCCATCCCAGTGGCACGGCCAACGCCAACCACACCAGCGGAACGTTGGTCAGAACGCCGAAGGCGTGCTCAACTCCTCCATGGCCCGCAGGCAGCGGGGGCACTGTAATGTCATGCACGAACGGAAACTGACCGCTCCAGCGCGCCGGTTCCAAGAAATAGACCCGGAAGTTGAACCACAGATACCGCAGACTGAAGAACTGGCGTGTAAGATGCGGGTCTCCGGCCAATTGGTACCGTAGGCCGAACTCGAAGGGACTATCGAATCGCAACGCATTATAGAGCATCAGCCCCAGCCCAATCAGTGCAATGGGAACCGTCGCCGCCAGCAACGAAGCCAACACCGTCCGCCGCTCACGCCAAGCCTGGGCCACCGGCACCAGCAGGATGACCGCACCAAACAACAACGACGGCCGCGCTCCCACGGCCAGCCCGTAGGCCAGACTCGCCGCCGCCAGCCACCAGCACCGTCGCGCCGACTCATGCAGTGCCTTCCAAATCCCCGCTACCGCCAGCATCGTCAGCGCATACCCACAACTGATCGACACCTCGTACACATCACACCGCGCCAGCATGACCGGCACACCCGTCGCCAAGCCGAGGGCGAGCACGCCGACGGCCACCACCGCCACGCTGACTTCGGCGAAGTAACGCCGCCACAGCGCCCGCAGCAGACCTACGCTGGCCAGGAAACCGACAAGGCAGAAAATCACCACGGCGTCTCGTTGAAGCAGATACTGGCCCGTCAACGCCACATACGGCCAGAACATCACCACGGCGGGTGTGACCCCGAAATACAGGTATAACTTCCCTTTGTAATAACTCATGTCACCCGCTTCCAGACGATAAGAAGCAAAGGCGCTCGGAGCGTAGGGATCGCCGAGCTGCGCGAGCGCGGGCGGCACCTCTATCTTCAGGTTGAGTTGGCCGACGCGAAAAGCCTGCACCAATAGATTGTAGTAATTGTCAGCCGCGCTCATCCGCCCCGACAGGGGAATACCGGAGTGGGCCGCGCACGCATAAATCCCGACGACCAGTGCGCACACAACGGCCAGTGATGTCCATGCATTCTTCATTGTGCCGCCGATCGTTTCGTCACAGTCCTAGCATCCGGTGGCGGGAATTACCCCTGACTGGCTGTGAAAGGTCAAGTCCCAAAGGGCCATTGAGCCTGCCCCGTGCGCATCACCACATTTGGCCGCGCTGTAGCCGCCCCGCTCCGTCGGGGCGCATCCCGGCACGGCGACAGAGCGCCGTGGCTACATCTTCCCGTCTCGAATGGTGGCAGTATCAAGATGCACCCCGCTATTGGGCAGGCGACGTTTTACAGGGTGACATGGAGCGATGGAATTCGTAGTCTATTTCACCGTGGTTATCCTGACACTCGTATGAAGATCGCCGTCATAGCCGGAGCCGGTCCTGCCGGATTGACGGCGGCCTATGAACTGCTCAGGCGCAGCGACATCAAGCCGATCGTATTCGAGCAGAGCGGCGATCTGGGTGGTCTTGCGCAAACCCGCAACTACAAGGGAAACCGGATTGATCTCGGCGGCCACCGTTTCTTCTCCAAGAGTGATCGGGTGATGAACTGGTGGTTTAATATCCTGCCGCCGCAGGGAGCGCCAGCAGCCGACCCGGCCGAAAACCCCTTGGAAGTCGCGTTCGCTCGGGAAGTCATCCAGGAGGTACTGACTGCCGAGCCGTCGTACCCGGGTCCCGGCCACAAGACACACACCGTGCGCCGCCCGGCGCCAGACCCCGGGCAGGAAGACGAAGTGATGCTCCTGCGACGGCGCCTGTCGCGGATTTTTTACCGCGGGAATTTTCTGCCGTATCCGCTGGGAATTACGTTGCTGGTTGCCTGGCGGCTTGGCCTCTGGAACACGTTCCTCATTTTCCTGAGTTACCTTCGCGCGCGCGCTTTCCCACTCAAGGACGAAACGTACCTCGACGCGTTCTTCATCAATCGCTTCGGTCGCCGGCTGTACCGGACATTTTTCCAGGACTATACGGAGAAAGTCTGGGGTCTGCCCTGCTCGAAGATCCGCGCCGACTGGGGCGCGCAGCGCGTAAAGGGGTTGTCACTGAAACGCGCCATCAGCCAGGCGGTGAGGGATCTGCTGGGCGGCGATTTTCAGAAGCAGCAGCGCGATCGCGAGATCAGCCTGATCTCGCAGTTCTTTTACCCCAAGCTCGGCCCCGGCCAAATGTGGGAAACCGTTGCCCGCCAGGTGCAACAATGCGGCGGGGATGTCGTCTTGCACCACCGAATCACCGGGGTGCACCTCGCCGATGGCAAGGTCCGCGCCGTCACGGTCGAGGACACGCAAACCAACGCCATCCGCCAGGTCGAATGCGACTACTTCTTTTCCACCATGCCCATCAAGCATCTCATGGACGGGATTACCCCGCCGCCACCGGCCGAGGTGCAGGAAGTGGCCCGCGGATTGATCTACCGGGACTTCCTCACGGTCGGTCTGTTGCTGCGCAAGTTGCACGTACGCGAACACGGCAAACCACCGGCTCGCGCCGTGCCAGACAATTGGATTTACATCCAGGCGCGTGAGGTGCTCGTCGGCCGCGTCCAGGTTTTCAACAACTGGAGTCCCTACCTCGTGGCCAACCCGAAGGACACGGTCTGGGTCGGCCTTGAATATTTTGTCAACGAGGGCGATGCCCTGTGGACAATGCCGGACAACGACCTGATTGCCTTTGGCACCCGTGAAATGCAGGCCATCGGGATGGTCGATCCGTCGGATGTGCTGGACGGTCACGTCGTGCGTATGCTCAAGGCATACCCGGCCTATTTCGGCAGTTATCCGCAGCTGGACGTTGTCCGCCGTTACGTGGACGCCATTCCCAACCTCTTCCTCATCGGTCGAAACGGCATGCATCGGTACAACAATCAGGATCACAGCATGCTCACAGCGATGATGGCGGTGGACAACATTCTGGAAGGGCGCACCGACAAGACCAACATCTGGGACGTCAATCTGGAGATGGAATACCACGAGCAACGGAAACAGGACTAGCCGGCAGCCGGGCATGCCTGACAAGATACGACGGGTCCGGAATTGAGGAAGTGGCAGAGTCCTGGCATTGTGTAACGTGCGCCTCGGCGAAATCGGGCGCCAGACGTAGCACGTCTAATTTCCTGCGCCACTGCCCAAGCCTGCCTTTCACTGAACAGCCCGGGCTCGCGCCAGGGCATTCTGGGCTTGGACGAAATCGGGTTTGATTCGCAGCGCCTGCTCGTAGTGTCCGATCGCCTCTTGAACCCTGCCGACTTTCTCCAAGGCAAGCCCCAGATTGAAGTGCGCCTCGGCGAAATCGGGCGTGATCCGTAGCGCCTGTTCGTAATGGCCGATCGCCTCCTGGGCGTTGCCTGTCCGCAGCAGGGCATTCCCCAAATTGCATTGGGCCTGGACATAATCCGGTTTGACCCGCAGTGCCTGCTCATAGTGGCCGATGGCCTCCGCCAGCCTACCCTGTCTCATCAAGGCGATTCCCAGGTTGTTGTGAGCATCGGGGTAATCGGGATCGATCCGCAACGCCTGTTCGTAATGGCCGATCGCCTCCTGTACCCGGCCTGCTTGCTCCAAGGCGACCCCCAAACTGTTGTGCGCGTCGGCAAGATCGGGTTTGATCCACAGCGCCTGCTCGAACTGCACAATGGCGTCTCGAACATTCCCGGCGTTCCACAGGGCCCCTCCCAGAGCGTTGTGCGCATCGGCGAAATCGGGCTTGATGCGTACGGCCTGTTCGTAATGGCTGATCGCCTGCTGTACCCGGCCTGCTTGCGCCAAGGCGACCCCCAAGTCGTAGTGCGCCTCGGCGAAATCGGGCTTGAGACGCAGCGCCTGCCCGAACTGCGCAATGGCATCTGGAACATGGCCCGCTTTCAGCAGGATTTTTCCCAGATTGTTGTGCGGCTCGGCACATCGCTCGACGCTGGCCAACAGGTTAAACGCCACTGAGAAGCCCAAGAGCAAGCCCCAGCCCCAGCGCACCGCGCGCCGCCAGACCGGCTGGCCAGCCACTGCACGCTCCAAACTTAAGATGCCAATCACCGCCAGCAACACCAATGCGGGCAAGAAGTCCACTTCATAGCGATTTTCTGCGGCACAGAAAAGAACCAGGGTCAGCGCGCAACTCCCGAAAAGCAAGACTACCGCTGTCAAGAGCCCACGTAAGCTGGAACGCGCCTCCGCTGACCGACTGCGCCACGCCAGCGGCACGGCCAGCGCCAGCCACACCAGCGGAGTATTGGTCAACACGCCAAAGGGCGCGTCAACCCCGATAATGCCCGCCGGCCAGGGCGGCAGGGTGATGTCATGCACAAATGGAAATTGACCGCTCCAGCGCGCCGGCTCCAGAAAATAGACTCGGAAGTTGAACCAGAGATAGCGGAGATGGAAAATTTTGGCCGTGTCCTGACGGACGCCGGACAGCGCGTAGCGCCAGCCGAACTCGAACGGACTATCGAACCGCAAGAAATTGTATATCATCAGTCCCAGCCCGATAACCACCATCGGGCTGGTCGCCGCCAGCAACGGAGCCAACACCGCCCGGCGCTCACGCCAGGCTTGGGCCACCGGCACCAGCAGGATGACCGCACCGAACGACAAGGAAGGTCGCGCTCCCACAGCCAACCCGTAGGCCAGACTGGCTGCCGCCAGCCACCGGCACCTCCGTTGCGGTTCGTGCAACGTCTTCCAAATCGCCGCCAGGGCCAGCATCGTCAGCGCATACCCACAACTGATGGCTACCTCGGTCGCTTCACACCGCGCCAACAGAAACGGCGTGAACGTGGCCAAGCCCAGTGCCAGCGTGCCGGCGGCGACCGCCGCGACGCTGACTGCGGCAAAGTAGCGCCGCCAGAGCGCCCACAGCAGGCCCGTGCTCACCAGAAAACCTACCAGACAAAAGATCGCTGCCGCATTTTTTTGAAGCAGATAGTGGCCGGTCAACGCCACAGAGGGCCAGAAAAGCACCAAAGCGGGCACCACTCCGAAATAGAGGTAGAACTTCCCCTTGTAATAACTCGTGTCGAGCACCACGTAGCGGGCGTAGGCAGCAGGATCGTAGGGGTCGGCGAGGCTGGCGAACCCGGGCGGCACCTCTTTCTTCAAACTGAGTTGGCCGGCGCGAAAGCCCTGCACGAGCAAATTGTAGTAGTTGCGATCCGCGCTCAGACTGGACGATGTGAGAAAGCCGGAATGGGCCGTATATGCGTAAGTCCCGATGACCAACGCGCACACCGCGCCCAAGATTCCACGCTGTCTCCACGAGCACCTTCCACTGGGTGCCTCCGCCTCGCGGCCATCTGACTGCCTGTCGATCATCTCTGGAATGAGCCCAACCCCCCTGCGGTTCTCGCTGATCGGAAGGCAAGCGCGCCGATCAAATGGCCCAAGCGGCACCGCATGCTTCTGCGCGAGCCGACGCTGTCTTCCGGTTCTGTGACGAAATCGGATGATACGCCTCAGGCATTGCTTCTGCAATCCCTCGCCATTGTGGGCGATTTGCCGGCAGTGGCGGACCTACTATCGACATCATCGGCGGCATTCGGGGAAAGGGACAGACTTCCCGCCTTGCGGGTCAGGGGACGGTTTTCGGGAGTGGTCCCGTGACCCCGAGGCGGAGCACAACGAGCGAGCCTGATCCAAGCGCATCTGGCGACCCATGCTGTTTCTCTACGGTGCCAAACCGCCGCCGTCAAACGGTGCGACAGCCGCCCCGATGCCGCATTAGATCTTCGTGATAATCACGGCAGGAACGTTTGGTATTGGGTCACGCCATCCACGAACATCGGCTGGTAATAGACGCCGTTGAATTGATAGGCGAGGTTGCCGTTGACCGACACCTGGATGGCTCCGGGTGGCAGGTCCGGCACTGTGACGCCGATGGGCGTGGACGCCACGACGAATCCGTTGTCTTGCTGCACGTAAAACGCGCCGCCGGCGTAATAATATGTCAGGCCGCCGGCATCGATTTCAATCGCGCCATCCGGAGGCTGTGGAATATCCGCCCCGACGGGCGGGTAGACCTCCTGGTAGGAACCAT